>JANOTZ010000106.1:0-5057 GCA_031416735.1 Frankiales bacterium
CTACTACGAGAAGGCCGGCCTCAACTCCTACCTCGACACGCTCGGCTTCAACACGGTCGGGTACGGCTGCACCACCTGCATCGGCAACTCCGGCCCGCTGCCCACCGAGGTCTCCGCGGCCGTCAACGAGGGCGACCTGGCGGTCGTGTCGGTGCTGTCCGGCAACCGCAACTTCGAGGGCCGCATCAACCCCGACATCAAGATGAACTACCTGGCCAGCCCGCCGCTGGTGGTCGCCTACGCCCTGGCCGGCACCATGGACATGGACATCACCACCGAGCCGCTGGGCAACGACCAGGACGGCAACCCGGTCTACCTGCGCGACATCTGGCCCACCCCGGCCGATGTGTCGCGGGTCGTCGGTGAGGCGATCACCGAGCAGATGTACGCCAACAGCTACCTCGACGTCTTCGCCGGCGACGAGCGCTGGCAGGCCATCCCGGTCCCGGCCGGCGACTCCTTCACCTGGGACCCGGAGTCCACCTACGTCCGCAAGCCCCCGTACTTCGACGGCATGACCCGTGAGCCCCAGCCGCTCACCGACATCGCCGGCGCCCGGGTGCTGGCGGTGCTGGGCGACAGCGTCACCACCGACCACATCTCCCCCGCCGGGTCGATCAAGGCAGACTCCCCCGCCGGTCGCTACCTGCAGGAGCACGGCGTCGCGCCGAAGGACTTCAACAGCTACGGCAGCCGCCGCGGCAACCACGAGGTCATGATCCGCGGCACCTTCGCCAACATCCGGCTGCGCAACCAGCTCGCCCCCGGCACCGAGGGCGGGGTGACCCTCAAGGATGGCGTCGTCACGAGCATCTACGACGCGTCGCAGGCCTACCAGGCCGCGGGTACGCCGCTGATGATCCTGGCCGGCAAGGAGTACGGCTCCGGCTCCTCCCGCGACTGGGCCGCCAAGGGCACCGCCCTCCTGGGCGTCCGGGCGGTCATCGCCGAGTCCTACGAGCGCATCCACCGCTCCAACCTGATCGGGATGGGCGTGCTCCCCCTGCAGTACACCGACGGCCAGACCGCGGCCTCGCTCGGGCTGACCGGCCAGGAGGTGTTCTCCATCGAGGGCATCGCCGGCGGTGGGGACGTCCCGCGCCAGCTCACGGTGAAGGCGGACGACACGACGTTCACCGTCATCGTCCGCATCGACACCCCCGGCGAGCAGGGCTACTACCGCAACGGCGGGATCATGCAGTACGTCCTGCGTTCCCTGCTCTAAGAGGGAACTCCGGGGCACCGCCGGCGGTTGTACAAGGTGCACCCAGCACCTTCGGAGGTTCCCCATGACCACCGCCGCCGATCTCCGCGTGGATCAGGACGAGTTGGACCAGCCCAGCGAGGGCGGGATCTCCAACGACCTCGTCCGGGCCTACCTCAAGGAGATCGGCAAGACCCCGCTGCTCACCGCTGAGCAAGAAGTCGTCCTGGCCAAGCGGATCGAGGCGGGGCTGTTCGCGACCCAGCGGGTGCAGGGACTGGGGGGGCTGGGCGGCACCCGGATCTCTGCCCGGCAGCGCCTCGACCTGGAGTGGGTGGCCAGGGACGGGATGCTCGCCCGGCAGCAGATGCTCGAGGCCAACCTCCGCCTCGTCGTCTCCATCGCGAAGCGCTACCTGGGCCGGGGGATGCTCTTCCTGGACCTGATCCAGGAGGGGAACCTCGGGCTGATCCGCGCCGTCGAAAAGTTCGACTACACCAAGGGCTTCAAGTTCTCGACGTACGCGACCTGGTGGATCCGGCAGGCCATCACCCGGGCGATGGCCGATCAGGCCAGGACCATCCGGATCCCGGTCCACATGGTGGAGCAGATCAACAAGCTGACCCGGCTCCAGCGCCAGCTGGTGCAGTCGCTCGGCCGCGAGGGGACGCCGGAGGAGCTGGCCGCCGAGCTCGACCTGCCGGTCGAGCGGGTCCGCGAGATCCTGGGCTACGCCCGTGAGCCCCTCTCCTTGCAGTCCGTCATCGGCGACGAGGCCGACAGCAGCCTCGGCGACTTCATCGAGGACGCCGACGCGCCGGTCGCCTCCGACATCGTCGCCTTCGGTCTCATGCAGGACGAGCTCCAGGCAGTCCTGCGCACGCTGGGCGAGCGTGAGGCCGCGGTGGTGAAGATGCGTTTCGGGATGACGGACGGGAAGCGCAGGACGCTCGACGAGATCGGCCACGAGTTCGGCCTGACCCGGGAGCGGATCCGCCAGATCGAGGCCCAGACCCTGACCAAGCTGCGCCAGGGCAGTCGGTTCCAGCGTCTCCGGGACTATCTGGACTAGCACTACCGTCGAGCCGTGCAGCCCATCTCACCCCAGGAGTTCGAGGAGCTCGTCGCGGACGCCCTCGACGACCTTCCTCCCGACGTCGCCGGCCACTTCGTCAATGTCGTCGTGGTGGTGGAGGACGAGCACGTGGACGATCCCGAGCTCCTCGGGTTGTACGAGGGGATCCCCCTCACCGAGCGGGAGCACTACAGCGGTGCGCTACCGGACCGGATCAGCCTGTACCGGATCCCGCTGTGCCTGATGGCCGAGGACCTCGACGACCTGGTGCACGAGATCGGGGTCACCATCGTGCACGAATTCGGCCACCACATGGGTCTTGACGAAGATCGTTTGCACCACTTGGGGTGGGGGTAGGCGGTTATCTGTGAGGGAGTTCACCCGCCAGTAACTTTCGGAACTCCCCAAAGCCTGAGATCGTTGACCTAACGAGGGCATGCGCATGCGCACGCCCCATCCCGGACGGTCGCACCCAGCGTACTCGCCCACCCGACCGGCCCCCGCATCCACGATCGACCTCCAGGAGAACTGTCTTGCCTACCGCTGCCCGCCCCGCCGACGTCATCGAGGCGATGGTCCAGCGTGCCCAGGCTGAGGGTCAGATGTCCCTCGCGCAGCTGCGCACCACCTTCGAGCAGGCCGGGATCGGCCCCGCCGAGGCCCGGGCCGTCCTGCGCCGCCTGACCGAGGGCGGCCTGGTGATCGGCGCCGTCGAGGCCGAGCCGACCAAGAAGCCCCGCCGCACCCCCGCGGCTGCCCGACCTGCGGCCCCCGTTCGCAGTAAGGCTGCGACCCGGCCCGCCGGGCGCACTGTCGACAGTCCCCTGATGGAGACCACTGTGACCGACCCGATCGCGACCGGCACCCTCGAGCCCACCGTCGAGGCCACCCTCGAGCCTGCGCTCGTGGCCACCCCCGAGGCGCCCCCCGCGCCCGCCCCCCGCGCCCGCAAGGCCGCCGGGAAGAAGGCCGCGCCCGCGCCCGCCGTCGTCGAGGAGACCGACGAGGACGAGGACGACGACACCCCCAAGGTCGTGGTGGCCGAGGAGGACAAGCCCCTCGCGCTGGACGAGCCGCCGCCCGGCATCGACCTGGTGAAGGCCTACCTCCGCGAGATCGGCCGGGTCCCGCTGCTCACCGCCGTCGAGGAGGTCGACCTGGCCAAGCGGATCGAGGCCGGCCTGTTCGGCACCGAGAAGATGCGCCAGAACGCCGAGGAAGGCCTCAAGCTCACCCCGACGATGAAGCGCGACCTGCTGCACATCATCCGCGACGGCGACAAGGCCAAGCGGCACCTGCTCGAGGCCAACCTGCGCCTCGTCGTGTCGCTCGCGAAGCGCTACCAGGGCCGCGGGCTCGACCTGCTCGACCTGGTGCAGGAGGGCAACCTCGGTCTGGTCCGCGCGGTCGAGAAGTTCGACTACGCCAAGGGCTACAAGTTCTCCACCTACGCCACCTGGTGGATCCGCCAGGCGCTTCAGCGCGCGCTGGCCGACCAGGGCCGCACCATCCGCGTGCCCGTGCACATGGCTGAGCTCATCACCAAGGTCACCCGCGTACGGCGAGAGCTGACCCAGACCCTGGGGCGCGACCCCTCCGCAGAGGAGATCGGCATTCCGCTGGAGATGACCGCGGCCAAGGTCGAGGAGATCATCGCGTTCGGTCGCGACACCCTGTCGCTGCAGAGCCCGGTCGGGGACGACGAGGCCACCCTCGGCGACTTCATCACCGACACCGAGTCGGTCGACCCGGTCCAGGCCGTCGAGACCCAGATGCTGCAGTCGCAGCTGTCCGAGGTCCTCGGCTCCCTGCCGGAGCGTTCGGCGATCGTGGTCCGGATGCGCTTCGGCCTCGACGACGGTCGTCCGCGCACCCTCGACGAGGTCGGTCGCCACCTGGGCCTGACCCGCGAGCGGATCCGTCAGATCGAGCGCGACACCCTCGCCGAGCTGCGCCTCGAGGGCCGCGCCGAAGGCCTGCGCGAGTACGTCGCCTAGTCACGCGCCGCTCGGGACTCCTTCGGAGATCCCGAGCTTCAAGGTGCGTCGCGGTCGGACCGGCCCCACGTCGGTCGCCGCCCATGCCCGGCTCTGGCCCCGGCACGGCGTCGAGCCGCCGTACACCGGGTTGGTCCGCACCCAGCCGTTGGTGCTCGAGATCGGCTTCGGCATGGGCGAGGCGACCGCGCTGATGGCGGCCGCGGAGCCGGAGGTCGACCTGCTGGCCGTTGAGGTGCACCCGGCGGGGATCGCGATGCTGCTGCGCCGGATCGAAGGCGCCGGGCTGACCAACGTGCGGGTCGTCGAGGGCGACGCCGTCGAGCTGCTCCGGGCGCTGCCCGAGGGGGCGCTGCGCGAGGTGCGGCTGTTCTTCCCCGACCCGTGGCCCAAGGCGCGGCACGTGAAGCGCCGGCTGCTGCGGCCCTCGTTCGCCGAGCTGGTCGCTACCCGACTCTCGCCCGAGGGGGTGCTTCGGCTGGCCACGGACTGGCCCGCCTATGTCGAGCACGCCCGGGAGGCCCTCGCCGGCTGGGACGTGCAGGTCGTGCCCCGCGGGACCCGGCCGCTGACCGGCTACGAGCGACGCGCGCTGGCCGCCGGGCGCTCCGTCACCGACCTGGGCGCCGTGCCGGTCCGCAGATCGACGCTGTCTGGCACACTGGTGTCATGACCGCGCCTGCTCAGCACGCCTTCGTGCTCTGCTGCGCCTGTTGTCGCTGACCTCACCGTCCCGACAACCCGCGCCCCGTGCGCCCTCCCCCGATGAGCCGTCATGTCC
>JANOTZ010000107.1:0-12852 GCA_031416735.1 Frankiales bacterium
GCGGCAGCTCGCCGGACGCCGGCTGCTCGCCGTACGCGGGATCGAGCCGTTGTGGCAGCTGTGCCACGTCACGGACCTGCTGGCGGCGTTGGAGCTCGCCGCGCTCGGCGTGGTCAGCGGGGGCGTGGCGGTGGCCTGCGAGGGAGCGCTGCGGCAGTCCGTCGTCGAGGAGCGCGCGGGGCGACGGCGGCTGGAGCTGCCCGCCTCGCTGGCGTTGGCGACCGCGGAACGGCTGCAGCGGGCCGGCCTCACGACCTCCTCGCCCCGCGAGCTCGACCACCTGCTCGGCCCGTTGGTGGTGGCGTGCGACTCGCTGCGGGCGGCCGGGTGGACCCCGCGCTGGACCAACGAGGCGGCCCTCACCGAGCACCTGGCCGCCCGGTCCGGTGACGCGCGGTCTGCCGCCTACACCGCGGCGGGCGCCACCGTGGCGCTGCTGGGTACGGCGGCCCTGGTGCGTCAGGCCCGTCGCCGTCGGCGTGGTCTCTAGGGTGGGGGGTGTGCTCGTCGACATCCGATCCACCCCCTTGTCCGTGGACGAGGTGCTGGCCGCTGTCGAGGATCCTGCGGCCGGTGGGGTGGTCTCGTTCACCGGATTGGTGCGCGCCGACGACGGTGGGCGGGTGGTGACCTCGCTGGAATACACCGCGCATCCGTCGGCGCTCGGGCTGATGACGTCCGTCGTCCAGGCGGTCGCCTCGTCGCTGCCCGTGGTGCGGGTGGCGGCCGTGCATCGGGTGGGGCTGCTGGCGATCGGTGACGTCGCGGTGGTCGTCGCGGCCTCGGCCGCGCACCGGGACCAGGCGTTCGTCGCCGCCCGCCGCCTCATCGACGACATCAAGGACCAGGTGCCGATCTGGAAGCACCAGCTGTTCGCCGACGGGTCGCAAGAGTGGGTAGGAACACCCTGAGCAGTGCTACTCCTGACGGCCTTTGGCCGTTACGCTAGGAGCGACTCCCGCCCCACCCCTATCGCGACATGTCTCGCGGAAAGCCGCATATGCCTTCCTGGATCCTCTGGCTCAGCCCGGTGATAGTCGCCCCGCTGCTGGCCGTCGTGTGGACGATCTGGGCTGTCCGACCGCGGGGGCCGGTCGAGGCGATGGAGACCGTGGAGCAATACGACCGGTTCAAGGCGGCGTTGACCGGACCGGTGCCTGCCCGCCGGCGTCGGGTCCGGCCGCGCGCCAAGGCGCGCGCCCGCTAACTACCGGGGCCGGTCGGGGGTGACGACGCAGATGCCGTCCCGGCTGTTGTTCGGGTCGTTCCAGACCACGACGCAGATCTGGCCCGGGAGGGCGCTCGCGGAGGCAGCGGCAAGTCCGGTGCCGACGCCGCTGAGGCTGGATCCGAGCAGGACGAGAACGACGAGTCGCTTCACGGGTGGTCTCCTTCTGGGACCGGGGTGCAGCGCACCACCGGGTTGTCGGGGATCGCGGAACAGGGCAGGAATTCCTGCTTGACCGTGATCCTGGTGATCCCGGTCGGGTTGTCCGGCAGGGGAGGACCGAACTGGAGCTCGTAGCCCGTCGCTGGGGTGCACGACGCGCCGAAGACGCCTCCTCCAGCGGCCGGCAGTTCCTCGCGCTCCTCGCAGTTGAGGTTGCTGAGGGGAGCCGCCACGGTATGGCCGGAGGTCGGACCGACAGGCAGCGGCGCGTCGCCGCTGCCTGTCGGCTGCGAGCGCTTCGCGGGCGCTGAGCTGGGTCGGGCGGGAAGGACGGACGCCTGGTGCAGCCGGGACGCGTCGGCCACGACGACCTCGGAGGGGCGCAGGAACATCTGACCGTCGGGGAAACCGAACGGGGACAGGAGCAGGCCGCCGAGGGTGGTGACGCCGATGGTGGCCAGGGTCGCCGGCGCGGTGACCCGGCCCACCGCGGCGCGGAGCCGGTCGGCCCAGGTGAGGCCGGCGATCCACGGCGCCAGGACGGAGAGCCCGGCGACGGGGAGGGTGCCGCCGCGCAGGGCGTACTCCTTGCGCAGGGCCTTGCGGGCCCGGGTGAGCACGGAGCGGACGGCCGGCTCGGTCATCTGGAAGCGCGCGCCCAGCTCCTCGTAGGTCAGGCCCTCCACCTCGCGGGCCCACAGCACCGCGGCCTGGCGGGCGGGCATGGCGTCGAGCGCGTCGAGGGCGGTGCGCGCCTCGTCCCGGCCGACCACGATGTCGGCGGTGTCGCGGCCGACCCGGGCACCGTCGGGGACCTCGGCGACCGAGGTCGAGCGACCGCGGACCCGCAGCCGGTCGATGACCAGCCGTCCGGTGACGACCGTCGACCAGGCGCTCAGGTCGTCCTCCGTGCGGAGCTGCTCGCGGTGCGTGAAGGCGCGCAGGAGCGCTTCCTGGACCAGCTCCTCGGCCTCGTGGACGTCCCCGAGGCGCCGGACGGCATAGCGGTGCAGCCGCGGCCGGACCTGGCGGACCGCGGCCTCGAAGTCCAGGTCCGGGACGAGGTGCAACCCGGGAGCTCCGGCCGGCTCCCCATACGGGGCAGGAAGGTCTTGGGCGGTCGACACGCTTTCCTCATCCGTCGGGGGCTGGGACAACCCGACTACGTGACACAACGACGCAGCGGGCGAAACCTCGCGGGGGAGGCGGGAAAAATCTTGGCTCAGCGCAAGTGTGACATCTCAGGACGATTCTCCGCAGGGGGAAACTTTCTTAAGACACCCCGCCCAACGTGCCGATGTCGTCGGAGGACACGGCTCGGAGCGCCCCGACCCGTGCAGACCAGTCGAGGAGCCACCAGATGGAGCACGTCGTCTTTTTCCCAGCCCATGACGGGAGCCCGGCCTTTCGCCGCGTCTCCACCCTCGAGGACGCCGTGCGGCTCGTGGAGCACCTGCGCAACGTGGAGAACGTGAACGAGGTCAGCGTGCACGCGCTGACCGAGGTGCCGCTCGCCTTCAAGACCTGGTACCGCGTCGAGGTGCCCGCCGGTGAGGCCATGCAGGTCGCGCCCGACGCCCCGTCCGCGGAGGTGCCCTCCCTGGAGGTCCCGTCCGTAGAGGTGCCGGAGCAGCCGATGGTCGCCGCCAGCAATGGGCGGTCCGCGGAGCCGGCCACCCCCAGCAGCCTCGGCTTCTTCTCCAGCTGATCACCGGCCCCGGGGCTCACGACTAGGCTCAGGTGGTGTCTCGTCGCGCTCTGACCCTGCTCCTGGCGTGCGTCATGGCCTTCGGGCTCGCGGTGGCGGGTGCGGTGAAGACGGTGCCGTACGTCTCGCTCGCGCCCGGACCGGCGATCGACACCCTCGGGGGCAAGGGTGCCGACGAGGTGCTCAAGATCACCGGGGCCCGCACCTACGGAGCGGACGGGACGCTGTCGCTGACCACGGTCAGCGTGCGCGACCACCTCACGTTGTTCGAGGCCCTCTCCGGCTGGCTCTCCTCACGACAGGCCGTGATCCCGCGGGAGATCGTCTACCCGCCGGACCAGTCCGAGGAGCAGCAGCAGGAGCAGAATGTCCAGGAGATGAGGCAGTCCCAGGACGAGGCCACTACCGCGGCGCTGCGGGAGCTCGGTATCCCGGGGACGACGCTGGTCACTGTCGACGCGGTGAAGAAGGGCGCGCCGGCCGACGGGCATCTGTTGGCGGGCGACGTCCTCACCACCGTGGACGGGACGAAGGTGACCGACGCCAAGTCGGTGGGGGCGCTGGTCCGCAAGCACAGCCCGGGCGAGTCGGTCGTGATCGGCTACACCAGGACCGGCAAGGCCGCCACCGTCACCCTCACGACCGCTGCGTCCGTCGAGAAGCCGGTGCGCACGATCGTCGGGATCACCCCGGCTGAGACGCCGAGCTTCCCGATCAAGGTCGAGATCGGGCTGAAGGACATCGGCGGGCCCAGCGCCGGCCTGATGTTCGCGCTCGGGATCATCGAGAAGCTCGGCCCGGACTCGATCACCGGCGGCAAGCGCATCGCGGGCACCGGCGAGATCACCAGCGACGGCACGGTCGGGCCGATCGGCGGCATCGCCGAGAAGCTCATCGGGGCCAAGGACGAGGGCGCGACGGTGTTCCTCACGCCCGCCGTGAACTGCCCCGAGGCCAAGAGCACCCGGCCCGACGGGCTCACTCTCATCAAGGTCGAGACGCTGAAGGGTGCCCTGGCGGCGTTGAAGACGCTGCGCGAAGGCGGCACCCCGCCCTCCTGCTGACCAACCCACCGCGCCGCCGGGCTGATCGCCTTAGACCAACACCGCGCCGCCGCGCTGATCTCCCCTTGGCGGGGGCCGCGCGCTCCTAGACTCCGCGTATGGAGCCCGGCGTCCCCTTCGCACTCCTGGGTGCCGTCCAGCTCCTGATGGTCGCGGCCTGTGTAGGCCTCGCCGCCGCCGCGGCCCTGCGCCGCTCGGCACCGGGCACCCTGGTCGCCCTCGGTGCCCTGGTGCTCGCGGCCGTCGAGGTGCGGACCGCGCTGCAACTCGGCGTCCCGGCCTCCGACGGGCTCGCGCTGATCCGGGCCGCCGCGTCGCTGGTGCTCGCAGCCGGCCTGTTCACCGGAGGGCTCGGCCCCCGCCGGCTTCCCACCAGCCTGTACGGCGTCGTGATCCCCCTCGCCGCCTCCGGCGGCCCGGCGTCGTTCGCCGCCGCCGGTTCCCTGGTCGCCGGTGCGGCAGCGGTGTGGAACCGCCGCGACGGGGTGGGCCTGGCCGTCGGTGCGGGCTTCGGACTCTGGGGGGCCGCCTCGTTCGTGACCCCCCTCGCCGACGCGGGACAGGGTGCCCCGCTGACAGTGCTGGTCCTGCGCGGTGCCGGTGCGCTCGCGGTGCTGGTCGGGCTGGCGCTGCTGGCGCAGGCCAGCCTGCTGTCGAAGGTGGTCGGGGCGATCCTGGCCGGGGTCCTCGCGATGGCGGTCGCCGCGGTCGGGGTGGTCGGCAACGTCGTCGTCTCGTCGTACGACCGGCAGACCCGCGAGATCGTGGAGCAGGCCGCGGTCGGTCGCACCCTGGCCATCGACGCCCTCGGTCAGGAGGCGACCAACCAGGCGACCTCGCTCGACGCGATCTGCAACGTGAAGGTGCCCAACACCGCTGTCTTCTGCGCCGACTACGTCCAGCGGTTCGTGCCGAATGTGAAGGACGACTTCGTCGTGGCGGTGAGCCGCGGCGGCCGGATCGAGTCGTTCGGGGGGCGGCTGCCGCTCAGCCGCACCGAGCTGCTCGGACTGCGCACCCTGCCCGTCATCAACGAGGTGCTGACCGGCAGCGGTCCGCAGCGCAAGAACAACCTCTACAGCCTGGACCGGCTGGCCGGGTCACCACCCAGCGTCGTGGTGGTCGGGGTGGGGGTCAGCCCCGAGGCCGTCCGGGTGAGCGGGCCGCAGTCGCCGCCGCGGCGGGTCATCGTCTACGGGCACCGGCTCAACACCGACTACACCCGCAGTGACGTCGACACCGGCGGGTTCGGGCTGACCGTCCTCGCCGGTGACCCGCTGCAGGTGGTGGCCACCAACCGCTCCACCAACATCGCGGCGCGGATCCTGGGGATCGTGCGGCAGCACGGGCTCGACCGGGCGATCGCTGAGGACGGCCGCACGGTCGGCTCCCAGGGCATCAACCCGACTGCCCGGTTCAGGCCGCTGCTCGACTACCGGGGGCAGCAGGTGGGGCTGCTGGCCGTCAGCCGCGACCCCGGGCCGGCACTGAAGACCGAGCGGGATGCGCTGCGCCTGCTGTTCGTCACGGCGCTGCTCGCCCTCCTGCTCGTCGCCGTGGCCGCTGCGGTCCTTGGCCGCCGTACCGTCGAACCGGTCCGTCGCCTCACCGCCGCTGCCGCGCGGGTCGCGGCCGGCGACCTGACCGCGACCACGTCGGTGAGCAGCCGCGACGAGGTGGGCACCCTGTCGCGCACCTTCGACAAGATGACCGTCTCGCTGTCGCGGCTCACCGGTGACCTGCGCGAGTCGGCCGCCCGGTTGGAGACGGTGCTGGCGTCGATGCCGGACGGGCTGCTCGCGACCGACGGCGACGGCGTCGTGACCGCCGTCAACCCGGCGGCGCTGGCCATGCTCGGGCTGGAGCAGGCCGACGTGCTCGGCGAGGAGCTGGCAATCGTCGCGGACGTTCGGGACGTCGACGGCCGGCCGCTCGCCGACCCTTCGCTGCGGCTGCGCGACGAGCCCGCCGAGGTGCATCGGCCCGACGGCACGACGGTCCCCGTGCGGGTCGAAATCCTTCCCCTGGAAGGGGTTTTTGGCGTCGTACTCGTCCTGCGCGACACCACTCGCGAGCGCGACGTCGAGCGGATGAAGACCGAGTTCCTGTCCAACGTGAGCCACGAGCTGCGCACTCCGCTGACCCCGATCCGCGGCTACGCCGAGATCCTCGTCAGCAAGCCAGGTCTGGCTCCCGCGAGCGTCACCGCCTTCGCCACCACCATCCGCAACGAGGCCCTGAAGATGAACCGGGTCGTCGACCTGCTGGTCGACGTCGCGGCCTTCGAGGCCGGCCGGGTGTCGGTCTCCCCGCGCCCGATGTCGGTGAAGGACCTGCTGGAGGCGCGGCTGGAGGTGTGGCGGGGGCGGGCCCCGCACCGCGAGGCCGACCTCAAGCGCCGGGTCGCCGCCGGACTGCCGGCTGTGTTCGTCGACCCGACCTGGGTCGGCAAGGCGCTCGACGAGTTCGTCGACAACGCCGTGAAGTACACCCCCGCCGGCACCCCCATCACCTTCGTCGGTGCGTGGTCACCCGACGGCACCCGGGTGCGGGTCTCGGTCAAGGACGCCGGGCCGGGCATCGCCGAGGGCGACCACTCCGGGCTGTTCACGTCCTTCGAGCAGGTCGACGGCTCGGCCACCCGCCGGATCGGCGGCCTCGGTCTCGGCCTTTCCTTTGTACGACGGCTCGCTGAGGACGCCGGCTATCCCCTGAGCGTCACCTCGCGGCTGGGCAAGGGCGCCGAGTTCTCGCTCGACCTGCCGGTGTCGGATCTGCCGGCTGTCCGACGTACCAGGAAGTAGCCGTTCGTCGAGGGTGAGGCCCTGCGGCTAGTCGTCGAGGGTGGCGAAGAGGGCTTCGGCGAGGCCGGGGGTGAGGTCGCCGCCGGTGACGATCTCGTCGGCCTCGCCGTCGGGGCCGCGGAGCCGCAGGACCGACTCGCGGCTGCCGTCGCGCAGGACGCCGACGGCCATCCGGACCTCGCGGCGCTCGGGGTGCGCGGCGGCCGCGGCGGCCGGGTCCTCGGTGTCGTCGAGGGCTGCCTCGGCGGACGGCGGAAGGACCAGCACCTCGTGGGTGAGGACCACGCCGAGGACCTCGGGGCCGAACATCATGCCGGCGAGCTGCTCGTCGAGCGGGCCCGGCTCGAGGGGGTCCTGAGCGATCGGCGTGAGGGAGCCGGGCCGGGCGACGACCAGGCCCATGGTCTCGGCGAGCTGCGGCTCGGCGCGGAGCAGCTGCTCGGTGTCGACCAGGGCGAACAGCTGCGGGGGCTGGTCCCAGCCGGCTTCGGCGAGGTGGCCCTCGACCTCGCCGACGACGGACAGCAGGACCAGGCTGGGGGGCGCGCTCATGGACACCATTCTCGCTCACCGGACGTTGTGGTTGAGTTCGCTCAGGTTCTAGTCCCGTTTCTGACGAAGGTGAGCCCCACTCCGTGGCTGTTCGTACCGGGATGCCGGCTCTGCCGGGCCGTCCCCGCCTGTTCGCTCCTGTCGTCGTGGTCGTCCTGGTCCTGCTGGTCCTGGGTGCCGTCTTCGTGTCGATGTACACCGACCTGCTGTGGTTCCGGGAGACCGGTTTCAGCAAGGTGTTCTCGACCGTGCTGACCACCAAGCTGCTGCTGTTCTTCCTGTTCGGCCTGCTCATGGCGGCCATGATCGGGACCAACATCGCGGTGGCCTACCGGGCCCGGCCGCCGTTCCGGCCGCTGTCGCTGGAGCAGCAGAACCTCGAGCGGTACCGGCTCGCGGTGGAGCCGTTCCTGCTCCCCGTGCTGCTGGCCGTGAGCGGCGTCTTCGGGGTCTTCGCCGGGCTCGCTGCGGCCAGCCGCTGGCAGACCTGGCTGCTGTGGCGCAACGCCCAGCCGTTCGGTGAGACCGATGCGCAGTTCGGTCGCGACATCTCCTACTTCGCCTTCACCTACCCGTTCCAGCGGTTCCTGCTGGGCTTCGTGCTCGCCGTCCTGGTGCTGTCGCTGATCGCCGCCGCTATCACGCACTACCTGTTCGGGGGCGTCCGGGTGCAGACCGCCGGCGAGAAGATCAGCGTGGCCGCCCGGGTGCACCTGTCGGTGCTCATCGGCCTGATCGTCCTCGCCAAGGGGGTGGCCTACTGGCTCGACCGGTTCGGCCTCGCGTTCTCGCTGCGGGGGGTGGTGCAGGGCGCGTCGTACACCGATGTGCATGCGGTGCTGCCGGCCAAGACGATGCTGACCTTCATCGCGATCATCTGCGCGGTGCTGTTCTTCGCCAACATCGTGGTGCGCAACGTCCTGCTGCCCGCCGGTGCGCTGGCCCTGCTGGTGGTCAGCGCCGTGGCCGTCGGCGGCATCTATCCGGCGTACGTGCAGCAGTTCCAGGTCCGGCCGAACGAGGTGGTGCGCGAGGGGAAATACATCCAGCGCAACATCGACGCGACCCGCAAGGCCTACCAGATCGACGATGTCGCGGTGCAGCAGTATCCGGCCGTCTCGACCGCCGAGCCCGCCGCGCTGCGAGCCGACAAGGGCACGATCCCCAACGCTCGGCTGCTCGACCCCAACATCCTTGGGGCCGCGTTCAAGAAGGACCAGGGGATCCGTAACTACTACGGCTTCAACCCCTCGCTCGACATCGACCGCTACCTGACGAACGGCGAGATCCAGGACTACGTCGTGGCGGTCCGCGAGCTCGACCAGTCGAATCTGCGGGCGGACCAGCGCAACTGGATCAACCTGCACCTCACCTACACCCACGGCAACGGTTTCGTCGCTGCACCGGCCAACACCACCGGACCCGACGGGCTGCCCAACTTCCTCGTGAAGAACGTGCCGGTCGAAGGGCCCGGTGGCGTGTTCGCCATCGAGGACCCGCAGATCTACTACGGCGAGAAGTCCCCGGAGTACTCCATCGTCGACACCAAGCAGGGTGAGATCGACGGGCCCGGTGGCGCCGGTGACGAGCAACGCGTCATCAACTACGACGGACCGGGTGGGGTGAAGCTCGACTCCGGCCTGCGCAAGCTGCTGTTCGCCTTGAAGTTCAAGGAAAAGAACATCCTGCTGTCGTCGTCGCTGACCCCTGAGAGCAAGCTGATGTACACCCGTCAGCCCAAGGCGCGGGTCGCCAAGGTCGCGCCGTTCCTGAAGCTCGACGGCGACCCCTACCCGGCGATCGTCGACGGGCGGCTGCTGTGGATCGTGGACGGCTACACCACCAGCGCCGGCTATCCCTACGCCCAGCGCACCCAGCTCGGTGAGGCTGTCGTCGACTCCCGTAATCGGACCGTGGTGAACGCCGAGGTCAACTACATCCGCAACTCGGTGAAGGCCACCGTCGATGCCTTCACCGGCAAGGTGAAGCTCTACACCTGGGACGACAAGGACCCGGTCCTGAAGACCTGGAAGGCCGCGTTCCCGGGCATCATCGAGCCGAAGGCGATGATCAGCGACACCCTCGAGAAGCACCTGCGCTACCCGGAGGACCTGTTCAAGGTGCAGCGCGAGCTGCTCGGTCAGTACCACGTGACCGACCCGACGGCGTTCTACGGCAAGGAAGACTTCTGGCAGGTGCCGTCGGACCCGACCCAGGAGGCCGTCGAGGTCCTCACCGGCCAGGCGACCGCGGCCCCGGGGACCAACGACAACGACGGTCCGCCCCAGCCGCCGTACTACGCGCTGCTGCAGTTCCCGGGGACCAGCCGGCCGGCCTTCTCGCTGACGTCGACCTTCGTGGCCCGCGGGCAGTCGAACCTGACGGCGTTCGCGGCGGTCTCCTCCGACCCCGGTCCTGACTTCGGCAAGATCCGGATTCTCGAGCTACCCAAGGGAACCGTGATCCCCGGGCCGGGTCTGGTGGCCAACCAGTTCGAGTCGGCGACCGAGGTCTCGACCAAGCTGACGCTGCTCCGGCAGGGTGGCTCCGAGGTGGTCCTGGGCAACCTGCTCACCCTCCCGGTCGGCCAGGGGCTGCTCTACATCGAGCCGGTCTACACCCAGGCCCGCAAGGAGCCGAAGTATCCGATCCTCAACAGCGTCATCGTCGCTTTCGGCGACAGGATCGCCTACAAGCCGACGCTGGCCGAGGCCCTGGACCAGCTCTTCGGGGTGGGGACCGTGACTCCCGGTCCGTCCCCGTCGCCCGGTGAGACCCCGGCGCCGGGGGTGTCTTTGGCCTCCGCCATCGCCGCGGCCCAGAAGGCCTACTCGGACGGCCAGGCTGCGTTGAAGGCCGGCGACTTCGCGGCTTATGGACAGGCGCAGCGACGGCTCAAGGTGGCGCTGGACCAGATCGCCTCGGCGTCTTCTGGGTCTCCGTCTCCGTCTCCGTCGCCGACCGCCACGCGTTAGACCACGCCCCGGCGGCCGGTTCTGGCCGGCCGCCGGGCGTTGCCCCGGCATGACGAGAGCCGCCGCCCCGGACCGGGACGGCGGCTCTCGCTGTTGGCTTGTTAGCTGACGGGCGGGTCGTCGCAGCTGCGCACGTTCTGGATGTGCAGCAGCTGGTTCCACTCGTGGCAGTTCTTCGGGACTCCCGGCAGCTCCGGTGGTGCGGCCAGCGCCGAACCGGACGCACCGGTCAGCAGTCCGACAACGGCGGTCGCGATCAGCAGGCGGCGCATCAAGGCTCCAACTCAGGGTCGATGGGCAGGTAGCGGCAGACCTCATACCGGTCAAAGCCGGGCGCGCCCAGGGTGTAGCAGCGGCGCTCATCCGCGGACGCGGACGAGGCGGTGACCAGGGGCAGCGCGACCACGGCAACGGCTGTGGCGAGCAGGGCGATACGTCGCAAGATGCTCTCCTTCGTAGGGAGATCGGAGAATGTCAGCAATCCCTACATTTCACAACAAACCGGGCGAGTGGCCCTTGATCAGCGTGTTTGCCCAGGGCGCTCCGGCGGGCCCGTGGTCGCATCCTGTAAGGTTGTCTCATCGACGCGGGGTGGAGCAGCTCGGTAGCTCGCTGGGCTCATAACCCAGAGGTCGCAGGTTCAAATCCTGCCCCCGCTACAGAGAAAGTGCAGGTCAGAGGCGGTTTCCCGAAGATCGGGAAGCCGCCTCTTGATCATCCGTCCGTGGCCCGTCCGTGAAGTCCGGGCGCCTTGACCCACCACCCCAACGCTGCTGCGCCTCGTCGAGGGCCTCGACGCGCGCATCACGTTCGAGCTGCTGCCCGGCTGACGGGCACTCGGCTCGGAGCCGCCGCCGTACTTCCGGGACGTCCCGGATCGTGTCCCGGATAGACTTGTAAGGGACGCCTTCAGCCTGATTCCGGTGATGGCTCTGCAACCGGCTATGCCCGTCCTTCCAGGTGCAACGAGCAAGGGCCCAAGGGGGCCTGAACTCCCCAGCAGCCCTGCCTGCTTGGTGCGAGGATCTCCGGGTGGCGAAATCGAACGCGCGTTTGCCTTACCGGATCATCAAGCTTGCGACAGAGATGTTCGCGCGTGAGACCGGCTTCAGCGGACCGGAGATCCATGACGTGTTCGCGGAGTACACCGATGCCCTGGGTTCATATACCGGTTGGGGCGGCGGCGGCTCGTCCCGGTGGCAGATCTTCGAACAGGGACTTGACGCCCTCAGCGTCGATGACCAACGACGCTTCCTGCTCGATCTCTGCACGTACGACGGACCGAGCAAGTACGCGATGCCAAACGATGAGGACATCGCCAAGCTTCGCGGCCTACTGCTGTCAGGTTCGGCGCCGGGAGCCATGGCCGCGTCTGACCGGCTAGACACGCTCGAGGACTGGGATGCTGTGAGGCGTTCTTGGGATGCGGCGCTGGACAAGGTCATCAGCGATCCAGAAGGGGCGATCACCGCGACCCGCACAACCTTGGAGAGTGTGTGCAAGCACATCTGTGACGAGCGTGAAGCGCCTTACGACGAGGGCGCGGACCTCTCCAAGCTCTACAAGGCGGCTGCCTCCTGCATGGACATCGCCCCTGACCAGCACACCGAACAGGTCATCAAGCAGATCCTGTCCGGCGTCACGACCGTGGTTGGGGGCTTGGCGGCAATGCGAAACAGCCTGAGCGACGCGCACGGCCGCGGCAAGGCATCTGTCCGTCCTGCGCCCAGACACGCCAAGCTCGCCGTGAACTCCGGCTTCGCAGTGGCGGGCTTCCTGATCGACACCCATGTCGAGAAACCTCGTCGGCCGACTCAGAACGCTTGACGGCGGCCCTGACCAACGGGATCCCGGCTTGGGCCGCTTCCCGCGATACGGTCGATACGTGAGCGACTACCCCGCGGACGCAGGTCGACCTCACGTGTTCCTGTCGTACTCGTACCGGAGCGCGGCGGTTGAAGCCGAAGCACTGACAGCTGCACTCCGAGCGCGCGGAGTCCAGCTTCTCGACCACGAATGGTCGAGTGACCGTCCCACTGATGAGCAAGTGGCTGAGCGAGTCGCGCAAGCGGATTTGATAGTTGTTCTCGTCAAGCCGGGGGATGAGTCGCGCGACTGGATGGAGTACGAGACACGGCTCATGCTGCAGACCGGATGGATGCGGCCAGAACTTCGTGTCGTGGTGGTAGCGCCAGCCGTTGGAGCCATTCCCCCCGCCCTCCGGCACCAGCAGTTCGTCTCGTACTTCGCACACGACGAGGTGAACTTCTCCAACTGGCGTGATGTGTCGACGCCGCGTGAAAACTGACCCCCAGGCGCCGGTTGAACTTTGACCCCTCGGTGACCCTGAGGAGTGATC
>JANOTZ010000108.1:0-42559 GCA_031416735.1 Frankiales bacterium
GTTGCTGACAGCCCTCATCGCGGCCTCGCTGGGACTGGGTGTCCTCATCGGGCTCGCGCTCGGCGCGCTCGGCGGTGGCGGCTCGATCCTCACTGTCCCGGCGCTCGTGTTCCTGCTCGGCCTGACGGCCCAGGAGGCCACTACCGGCAGCCTGGTGATCGTGGGGGTGACCGCTGCGCTCGCCTGTGTCGAGCATGCTCGCGACAGACATACCTTGTGGGCCAAGGGATTCACTCTCGCGGCCATCGGTGTGCCCACGTCGATCCTGGGCTCCCAACTCAACCGCCGGGTCGACCCGGACGTGCTGCTGCTCGCCTTCGCGGCCCTCATGGTCCTCGCGGCCGTCGGCATGCTGCTGCGCAGCCGAGCCCCCCACGAAGCCGCCGAAGCCGCCGAAGCCCCCGCGACCGCTACCGCCATCGGGGCGCACCTGGGCTGGCTCAGTCTGGCCGCCGCCGGACTGGGGATCGGCTTCCTGACAGGCTTTCTCGGGGTCGGCGGTGGCTTCATCGTGGTGCCTGCCCTGGTCGTGCTGCTCGGGATCTCGATGCCTGTCGCGGTCGGCACGTCACTTCTCGTCATCGCCCTGAACTCCGCGGTCGCCCTGGGCGCGCGGGCGAGTCACGGCACCTTCGTGTGGGAGGTGATCGTGCCCTTCACGGTGGCGGCGGTCGTCGGCTCCCTTGCCGGCAAGCGGGTCGCGGACCGCGTCGAAGCCAACACCCTGACCCGGACTTTCGCCGCCGTGCTCCTGCTGGTTGCCGGCTATGTGGCGGTAAACGCCCTGCTGGGCACCGTCTGAGCGGTGTGGCAGTTGCTGTGGCGGGTATCACTTCTCCGGGAGTTCCCGGCGGATCTGCCCCCTTGCTCCCGGTGCTTTCGCGACCTTGCCGACAAGCGCTCCGCTGCGTGCTCAAGCAATTTCCAGAAGTGTCGATCACACTGAAGAAACCTCCCGGAAGGATGCCCGTGCCCCTCCGCCTCCGCGGTCTGCTGCACAGTCGTTGGCTCAGGATCGTCGCTGTGGTCGTCGCCTTCACTGTGCCCGCCCTTACCCTCCCGTCGCTGCCTCGCGTGACGATCTGGCCGATGCTGCTCGGGCTGCTCCCCTGGGTCGTCGGCAAATACGTCCTGTGCCCCCTGCGGTGGCACGCGCTGTCCGAGAGCGGTCAGGGCCGGTGGTGGCACCTCCGGGCGTATGCCGAGTCCGAGCTGCTGGGCCTGCTGACCCCGGGCCATGTGGGCGCCGACATCTGGCGGACCAAGCGACTGACCAAGACCGGGATGCACGCCCCCTCCGCGGTGGCCGAGGTCGCCCTCGACCGGCTGGTCGGCGCCATCGGCCTGGCCGTCTTCGTGGGTGTCGCCGGCGCTGCCCTCCCGACCCGCATCCTGCTCGGCGCGCTGGCCCTGGCGGTTGTCGCTCTCTCGGCGGCCCTGCTGATCGGCAAGTACCGCCCGGACCTGGTGCCTCGCCGAGAGCTGCCGAAGCCGTCGCGGGTTGCCCATGGCATCGCGCTCTCACTGGCCTACCAGTTGACGATCGGTGCGCTGCTCTTCGGGACCGTCGCGGCCACCGGCCACACGCTGTCGCCGCTCGCGCTGCTCGGTGCGTTCGGGGCGAGCCAGGTCGCCGGCGCCCTGCCCGGCCCCAACGGTGCGAGCCCGCGCGATGGCGCGCTGGTATTCGCCCTGATGGGGCTCGGTCTGCCGTGGCAGGCCGCCCTCGGCTCGGTCACCCTGATGGCCAGCGTCGCCTGGCTCCCGGCGCTGCTGCTGGGCGGCGTGAGCCTGCTCGCCGCCCGCCGAGCCGGGTTCCACAGCCACCGCCCGGTCCAGGTGGCGGTGTAGTTCCATTTAGTGGTCCCCATCGGGCCCAAAAAGCGGCACCCTGGTGAGGGAATGCGCGGAGACAGGGGGCCGAGATGCGAAGGTCGGCGGTCACGAGGGCGCTGTGGGTGCTGCGTCAGCTCGCCATTGTCCTGCTCGGGATCGTCGTCTACTTCGGCGTCCGCGGGCTGACCGAGAGCGGCCCGGCCGCCGCGCTCGACCATGCTGCAGACGTGCTGGCCTTCGAGCAGGCTATTTCGCTCGATCAGGAGCAACGCCTGCAGGACCTGTTCATCGACCAGGACTGGCTCATCACGCTCGCCAACTGGATCTACATCTGGGGCCACTGGCCGGTCATCACGGTGGTCATGGTGTGGCTCGCGTTCCGCCATCGTGTGGTGTTCCTGCGGCTGCGCAACGCCATGATCGCGTCCGGCGGCATCGGGCTCATCATCTTCGCCACCTACCCGGTCGCCCCCCCGCGGCTGACCGGGACCGGGCTGGTCGACACCGTCACGCAGCGGTCGGAGGCCTACCGGGTGCTGCAGCCCCCGGCCTTCGTCAACCAGTACGCCGCGATGCCGAGCCTGCATGTGGGTTGGGACCTGCTCGTCGGCCTGGCCGTTGCGTCGGCCGCGAGCACGACGGTGTTGCGCTGGATCGGTCGCCTCATGCCGGTGCTGATGACGGTCGCCGTCGTGCTGACCGCAAACCACTACCTCATCGATGCTGTGGCCGGTGCGGCACTCGCCCTCGTCGGACTGGCCGTCGCCTACCGGTTGGAGCACCGCCACGTCAACGCGCGGGCAGCAGTCAAGATGCCTCATCCGCGGCTGTCGCCCGATCTCGCCCCGGTCCGCCGTACCGGCACCTTGGTGGACTGACGTGCTCGCAATCGCCCATCGGGCCGGCAACGACCTGGCCGATCTTCGGGAAGCCGCGCTGCTCGGCGCCGACGTGGTCGAGGCGGACATCCACCTGCACCGGGGGCGGTTCGAGGTGCGGCACCAGAAGTCCCTCGGCCCGCTCCCCTGGCTGTGGGACAAGTGGCAGCTCTACCCGGCCGACTTCCCCCGGTTGCTGATGCGCGAGTTCCTCGACGCGATCCCTCCCGAGACCACCGTGATGCTCGACCTCAAGGGGGTCGGCAGGGTCGGCGTGGAGGTCGCCCGTCACCTGCGCGCCACGCCGCCTGGGCACCCCGTGCTGGTGTGCGCGCGGTGGTGGCCGTCGGTGGAGCCCTTCCACGACCTCCCCGGTGTCAAGGTCCTGCTGTCGGCCCGCGGCCGCACCGAGCTGTTGCGGCTGCGACGGCGGCTACGGAAGGGGACAGCCCCGGACGGGGTCTCGGTCCACCTCTCGATGCTCACCCCGCGCATCGTCTCGGAGATCAAGGAAAGGGTTTCCCTGGTCCTCACCTGGCCCGTCGATGACGCTTCCAGCCTCGAGCAGGCCCACCGGGTCGGGGTCGACGGCGTCATCACCAAGGACTTCGCCATCGTCAGCCAGGTGGTCGCTGCCCGCCCGTCCTGACCGGTGGCCCTGCTCGGACGGTCGACCGAACAGGAAGCCCTGACCCAGCGGGCAGTGGAAGTCGCTGAGCAGATCGGCTTGGTGATGCGTCTCCACACCCTCAGCCACGACGCTGAGCCCCAGCGACGAGCCCATCGCGATGACGGCCCGGACGATCTGGGCGTCCGCCTCGGCCCAGCCGAGACCCGCGACAAAGGAACGGTCGATCTTGATGGCGTCGAAAGGCAGCCGACGCAGCTGGAACAGCGTCGAGTACCCGGTGCCGTAGTCGTCCATCGCCAACGTGACGCCGAGCTCTTTGAGGCCGTGCAGCCGTCGGCTGACCGCGTCGTCGTCGACCAGCACCTGGCTCTCGGTGAGCTCGAGGCAGACGTGTTCCGGTGCGACCCCCGAGGCGCTGATGATGTCGGAAACACGTTGCACGAGGCCCGGCCTGGTCAGCTGTACGGCGCTCAGGTTGACGCTCACCGTCGGCAGGGGTCCTGGACCCGCCGTACGGTGCTGCTCCGCAAGCCAGCGGGTTGCCTCGGCGAGCACGAACTCGCCGACCGTCACGATCAGCGCGTGCTCCTCCAGGAGCTCGATGAACTCGACGGGGGAGACCAGGACGCCGCCAGGAGAACGCCAGCGCAACAGCGCCTCCCAGCCGTGGGTGCGGCCGGACCGGAGGTCCACGATCGGCTGGTACAGGACGGTGAACTCGTTCTGCTCGGTCGCCTGGTGCATCTGGTTGAGCAGCGCGAACCGCCGCTCGGCCTCCAGCCGCATGCTCTCGTCGAAGAAGGCCAGCCGGTCCTTGCCTGCTCCCTTGGCGCGATACATCGCGGCGTCCGCGTCACGCAGCAAGCCGGCGGCGCTCGCCCCAGCGCTGTCGGTGTAGGCCACCCCGATGCTGGCGCTGACGTGGACGTCGGTGGCGTTCACCACGATGGGCTCGGCGAGGACCGTCCGGATCCGCTCAGCGAGCAGGGAGACGTCCTCCGCACCGTGCTCGGTCTCGGTGACGATGAGGAACTCGTCGCCCCCGTGCCGGGCCGCGGTGTCGTACGGCCGCAGGACCACGTCGAGCCGGCGGGCGACTTCCACGAGTACGGCGTCGCCGGCGTCATGGCCGAGGCTGTCGTTGACCCACTTGAAGCCGTCGAGGTCCAGGAACAGAACCGCGACCAGCCCTGGCCTGCGGCCCAGCCGCGTGAGCGCCACCTCGAGCCGGTCGATGAACAGCACCCGGTTCGGCAGTCCGGTGAGCGGACAGTGCAGCGACTGGAACCGCAGCTGCAACTCGGCGCGCTTGCGTTCCACGGCATACCGGATGGCCCGCCACAGCTGCCGGCCGTCGGCCTCGCCCTTGTTGAGGTAGTCCTGGGCGCCGGCCTGGACCGCCTCGGCGCCGAGGAGAGCCTCGTCGAAGCCGCTGAGGACGATGACGGGCACGTCCGGGTGCGTGCTCTGCAGGGCAGTGAGAGCTTCCAGTCGGCTCGCGTCGGGCAGGCTCAGGTCGAGCAGGATGCAGTCGATCTCACCGGCGGTGAGCCGCTCCTGGGCCGTCCGCAGCCGGTCGACGTGCTCGAGCGTGTAGCCCTCAGGGGCAGCGGAGGACAGATGGGCGCGGATCAGCAGGGCATCGAGGGAGCTGTCCTCCACGAGCAGCAGTCGCCGTGTTGGGGGGTCGAGGGCTGGGTGGGACAGCATGTGCTGGTTGCTCCTGGGGCGCCGTGATCCAACTGCTTCCCCCTGAGGTATGCCAGGGAAGTCACGGTACGTCCATAGGCAGTTGCTACCAGGCCAGATGGCTCGGGAGCAGACCTCGGGCTGGGCAATGTGGTGGAGTTCCTGCACCAGGAGGGGAGGTCCGCGTGGAGGAGATGGCGATCAGCGAACAGCTGATCGAGTTGCTGCCGGACGCGCTGTTCGTGGTCGACCAGAACGGCATGGTCGTGTTCGCCAACGCCCGGGCGGAGCGGATCTTCGGCTACACCCGTGCGGAGATCGTCGGGCAGTCCGTCGACACCCTTGTCCCGCAGGAGGCCCGCGAGGTCCACGCCCAGCACCGCGCCCGCTTCGTCGAGGAGGACCAGGTGCGGCCGATGGGGGCCGACCTCGGGTTGTCGGGCAGGCGCAAGGACGGGACGCTGTTCCCGGCCGAAATCTCCCTGTCGACGGTGGCGATCCCGGGCGGCCACCTGATCACCGCCGTGGTCAGGGACGTCACGGAGCGCAAGCGCACCGAGGCGAAGTTCGAGGGTCTGCTCGAGGCGGCGCCGGATGCGCTCGTGGGGGTGGACTCCGAGGGGCTGATCCGACTGGTGAACACCCAGGCGGTGCGGCTGTTCGGCTATCCCCGCGAGGAACTGCTCGGCAAGCCCGTGGAAACGCTCGTCCCGGACCGGGTGCGCGATGTCCACCCGGGGCACCGGCTCGGCTACTTCCAGGACCCGCAGGCCCGGCCGATGGGGGTCGGGCTCGACCTGACGGGCCGGCGCAAGGACGGGACGGAGTTCCCTGCCGAGATCTCACTCTCGGCCATCGACACCGAGGACGGCATGCTCGTCACGGCCGCGGTCCGTGACGTCACCGAGCGGAAGGCCTTCGAGGGCGTGCTGGCCGGGGCGCTGGAGGCGGCTGAGAGGGCCGCCCGGGCGCAGCAGGAGTTCCTGGCCAACATGAGCCATGAGATCCGCACCCCGATGAATGCCGTCATCGGCATGACCAGTCTGTTGCTCGACACCGCCCTGGACGTGCATCAGCGGGACTACGTCGAGACGGTCCGGTCCAGTGGTGAGCACCTGCTCACGATCATCAACGACATCCTGGACTACTCGAAGCTCGAGGCCGGCAAGCTCCACCTCGAGGCGCTGCCGTTCCTGGTGCGCGACTGGCTCCAGGAGTCGCTGGACCTCGTCACCCAGCAGGCCCACAGCAAGGGTCTGGAAATCGCGTACGACGTCGCGCCGGACGTGCCGGCAGCCGTGGTCGGCGATCCGTCCCGGCTGCGTCAGGTCCTGGTCAACCTGTTGTCCAACGCGGTCAAGTTCACCGAAGCCGGGGAGGTCGTCGTCCGGGTCTCGGTGGATCGGGTGGAGGAGGACGGGGTGCGGTTGCGGGTTGCCGTCAGCGACACCGGGGTGGGGATCGAGCCGGCGCGGATCGAGGCACTGTTCGACCCGTTCACGCAGGCGGACAGCACCACCACCCGCGTCTACGGCGGGACCGGGCTGGGGCTGGCCATCTGTCGTCAGCTCCTGGACCGGATGGGGGGCTCGATCACGATGACGTCGACCCCCGGAGCGGGAGCCACGGTCAGCTTCGTCTTCCCGGCCGGGAGCTCCGACGTCCTGGTGCAGGGTGCGCCGTCGGGCCTGGCCGGAAAACGGATGCTGATCGTGGACGACAACGCGACCAACCGCCGGATCCTCGAGTCGTGGGCGGAGCGCCACTCCATGGCATGCGTGTCCGCCGAGAGCGCGGCGGAGGCGCTCGGCATCGTGCAGCACGACCAACGGTTCGGGTTCGCCATCGTGGACCTGATGATGCCGGGGATGGACGGCGCCGAGCTCGGCGAGGTTCTGAGGGCCCGGATTCCTGGCATGCGGCTGATCCTGCTGTCCTCTGCGGGGCCGTACACCCGGGAGGTCGCCGCGCGCGGCATCTTCGACGCGGTGCTGTCCAAGCCGGCCAAACAAGAGCAGCTCTTCGACCTGATGGCGAGGCTGGCCGCGCCGGATGCCCCACCCCAGGGCGCGGTGTCGGCCCCTGCGTCGGTGTTCGACCTTCCCGATCAGCGGCGTCCGCTGTCGATCCTGGTGGTCGAGGACAACCCGGTGAACCAGAAGGTGGCGTTGCATCTGCTGGCCCGGTTCGGCTCCCGGGCCGATGTGGCTGCCAGCGGCACGGAGGCCCTGCACGCGTTGGAGCTGCGGAGCTACGACCTGGTGTTCATGGACGTCCAGATGCCGGAGATGGACGGGTTGGAGGCGACTCGTCAGATCAGGTCCCGCTGGCCGGAGCGGCCAATCCAGATCGTCGCCATGACCGCGAACGTCGCCCCCGACGACGTACGGCAGTGCCTCTCCTCCGGGATGGATGCCTTCCTGGGCAAGCCGATCCTCGTGGAGGCCCTGGCCGAGGTGCTGCGCAGCGCGTCCGCCGCATCCAGCCCGGCGTCACCGACCGAGCGACGGCTGATCGATGCCCACATCGTCGCCCAGCTCCGCACCCAGATCGGCGACGAGGCCGTGCGGGAGCTGGTCGGGATGCTGCTCAACGACCTGGAGTTGGCGGTGCCGCAGCTCGCCGACGCCTGCCGCGACCGCGACCGGGAGGTGCTGGGCAGGACCGCGCACCGGCTCAAGAGCGCCTCCCGCTCCTTGGGTGCCCATGCGCTCGGGGAGCTGCTCCACCTGTTGGAGCAGGAGGCCGACGCCGCCGAGTGGGACCGGCTCGAGGAGCTGGTCACCACCGCCGAGCAGCAACGGGTCCGCACCCACGACCTGTTGCTCGCTGAGCTGCCTGAGGCCTGACGGGACGGGTCCGCCCTTGACGGCCCCCGCCGCGTCGAGGTCAGCCTGCGGTGAAAGTGGGCGGCTCGCACACCTACCGCTTCGTCGTCGACCGGGCCGGCACCTACTGGTACCACTCCCATCAGGTCTCCCACACCCAGGTCCAACGCGGGTTGTTCGGCGCCATCGTCGTCGCCCCCAGCGTGCGGAACCTGCGGTCGTCGAGCAGCTCGCCGTCCTGCATGTGTACGACGGGAAGCCGACCGTAAACGGCGAGGCGGGCGACCTCCGGATGCCCGCGCCGGACGGTACGCGGGTACGGGTGCGGGTGGTCAACACCGACAATGCGGCAACCTCGGTCTGGACGGGCCGTTCGCCGTACCGGGTGCTGGCAGTGGACGGGGTCGACCTCATCGGTCCGACCCCCGTCGCGGACCGCACGGTGCCGCAACCCGGGCAGCGGGTGGACCTGCTGAGCTATGGCACACCGGCGGCGCTCGGCTTCGATCCGGGGCCGCGGAGGGACTCGTCGCGCACCTGATGTACGCCGGGGTCGAGGAACCGTTCCGGGTCGGTGGCCCGGTGGGCAACCAGCCGGAGTGACACGCGTCCGCGGTGTCCCCGTGGGGTGCGGCAGACTCAACGGCACACCGACGAGAGGGGCAAGGCCGTGGCGCACCGACCTGCGGTGCTCCATGTGCTCGACGGCTCCGCTCTCGACCGGGCCCAGGTGCGCGCCGCTCTCACCGAGACCCGCACCACCCGAGCCGTCGTCACCTCCGTGCACGGCCAGGGGGGCAAAGCCCATGACCTGAAGGAGATCGGGCGTCTGGCGGCGCTTGCCGCGGCCAACGGCAGCCGGGTGTTGCACTGCCACGGCGCCGGTGTCGCCTGGCACGCCTGGAAGGCCTCGTCGCTCGTCGGCGGGCGCTACGGGATCAGCGTGCAGGGTCACGATGTGCTCGTCCGGGCCCGTGAGGACGCCCGCCTGCGTGGAGCCATGGTGTGGGCCCAGCTCGTCGTGGTGCCGTCGCAGTTCCTCGCCGACGCGGTCCTCGCCCGCGATGTGCCGCACGCGCGCGTGCACGTCATCCCGCCGGGCGTCCCGCTCGGCCCGGAGCCGGAGCCACGCCACAACCCCACCCCGGTGCTGGTGTTCACCGGCGCCTTCGCCGAGCAGTCGGGCGTGCTCGACGTGGCCGAAGCCGTCAAGGGCCAGCCGGTGCTGGCGCGCTTCGTGGGGAGCGGCCCGCTCGAGGCCGAGCTGCGCTCGCACGGCGTCGACGTCACAGTCACCGAGGACCCGGCGGTGCAGCGGCAGGCACTCCTCGCCGCGGACCTGGCCATGACGGCCGGGCAGAGCACCGACGCCGGCGACGCAGAAGCCTGGGGTCGCACCGCGGTGGAGGCGCAGGCGGCTGGACTGCCGGTGATCGCGACCCGCAACGGTGGCCTGGCGCAGTGGGTCGCGGCGTCCGGCGCGGTGCTCGTCCCGTCGCACGGCGACGTCGTCCAGTCGTTGCGCAGCGCCCTCGAGGACCTGCTCTCCCGACCGGCCGACTGGGCGGCGATGGGAGCCGCCGGGCGCGCCCACGTCCGCGAGCACCTCGATGTCGCCCGCCGTACCGCGGAGCTCGAGGAGCTGTGGAACGAGCTCGGTCGGCGCGGACCACTCGGCAAACTACGTGGCGCGCTCACCCGGCCGCCGGACCAGATGTGACGCTCCCGGCTCGGTGACCCCGGTCGTCGACGGTCCGCTGCTAATCTCCCTGCGCCGTTGCCAACGAGACCTTGAGGGAGCCCCGCCCTTGGGGGTAGGGGAGTTCCCGTGCCAGACGACCAGCCCGAGCAGCCCATCCCGCCGAAGACCGTTCGGCCGCGTCCGGCCCCGGCCGCCGTGCCCCGCGGTGTGCGCCCTGACCCGGGTACGACGAAAGCGGACGCCTCGACCGACGTGTCCGAACCGGAGGTCTCCGCACCCGAGGCATCCGCGCCGGACCTGCCCGCCCCTGACGTTGAGGCCAGCGAGGCGCCGGCCCCTGTCGCTGACGTTGCGGCTGACGAAGTCGGCGCGCCTGCCTTTGCTGCCGACGAGACCTCGTCGCCTGCCGGGCCGCCGGGATCGGTGTCGGCCTCGATCGCCGAGAGGCTCAACGAGCTCGAAGGGCGGATCTCCGCGGAGCCGCTCCCCGCAGCTGCGGCGGCTCCCGTAGCTCCGGTGGCCAAGCAGGCCCCCGCGAAGAAGGCTCCTGCCAAGAAGGCTCCGGCGGTCAAGGCCCCTGCCAAGAAGGTCCCGTCGGCCAAGGCCCCCAGCTCACCGGCCGCAGCGGAGAAGCCCTCGACCGCAACCGCTCCCGCCAAGGAGGCCCCGGCCCCGGAATCGCCGAAGGTGGAGGAGCCTCGTCAGCAGAACGTCACGTCGGCTCGTCCACCGGCTGGTGCCGGTCTACAGGTGATGGCGACTTTCGTCGTACTGCTGCTGGCCGTTGCTGCGGGTCTGGGTGGGGCCGCCGTGGTGAAGTCCCGCCCGGCGACCTGGCAGGCGCGTGCCGTGGTGACCCTGCAGCCGATCGAGCCGGCGCGGCCGGATGCAGCCGGGGCGATCGCGGCGGGCCTTGACCGTTATCGGGAGAAGGTCGCCAACACCTCCTTCACCGCCCAGTCCGCCCTGCGCGCAAACCTGGCCGACAGCGAGGTACGCGAGATGATCAGCTCCGAGCCGACGGGGAACGGCGCGTTGGCGCTGTTGGTCAGCGCCTCCACCGCCAAGGGAGCCCTCGCCCTCGCGAACTCCGCAGGCATCACCCTTGTCGTCACGGTCGCCAGCGACCAGGAGCTGTCGATTGCCTCCCAGGCCGATCGGCTCAGTGCCACGGTCGGCAAGCCCAGCCACGAGGCGACCCGCGTCACCCCGACCGACACGGCGATTGTCCTGGCGGGGCTGCTCGCCGGTGCCGCGGTGCTGGTGATCGCGGGCGTGGCCACCCTGCTCGGGCGGTCCAGAAAGTCTGCGATGTGACCCGCGAGGTTTGCGCCGCTCCCGCGTTGTAACCAGGGACGGGGCCAAGGAGCTGGGTCTGCGGCCCCGTCCAGGCCAAGGCCGAGGCCCGCGTCCCCCGTTGAGTGGGTGGACGCGGGCCTTCGCCATGAGTGCCAGCCGGTCATCGGGCCACCCGACGAGCCCAGGGAGCCACAGTCACCTCACTCCACTCCGGTGATCTTCGTGAGTGGTCGAGGTTCTGGGAAACCCCTGACTGTGGAGCTCCCGGTGCGCCGACTTTCCCTGCTGTGCTTGATCTTTGTGCTGGCGCTCCTGCCATCCAGCGCCTCGGCCTCGACCCTGCCGCCGAGCGGGTCGACCGCGTACGGCGCGGACATCTCCTGGCCGAACTGCCCCAAGGGGATGGGGATCCCCGAGCGCCGGACCGAGGGCCAGCCGATGCCGACGGCCAAGGCCCAGTTCGTCATCACCGGCCTGACCAACGGGCCGGGCTTCACGCCCAACCCGTGCCTCGCCTCGCAGGTCGCCTGGGTGAAGGAGCGACACCTGTGGGCCGGTGCGTACGCGATCACCACCTACCCGACGTTGGACCAGCTCAAGAGGTACGGCGGTCGCGGGAGCGGTCCGCAACGGCTGTTCCGGACCGGGGCCGCGCAGGCCAATGTCAACGTGCGCAACATGCGCAGCGCCGGCCTGCGACCGCCGATGGTCTGGGTCGACATCGAGCCGGTGAAGAGCGCCCCCTGGTCGGGCAACCAGCCGTTCAACAACGCGGTGATCGACGGTGTGCTCGCGGCCTACCGCGGGGCCGGGCTGAAGGTCGGTTTCTACTCCTACGCCTACGGCTGGCGGCAGATCACCGGCGGCCGGCGCATGACGTCGGTCCCGACCTGGGTGCCGTCCGGAAACGACCAGCGCTCCTCGGCCCTGGCCCGGTGCACGCAGCCCAGCTTCAGCGGCGGCCGGGTGCTGCTCGGCCAGTGGACCGAGGCCAACCGCGACCACAACGTCACCTGCGCCGGGGTCGCCGGCCCGATGTTCCGGTCGCTGTTCGCGTCTACCTGAGCAGCTTCAGGAGGTACTGGCCGTAGCCGCTCTTCTCGAGCGGCGCGGCCAGCGCCCGCAGTCCGTCGTCGTCGATGAACCCCTGCTCCCAGGCGATCTCCTCGATGCACCCGATCTTCAGGCCCTGCCGCTCCTCGATGACCTGCATGAACTGCGAGGCCTGCATCATCGTCACGAAGGTGCCGGTGTCGAGCCAGGCGGTGCCGCGGCCCATCGTCTCGACCTGCAGCTTCCCTGCGGCCAGGTAGCGCTGGTTGACCGTGGTGATCTCCAGTTCGCCGCGGTGCGACGGCTCGATCTCGGCGGCGATCCGGACCACGTCGTTGTCGTAGAAGTACAGCCCGACGACCGCGAAGTCGCTCTTGGGGTGCTCGGGCTTCTCCTCGATCGACAGGGCCTTGCCGTGGGCGTCGAACTCCACGACGCCGTACCGCTCGGGATCGCTTACGTGGTAGGCGAACACCGCACCGCCGTCGACGTCGGTGTACTTGCCGAGCTGGTCGCCGAAGTCTTGCCCGTAGAAGATGTTGTCGCCGAGCACCAGGGCGACCTTGTCGTCCCCGATGAAGTCCTTGCCGATCCGGAAGGCCTCAGCCAGCCCGTTCGGCTCAGCCTGTACGGCGAACTGGAAGTCACAGCCGAGCGCGGACCCGTCCCCGAGCAACCGTTGGAAGCTCGACTGGTCCTCGGCAGTCGTGATGATGAGGATCTCGCGGATGCCGGCGAGCATCAGCGTGGACAGCGGGTAGTAGACCATCGGCTTGTCGTAGACCGGCATCAGCTGCTTGGAGACGCCCTTGGTGATCGGGTAGAGCCGGGTGCCGGAGCCGCCGGCAAGAACGATGCCCTTCACTGCTGGGTCTTCGCCCGGTTGAAGCGCAGGTAGGAGCGCGAGGGGGTGGGGCCGCGCTGGTCCTGGTAGCGCGAGCCGTACAACGAAGAGCCGTAGGGATGCTCGCTCGGCGAGCTGAGCTCGAGCACGCAGATCTGGCCGATCTTCATGCCGGGGTAGAGCTTGATCGGCAGGTTGGCGACGTTGGACAGCTCCAGGGTCACGTGACCGCTGAAGCCGGGGTCGATGAAGCCCGCGGTGGAGTGGGTGAGCAGCCCGAGGCGGCCCAGGCTCGACTTGCCCTCGAGGCGGCTCGCGAGGTCGTTGCCGAGGGTGATCACCTCGAGGGTCGACCCGAGGACGAACTCGCCCGGGTGCAGGATGAACGGCTCGTCGGCGTCCGGCTCGACCATCTCGGTGAGGTCGTCCTGCTGCGCGGACGGGTCGATGTGGGTGTAGCGGTGGTTGGCGAACACCCGGAAGTAGCGGTCGAGGCGCACGTCGATGCTGCTGGGCTGCACCATCGCCTCGTCATAGGGGTCGAGGCCCATGCGGCCTTCGGCGATGGCGGCCTTGAGGTCCCGGTCGGAGAGCAGCACGTGCGGAGCCTAGTAGGCGTCGGGCCGCAGGCAGCTCAGTCAGGCGCCCAAGCTGGGAACGCTGCGCATTCTGGGGACGCTCACCGCGGAACCGCCGGCGGACCAGCGTTGCAGCCAGGGCGCGATCTCGGCCGCCGGGACGGGCCGGCTGAGCCAGTAGCCCTGCGCAGCGTCAGCGCCCAGCTGGCGGAGCCGGACCCAGGTGCGCTCGTCCTCGACACCTTCGGCCACGACGGTCATCCCGAGCCGGTGGGCCAGTTGCACGACCGCCGCCACGATGGCCTCGTCGTCGGCGTCGTCGACCATGCGGGTGACGAAGGAACGGTCGATCTTCACCTCCTGCACGGGAAGGCGCTTGAGGTAGGTCAACGAGGAGTACCCCACGCCGAGGTCGTCGATCGAGAGCCGGACGCCGGCCCGCCGCAGCTGCCAGAGCACCTCGACCGCCCGCTCGGGATCGGACATGAGGGCGCCCTCGGTGACCTCCAGGATCAGCCACGCGGCGGGGACGCCTGCCTGGTCCAGCAGGACCCCCAGGCGGGTGACGAAGGCCGGGTCGTGCAGTGTCCGCGGGGAGAGGTTGACGGCGACGCTGAGCTCGAGGCCTGCGTCGAGCCAGCGTCGGCACTGGGCCAGGGCGGTGACCAGGACCCACTCGGTGAGCGGGCCGATCAGCCCGGTCTGCTCGGCCACGCCGATGAACTCGTCGGGCGGCACCATGCCCCGGACGGGGGACTGCCAGCGCACCAGGGCCTCGACGCTGTGGACCGCGCCGTCCGCGGTGTGCGCCTTGGGCTGGTAGGCGAGCACGAGCTCGCCGTTGGCGATGCCGGCCCGCAGGTCTGCGGCGAGCGAGAGACGCTGCGCCGAGTTGTGGTCGCGGTCGGGTGAGTAGACGGCGATTCCGCCGTGCAGCCCCTTCGCTTCGTACATCGCCACATCAGCCTGGCGGAGCAGGTCGGCCACGTCGCCGCCGTACCCGCTTGCCAGAGCCACCCCGATGCTGGCGTCGACCGCCAGGGTCACGCCGAGGACGGCGACGGGTGTGGAGAGGGCGGTGGCGATCCGCCGGGCGCAGTCCTGAGCGGCCTCGGGGCCGGCGCCGGCGAGGACCACCGCGAACTCGTCCCCGCCCAGACGTGCGACGCAGGCGGCATCCACCAGCAGGTGACGCAGGCGCTCCCCGACGACGCGCAGCACGGCGTCGCCGGCGGCATGCCCGAGGGTGTCGTTCACCTCCTTGAACCGGTCCAGGTCCAGCAGCAGGACTGCCGCCTGCGGGTGGTCGGCCAGGACGGCCGTCGAGACCCGGTCGAACAGCAGGCGGTTGGGGAGTCCGGTGAGAGCGTCGTGCAGGGCCTGGTGCTCGTTGGCCGCTGCCTGCGCCCGTAGCTGGTCGGCGAGGCGCGCGTTGTGCAGGCCGACGGCGGCATGTCCTGCCGCGGCTTCGAGCAGGCGCAGGTCGGCAAGCTGTAGCCCACCCACCTCGCCCAGGCGCCCGGAGACGGTGAGTGCCCCGACCGGTTCGGTGTCGCCGTGCAGCAGGACCGTGAGGGCCTGGACCTGCTGACCGCGTGCGCGCCGACTGCCCGAGGACGGCGTCGGCAGGGTCTCCGGAGGGGCGTAGGGCGAGATGCCGGTGCTGTCGCACGTCCAGGACGCGGCGGGGGTGGTCAGGTGGAGCACGACGGTCTCGACTTCGAGCAGCTCGCGGACGCCGGTCAGCACCTCGTGCGCCACCGCCTCGAGGTGAAGGTCGGTGCTGCCGACCCGACGGGTGAAGGTGTGCAGCCCCTCCATGGCGTCGTGCCGGCGCAGCAGGGTGACGTGGGCACGCTGAGCGAGGAACAGGAACGCCGCGAGGACAACCACCGCCCACAGCCCGCGCCAATCCATGCGAATGACGTCAAGGGCGATCAGGGCGAAGCAGGCGTTGGCGGCGGAGGCCGCGGTGCCGGTGCCGAGCGCGAGGGTGAGCGCCAGGCGCGGAGCGTCGGACCGGGTGCTGCGTAGGGTGATGACGGCCGTGATGGCCAGGGCCGCCACCATCTCGATCACGATGGCTGAGGCGGCAGCGGCGAGCCAGCTCCGCATCGAGAACAGCTCGGCTCCACCGAGGGCCACCCGCCAGACCGCCATCGCAGCGACCGCCCCGAGCCAGAACTGCGCGAGGTTGAAGGCCAGCTTCACGGCGCTCTGGCGCCGGTGCCAGATGAGGACCGCTGCGCCCCCGGCGATCCGAGCCGAGATCAGGTCTTCAGGGGCGACCAGGAAAAGGCCAAGGACCCAGGGCACCTCCGCGAACGCGAAGGAGATCGCCTCTTGCTTCACCGTCAGGTGGACGACGCACAGCTCGGCCACGACGAAGCCGGCTGCCAGCAGCAGCCAGAAGCGGGGCTGGCCTGAGGGGAGGATCCCCACGTCGGTCAGCACCACCGTCTGGAGGAACGTGGCCGCGCCGGCGAGCAGCGCGATGAGAGCCCAGACGCGGAGCTGGGTCGACGCCGGCTCCGGGGCTCGGTCCTCGACGGAACCGTCAGTCATCGAACCCGCCGGAGGACCACGTCGAGCCGCTCCAGGACCGGCTCGACCAGGTCCTGGACGTCCAGGCGGCGCCGCTCCAGGACCGGCTCGACCAGCTGCGGCTGTCCCAGGACATGCTCGACCAGGTGCGACTTGACCAGCTCCGGCTCGACCAGCTGCGGCTCGACCAGGTCCGTGACGTCCACGAGGTGCCGCACCAGCAGCTGCCGGTCCAGTCGGAGGAGTTCCAGGTGCCGCCGGTCCAGGCGTTGCCGGCGCTGCTGGCAGGAGCCCAGACTGCCGGGACCCAGGCCTTGCCGAAGATGTCCTTCTCGCCGGTGAGGTCGTCACCCTTGTGGCCGCCGTGGTCGGTGCCGCGGGCACCCTCGTGGGTGCCGAGGCCGGTGGAGCGCGTCCCGGTCTGCGCGATCCCCGGGCGCGGTGCTAGGGAGGCGGAGTTGACGTTGATGAGCCCCGAGCCCCGGCCGGCGGCGTCGGCCAGGAGCATCGGCTGCGCCGTCGTCATCAGCATCCGCTTGACGTCGTCCGGGGTGAGCTCAGGTCGCGCCTGCAGGAGCAAGGCCACCGCACCGGACACCACCGCGGAGGCCTGCGAGGTGCCGCTGCCCTTGAACAGCCGGTCGTCGACGACGGCACCGGGGTAGCCGCTGTCGATGTAGGAGCCTGGGTTGCGCAGCGAGGCGACCGACTGGCCGGGGGCGAGCACGTCCACGCGGCGGCTGCTCGACCCGCGGGTCGAGAAGTCCGGCACGGTGTCGTCGAGCGACGAGCCCGGCGTGCCATGGGTGTCGTCTGCGCCGACGGCGAGCACGAAGGGGTCCCGGGCCGGGTTGTCGACGGAGGGCCGCGAGCTGCCGCCGTTGCCGCCCGAGACGACCACGGTGATCCCGGCCCGCCAGGCGTTCTCGACGGCGTGCGTCAGCGGGTCGAGGGCGGCGCTCTGGGTGCCGTTGGTGCCGAAGGCCAGGTTGAGAACCCGGATGTTGAGGCCCGGGTCGTTGCGGTGCTGGACGATCCAGTCGACGGCGGCGATCACCTGGGACACGTCGGCCGCGCCGTCGTGGGCGCCGACGCGCACGCTGAGCAGCGTGGAGCCGGGAGCGACTCCCCGGAAGCCGGTCGGGGTGCCGTCGTTGCCGGCGATGATGCCGGCCATGTGCGTGCCGTGGCCGAACCCGTCGAGGTTCGGGGACGGGCTCTGGCTGTCGAAGGACAGGTCCGGTCCGTTCACGACGTTGCCGGAGGTGAGCCCCAGCACCGGCACGACGCCGGTGTCGATAAGGGCGACGCCCACTCCGGCGCCGGTGATACCGCGGCCCCACAGGTCGTCCGCCCCGATGGCATCCACCACTTCAGGCATCCGGGTCACCCCAGGCGCGTAGCCCCACTCGTCGCCCCGGAGCAGCCCGGCCGTGGTGTCGAGCGCGGTCGTGACGACCCCGACGGTCGTGCTCAAGAGCGAGGTGGTCGTGCTCAGGAGCGAGGCCTGCGCCGGGGCGGCAGTTGCTGCGAGGACGGCCACCGCGGCCGCCACCGTCGTGCCGACCCTCCGCTTGTTCCTCGGTGACGTCGCGCGGCGCTCCGACATGGTGTCTCCCACTTTCAGCAAAAGATCTGGGTATACGGGCTTCTAGGCGTGATGGTCGTCGAGAACAAGCCGTACATAAAGCCCAAGAGCCGAAGATGATCTCAATTGACTACGACTGTGGGGCAACTGCCTCAGGCCGCGCGGGAAACGCGTTGGCCCGGATGGTCCCGAGCAGGGATGTGGTGGGGTATGCACCCCAACATCGTCAGTCGGCGTAGCGGGTGGTGAAGCTCCGGCCACCGTCGGTGCTCGCCAGGATGCCGCGGTCCGCGGCCGCGACGTACACGGTCTCGATACCGTCCCGCAGGTCGACCGCCATGGCCTCCGGTGCCCCGCCGACCCGACCCCGTGCGGTCCAGGTGACTCCCCCGTCCCGAGAGTGCAGCACCGAGCCGTCCGGGGCGACGCCATACAAGCTGCCCGGCTGCCAGGCCAGCACCACCAGGGCCGGCGCCTTGGCGAGGGACCCCCAGGTGCGGCCGCCGTCGGTGCTGCGCACGACCCCGCGTTCGGTCGTGGCAAGGACGGTGTCGGCGGACGCCGGGTCGACGACGAAGTCGCGCATCGACAGCTGGGAGCGGGTCTCCCACGCCTTGCGGTCCCGCGACACCATGAACCCACCGGACGTGGCGTCGTAACCGAAGACCGCCCCGTGCGCGGCGTGCAGGCTGTGGAAGTCAGCCTTGCCGCGCAGGCTCAGCGGTGACCAGGTGCGCCCCGCGTCGGTGCTCTCGATCAGACCCAGCCGAGGGGGGCTGTCCTCGCGGACGTCGGGATGACCGGACCCGAGGAAGGTCCCGGCTCCGGTGACCGTGAAGCCCATCGTGTCCTGGTAGCGGTGCGCGACCCTGCTCGCCTTGCCCCGCTCGGGGAGGGCGAACAGTCCGGAGTGGGTTGCGGCGTAGAGCGTGCCGTCTCCCGGATCGACGCCGAGGCCGTGCACGTGGACGACCCCCGGCTCCGGGAACTCGCCGGCCGTCAACGCCCCGTGGGAGCCGGTCGGCGCGGGTGGGGTGGGCGCCGAGCCCGAGCCCGAGACTGAGCCCGAGACTGCAGCCAGCACGACCAGGCCGATCAGCAGCCCGATGAAGATCAGGGAACCGACGAGCGGCAGCCAGGACGTGGGCTTCGGCCCGGTGGGTGCGGTGGCCCGGTCGCGGGCCCGTCTGCTCGGTGACATCTCTGCCACAGACTAACCCGTCATGTGCTCACTGCCGGGTGCGAGCGTGATGTGGAGCGGGCGACGGGAATCGAACCCGCACTGTCAGCTTGGGAAGCTGAAGTTCTACCATTGAACCACGCCCGCGAGACGTGCTTCGGCAGTCTAGAGCACGTACGGCGAACGCCCCGAAACCCTTAGGGGCGGCGCTCTTGTTGGTCCCACGCCGCGGGCGACAGAGCGTCCAGGCGTTCGTTCAGCCGCTCGAGAGCGGTGGCGATCCGGTCGAAGTGGTCGGCTTGCTCGCGGCTGAGCAGATCCAGGCGGATCTGCATCCTGCCCAACGCGCCGAGCAGCGCATCTGCCTGGCCACGCGCGATCTCCGCCTCGTCGAAGTGGGGGGCGGCGGGAGGCGGGGTCGGCGTGCTGCGGCGGCGCACCGGCGCCATCGACTGACGGGAGTCGGGGTCCCGGGGTGTGGTCATTGACCCTGCTCCTTGGTCTTGCGCGGCTTGCGGGTCCGGACGGGGGTGGCCGCTGAGTCCGTGGCGGTGGCCTCTCGCGCGATGCGGTCACGTTGCTCGAGGCGGTCGATCTCGTCGGCAAGCAGGCCGGTGAGCCGGGTGACTGTGGCGGACGTCTTGGTGGTGAGCCGTTCGATGCGCGCGTTGAGTCGCTCCTCCAAGAGCTGGTCACGCCGGTCCCGCTCGTCCAGGACGTCGATGAGGCGACCGATGATGCTCTCGCCGCCGGCGGCTACGGCCCGCGCCGTCGCTTCCCCGTCGGCCGAGGCGCGGGCGGCTGCCCTCTCGATCTGTTCCACGGTCGAGCCGGCGATCGCATCGAGCGCAGTGGACACTGCCTGCCCGCGCGCCTCCAGGACCTCGTGCAGCTGGGTGGCCTGGTCGAGGAAGGCCTGCCGGCTCTCCGTGATGCGCTCCTCGACGTGGGAGAGCTCCTCGGCGCCGGCCGTGAGGTGCGCTCCGGCGGTCCTCAGCTCGGACGAGATGGTGGTGCTGACCTCGTGCAGGACGGCCCGCAGCTGATCGACCGTTGAGGCCGCAACCTGGGAGAGCCCGTCGGCACCGGTAGCGAGCTGCGTGCCGGCGGCCTCCAGGTCGCGGCGGAGGACGGCAGCCGCGTCGTGGGCCGAGCCCTCCAGGTATTCCACGGCGGCCTGGATCACGCTCGCCCCCGCGGTGGAGACGGCGTGGACCGCGGCGTCCGTGCTCGCGGACAGCTGAGCCGCCGTCTGCTCGGCATAGGACCTCAGCGCCTCGGCCAACTGATCGGGGAGCGCGTCCGCGGTGCCCGTCAGTTCGTTGGTGCGCTGTCGCAGCGTCGCAGCTGCACTCTGGAGGAGGTAAAGCGCCTCGCTCTGGCCGGCGGCGAGCTGCTCGGTCAGCGCCGAGACGACACCCTGCGCGCTTTCGGCGGCCAGGCTGCTGAGCTGTTCGGCGACCCGGTCGTCAGCGGAAGGGCCAGCAGGCATGGGCTTCTCTCACGCAGCGGGTGGTGGGCGGACGGGCGGTAGGCGGAAGGGACTCTAGACCGTGGGCCGGGTAACGGGAGCCGCCAGACGTTGGGCCGGGGTGACGGGCGCCGCGCCGGAGGGCTCAGCGAGCCGCCGTACAAGATCACCGGTCCTCGGAGGGGGATAAACTGTCCCAAGGTGGGTCAGTTGGCTGCGACTTTCGGGCAGTCCCGTGTCCCGCAGCAGGCCCAGCCGTTACCTGACGTGACGGCATGACCTGGGGGGATCACGGTGGAGGTTGCGGTGCGGGCTGTTCGCTCCGTGGAGGACCATGCGCGAGAGACGGCGCTGCAACTCGTCTTCGACTCGATGAGCGTGGGCGTGGGCATCGCCGTCGAAGGCGGCGCCCTGATCGAGGTCAACGAGGCGTTGCTCGCCCTGCTCGGTCTCGAGCGGGAGCAGGCGCTCGGTCGCACCTTGGAGGAGCTCGTGGGGTGCGCCCCGGTCCTGTCCCGCGACTCGGACCGGCGCGAGTCGAGCTTCCTGCGCCCGGACGGCCGGCGGCTGTGGGTGCGGATCAGTGCCCGGGACATCACCGGCCGGGATGGCCGCGTCCTGCTCACGATCAACTCGGTCGAGGACATCACCGATCACAAGGCCCTTGAGGGCGCCCTGCACGATCGCGCCCTGTTCGACCCCGTCACGGGGCTGCCGAACCGCTACCTGCTGACCGACCGGCTCGAGCACGCGCTCGTGCAGCGTGCCCGCGGTGGGCATGACATCGCGGTCCTGTTCGTCGACCTCGACGGGTTCAAGGCGGTCAACGACACGGCCGGGCACCGGATCGGCGACCAGGTGCTGCGGGAGGCCGGCCGGCGGATCGCGGCGTGCGCCAGGAGCGGCGACACGGTGGCCCGCTGGGCTGGCGATGAGTTCGTGGTGCTGTGCGTCGGGGCCGGCGTCACGGCGGGTGCTCAGCGCATCGCGCGGAAGATCGCCGAGCGGTGCTCGGCCCCCTTCGTCGTGGAGTCCTTCGAGTTCCACCTCGGCGCCAGCGTCGGCCTGGCCAACACCGATGCATCCGGGCTCGAGGATGCCGAACGGCTGCTGGAGCGCGCCGACCAGGCGATGTACGTCGAGAAGTCGGCCCGCCGTACCGGCTGAGGGTCACCTGGGCAAGGGCGCAGCGAACTGCCAGGCTGTACACAGCCGGGTGCCAATGGTGACCGCGAAGGTGGTTGCGACGAGGGTGCTCGGCCCTTGCACAGATCGGGAGTCGTCATGAACAAGCGCGTCGTCAGCATCGTTCTCGCATCCGCCGTCGGGCTGGGTGCCGCCTCCAGCCTGGCCTTGGTTCCGGCGTTCGCCGCCGCGGACGACAAGAGCGCCAGCGTCTCGAAGCCCACGCCTTTCAAGGACGCGCTGCAGGGCCTGGTGACCGACGGGACTCTCACTCAGGCGCAGGCCGACAAGGTGGCCGCGGCCTTGAAGGCGGCCCGGCCTGACGGCCGGCACGGTTTCGGTGGCAAGGACTCCCGGGGCGGCAGGGAGCACCGGGGTGGCCAGCCCCTGGCCGAGGCTGCGAAGGTCCTCGGCGTCACCGTCGCCGAGCTGCGCACTGCGCTGGGGAGCGGCAAGTCCCTCGCCGACGTGGCGAGCAGCAAGGGCATCAGCAAGGCCACCCTGATCAGCAAGCTGCTCGCTGACGCGAAGGCCCACCTCGCCGCAGAGGTGAAGGAGGGCGACCTCACCCAGGCGCAGGCCGACAAGCGGCTCGCCCTGCTGAAGGACCGCATCGCCGACCTCGTCGACCGCAAGGGCCTGCCGATGCGGCCCGGCCACGGCGAGCGCCGCTCCTAGGACGCGGTCACGGGGAGCGTTGCTCCGAGGATGCGACGGGGAGCGCCGCTCCTAGGACGGGGCCACGCCATCAGGTGACGCGGACCTGCTTGGTCGTGAGCACCGTGGCGCGGCCGTCGGCGGCGACCAGGAAGATGGTCACGACCCGCTCGCCGGCCGGGGCGCGCATGGCGAACCGCTCGGTGGCCTTGCAGCCCGGCAACGGCACGGGCCCCGCGAGTCGGCCGGCCTCGAAGGACGTCGGCAGGGTCGTCGTGTCGACGCCGATGACGAGCATGGCGTCCGCCGGGCCGGTAGCCGACCACCGCAGGACACCGCCCGACTTCACCGCGGTCTTGTCGAGGGCGAACGCCGGTGCGGTGCACGAGCCGCCGACGGCTGGTGCGCCACGTCCGACGTCGCCTCGGGTCACGGTGATCAGGACGACGCCGAGGAAGAACAACCCCAGCATCTTCTTGGAGTTGAACCGACTCGGGTTGGGCAGGCGCGGCTCGAGCGTCGGGTCGCCGCGCCAGATCGCCAGCTCGTAGGCGTCGAGCGTCTGGTGCTTGCGGCGAGTGCCTCGCATGACCTTCATGGCTAGGGCTGGACGGGGGCCTTGAGGGAGCGGGCCAGGATCTGCGACACGTCCAGGACCTGCACGTGCTCCTTGGCCTCACCGGACTGCTGCTTGGCGGTCACCGCATCGCTGAGCATGGTGATGCAGAACGGGCACGCGGTGCTGATGATGTCGGTGTCCAGGGACAGAGCCTCATCGGTGCGCTCCACGTTGATGCGCTTGCCGATCTTCTCCTCCATCCACATCCGGGCACCGCCGGCACCGCAGCAGAAACCGCGTTCCTTGCAGCGGGGCATCTCAGTGGAGGTGAGCCCCTGGATCGCCGCCAGGATCTCGCGCGGCGGGGTGTAGACCTGGTTGTGCCGGCCCAGATAGCACGGGTCGTGGTAGGTCACGGTCTGGTCCACCGGGGTGATCGGGACCAGGTGCCCCTCCTCGATCAGCTTGCCGAGCAGCTGGGTGTGGTGCACGACCTCGTAGTCGCCGCCGAGCTGGGGGTATTCGTTGCTGATCGTGTTGAAGCAGTGCGGGCAGGTCGCGACGATCTTGATGCCGTGCTCCCGACCGGCGCCGACGCTGTTGAGGACCTCGACGTTCTGCTGGGCGAGCATCTGGAAGACGAACTCGTTGCCCAACCGACGGGCCGGGTCACCGGTGCAGGACTCCTTGGACCCGAGCACGGCGAACTCGACCCCGGCGATGTGGAGCAGCTCGGCGAAAGCGCGGCTGACCTTCGTGCTGCGGTCCTCCAGGCCACCGGCGCAGCCGACCCAGAAGAGGTATTCCACCTCGTCGGGGATGGTGCCCTCGACGACCTTGACCTCGAAGTCGAGGCCGTCCATCCAGTCCGTGCGGCTGGAGTTGTTCATGCCCCACGGGTTGCCCTTGTTCTCCAGGTTGCGCAGCATCACGCCGGCCTCGCTGGGGAACGCGGACTCGATGAGCACCTGGTAGCGGCGCATGTCCAAGATGTGGTCGACGTGCTCGATGTCGACGGGACACTGCTCGACACATGCGCCGCACGTCGTACAGGACCAGAGCACGTCGGGGTCGATGACGCCGCCCTGCTCGGCGGTGCCGACGAGCGGTCGTTCGTACTGCTCCTTGTTGGAGCCGACGATCCGGCCATAGCCGGACTCCGGCACCTCGTGCCCGTGCCCCTCGCCGGCGTGCGGCGCGGCGGCGAGCACGGCGTCCGGGTCCTTGGCGAGCAGGTAGGGGGCCTTCGCGAACAGGTGGTCGCGGAGGTTCATGATGAGCAGCTTGGGGCTGAGCGGCTTGCCGGTGTTCCACGCCGGGCACTGGCTCTGGCAACGGCCGCACTCGGTGCAGGTGGCCATGTCCAGCATGGCCGACCAGGTGAAGTCCTCGACCTTGCCGACACCGAACGTGTCGGTCTCGGGGTCTGCGGTCTCGAAGTCCAGCAGCTTGCCCTTGCTGATCATCGGCAGCAGCGGTCCGAGGGCGACCTTGTCGGGGTCGCGCTTGGTGCTGACGTTGATCGGCGCCAGGAAGATGTGCAGGTGCTTGCTGTAGACCACGATGACCAGGAAGCCGAAGATCACCCCGATCTGGGCGAGGATGAAGAAGGTCTCGAGGATCTCGTTGGCGCGCTCGCCGAGCGGGTGCAGCGCCTTGGCCGTGAGGTTGGACGTGAAGGTCCAGTTCTTGTGGTCCTGGAAGGGGAAGACCCCGGTGTTGATCTGCGGCCCGCGGTAGCCGAACAGCGTGATCGCGACCAGGCTGATCATGCCGAGCACCAGCCAGGCCGGGCCGGTGTGCGAGCCGTAGAACCGGCTGTCGCGCTCGAGCTTGACGGGGTCGTTGTTGCGGCGGATCCACGCGAAGGTCGCCAGCGCCACGAGCAGCAGCGTGCCGATCAGGTCCTCGGCGAACCCGACGAGCCGCCAGTGGCCGATGACCGGGATGGCGAACTCGGGGTCGAACAGCGCGCCGACAGCCTCGATGATCGTCAGCGTCAAGATGATGAAGGCCCAGAACGTGATGGCGTGCGCGACGCCCGGGACGCTCCACTTCAGCAGCCGCTTCTGGCCGAACACCTCGACGAACTGCAGGGCGATCCGCTTGTTGACGCCCTTGAGCCGACCGGGGCTCGGTTGTCCGCTGCTGATGAGCGTGAACAGGAACAGCATCCGGCGCCCGGCGACCGCCAGGCAGATCCCCATGATCCCCAGTCCGACGACGAGCCGGATGATCTGGTCGGTGTCCATCGTCGCCGCGTCCTCCAGTCGTGGGGAGCCCGCTTTCCGGGCGCACCTCGCGTTGGGCGCGAGCCTACGCGGGCGCGGGCAGGCCGGTGCGACCAGGCCCTTGCCCAAGCCTACTGAGCGGTAACTCTCCTGGCGTCAGCGCTCGGTGTAGCCCCGGCCTGGCGTCAGCGCTCGGTGTAGCCCCGGGCGACGTCCTCGGCGTGGCCGGAGCGGCAGACGGCCGCGGCTCCCAGCAGTCCGAGGGAGGAGAGCACCAGCCAGCTCACGCCGATCAGCACCAGCAGCGTCATGCCGCACCGCCTCACGGGCCGTGCCGGCCCTCCTGATCATCATCTGCCCCTGTCGGGGGCCGCGCCCTCCCCCGAGCGGGTGACACGCTGGGCACTTGTCCGAGGTTTGCCGCCGACGCGCTGGGCGAGTCGCAGGCAGATCGCGAACAACGGGCGGGTACGGCGAAAGCCGGCGTCACAGGAAGGCGTGGACGACCTTGTTCCCGAACTGCCAGATCAAGATCGTGAGCGGGGCGGCCAGCAGCAGCGCCAGGGCCAGGGCGAGCACCCGGATCCCGAGTCGGGGCCCGCCGTGGCGGCCACGCATCTCCCTGAGCACCCCGCAAGCCTCCCACACCGGTCGGGAGCGGCAGAGTTGAGTCGGGAACACTCAGGGCCATCGGGTCGTTCCAGGGAGAGGAGTAACCTGAGTCTGCTCCACTCAACTACCGAAGGAAGTACAGACATGTCACGAGCGGTCGGCATCGACCTCGGCACCACCAACAGTGTCGTCAGCGTCCTGGAGGGCGGCGAGCCCACGGTCATCGCGAACGCCGAGGGTTCGCGCACGACCCCTTCCATCGTCGCGTTCGCCAAGAACGGCGAGGTGCTCGTCGGCGAGATCGCGAAGCGCCAGGCGGTCACCAACGTCGAGCGCACCATCCGGTCGGTCAAGCGTCACATGGGCACCGACTGGAGCCAGGTGATCGACGACAAGACGTTCACCCCCCAGCAGATCAGCGCCTTCGTGCTGCAGAAGCTCAAGCGCGACGCCGAGGCCTACCTCGGCGAGCCGATCACCGACGCGGTCATCACGGTGCCCGCCTACTTCAGCGACCACGAGCGGCAGGCCACCAAGGAGGCCGGCGAGATCGCCGGGCTCAACGTCCTGCGGGTCGTGAACGAGCCCACCGCGGCCGCCCTGGCCTACGGCCTGGACAAGGCCGACAAGGAGCAGACCATCCTGGTCTTCGACCTCGGTGGCGGCACCTTCGATGTGAGCCTGCTCGAGATCGGCGACGGAGTCATCGAGGTCAAGGCGACCTCGGGTGACAACAAGCTCGGCGGCGACGACTGGGACGACAAGCTCGTCTCGCATCTGGTCAAGCAGTTCAGCAACCAGCACGGCATCGACCTGTCCAAGGACAAGATGGCGATGCAGCGGCTGCGCGAGGCGTCGGAGAAGGCCAAGATCGAGCTGTCCTCCAGCCAGGCCACGTCCATCAACCTGCCCTACATCACGGCCGGTGCCGACGGTCCTCTGCACCTTGACCTGCAGCTGACCCGGTCGGAGTTCCAGAAGCTCACCCAGGACCTGCTCGACCGATGCAAGACCCCGTTCCACAACGCCATCAAGGACTCCGGTGTCCCGCTCAGCGACATCCACCACGTCGTCCTCGTCGGCGGCTCGACCCGGATGCCCGCCGTCGTCGACCTGGTGCGGGACCTCACCGGCGGCAAGGAGCCCAACAAGGGCGTCAACCCCGACGAGGTCGTCGCCATCGGTGCCGCACTCCAGGCCGGCGTGCTCCGCGGTGAGGTCAAGGACGTGCTGCTCCTCGACGTCACGCCGCTGTCTCTCGGCATCGAGACCAAGGGCGGCATCATGACCAAGCTCATCGAGCGCAACACCACCATCCCGACCAAGCGCTCCGAGGTCTTCACGACGGCCGACGACAACCAGCCCAGCGTGCAGATCCAGGTGTTCCAGGGCGAGCGCGAAATGGCGGCCTACAAGAAGCTCGGCATGTTCGAGCTGACCGGGCTGCCGCCGGCGCCGCGGGGCGTGCCGCAGATCGAGGTCACCTTCGACATCGACGCCAACGGCATCGTGCACGTGTCCGCCAAGGACCTCGGCACTCACAAGGAGCAGTCGATGACCATCTCCGGCGGCTCGGCGCTGCCCAAGGAGGACATCGAGCGGATGATGAAGGAAGCCGAGGAGTACGCCGAGGAGGACCACAAGCGCCGCCAGGAGGCCGAGACCCGCAACCAGGCCGAGGCGCTGGTCCACCAGACCCAGAAGTTCCTCGCCGAAAACGGCGACAAGCTCCCCGAGGCGGGCAAGGCCGACGTGCAGGAGGCCCTCACCGACCTGACCGGCGTCCTGGGCGGCAGCGACATCGCCGCCATCCGTGAGAAGAGCGAGATCCTCGCCAAGAAGAGCCAGGAGCTCGGCGGCGCGCTCTACGCCCAGCAGGAGGCCGACGGTGAGGGCGGCCCGGCCGCAGACGCCGCTGACGACGGGGTCGTGGATGCCGAGATCGTCGACGAGGACGGCGACAAGGGCGGGACCGAGGACAAGTGAGCCTCCCCGACCAGGGCCCCGACGAGCCGGTGGTGGTCCACGACAAACGGCGCCTCGACCCCGACAGCGGCGAGGTCCGTCCCGTGCCGGCCACCGAGCTCGAGGATCTCCCGCCGGAGGAGATCCCGGACGAGTTGTCGATCGACCTGGCGGCGGTCCAGGCCGAGCTCACCAAGGACCTGCAGCGGCTGACGGCGGAATACGCCAACTACCGCAAGCGGGTGGAGCGCGACCGGCTCGCGGTCGTGGAGGCGGTGACCGCCGGTCTCCTGGAGAGCCTGCTGCCGCTGCTCGACAGCATCGAGCTGGCCCGCCAGCACGGGGACCTCGAAGGCGCCTTCAAGGGCGTCGGCGAGGGTCTCGAGCAGCTCGCCGAACGGCAGGGCCTCGAGCGGTACGGCGCCAAGGCGGACGTCTTCGACCCCGCCGTGCATCACGCCCTCGTGCAGGCTCCGCCCGTGGAAGGAGTGACCGAGGCCATCGTCGCCGAGGTGCTCCAGCCCGGTTGGCGGCTCAAGGGCGGACGCGTCCTGCGGCCCGCCGGCGTCGCGGTCGCGGAACCGGCTGCGCCGGCCGAGATCGTCGACGTACCAGGGCAAGAGAGCTAGGAGAGGAGGGACGCCGATGAGTGCGCGTGACTACGTCGAGAAGGACTACTACGCCGCTCTCGGCGTCCCGAAGGACACCCCGACCGCCGACATCAAGAAGGCCTACCGCAAGCTGGCGGCGAAGCTGCACCCCGACCGCAACCCCGGCGGTGAGGAGCGGTTCAAGGAGATCAGCGAGGCCTACGACGTGCTGTCGGTCGACGCCAAGCGCAAGGAGTACGACGAAGCGCGCGCGTTGTTCGCCGGAGGCGGACCTCGAGGTGGGTTCGACGTGGGCGACCTGTTCGGGCGGGGCGGAGCCGGTGGCGTCTCCGACCTGTTCGGCGGGCTGTTCGGCGGCGGCGGCGGCGGTCGGCGGCCGACCGCACCGCGGCGCGGCGCTGATCTCGAGACCGCCATCACGATCTCGTTCGTGGACGCCTTCCGGGGCACGACCGTGCCGCTGCGGCTCGCGACGACCGGGGCCTGTGCCACCTGTCGCGGCTCTGGTGCGGCCCCAGGCACCGCGCCGCAGACCTGCCCGGTCTGTCGCGGGCAGGGCGTGGTCTCCCGCAACCAGGGATCCTTTTCCTTCGCCGAGCCGTGCACCCGCTGCCGGGGCACCGGCCAGGTCATCGAGACGCCATGCGGCACGTGCCACGGCACCGGCGCCCAGACCCAGGAACGCACCCTCACCGTGCGCATCCCGCCGGGAGTGGCTGACGGGCAACGGATCCGGCTGAAGGGCAAGGGTTCTCCGGGCGGCCACGGCGCGCCCGCCGGGGACCTGCTCGTCGCTGTCAGCGTCACGCCCCATGCGGTGTTCGGACGCAAGGGCGACCACCTGACCCTGACGGTCCCGGTCACCTTCGCGGAGGCGGCGCTCGGTGGCCACGTCCCGGTCCCGACCCCCGATGGGCCGGTCACCCTGAACGTCGCCGCAGGCACGACCTCCGGCCGTACCTTCCGCGTCAAGGGCAAGGGCTTTCCGCACAAGACGGGCCACGGCGACCTGCTCGTCACCGTCGAAGTCGACGTACCCAAGCACCTGTCCGAGCAGGAGCGGGAAGCGCTCGAGGCCTATGCGGCGGTGGCGCGGCACGACCCGCGGGCCCACCTGGCAGAGGTGACGCTGTGAAGGACGAGACGCAGGTGTTCGTGATCTCGGTCGCGGCGCAGCTCGCGGGCATGCACCCGCAGACGCTCCGGCAGTACGACCGGCTCGGCCTGGTGACGCCGACCCGCACCGGTGGTGGGGGTCGGCGTTATTCGCAGCGCGACGTGGAGCTGCTCCGGGAGGTGCAGCGGCTCTCGCAGGAGGAGGGCGTCAGCCTCGCCGGCATCAAGCGGATCATCGAGCTCGAGCACCACGTGGAGGCCTTGCAGGAGCGGGTGGCGGAGCTGGCGCACGAGCTCGACCTGGCGCGGGCCGCCGTCGGCCTGGCGCACGACCACGTGGTCGCCTCGATGCGCCGCGATCTGGTGCCCCTACGGCGTTCTGCCCTCGTCGTGTGGCGCCCGGACGACCCGCCGAGGCGGTCGTAACCGGACGAACACCCTCGGACCGGCGCGCGCCCAGGTAAAGATCATTGTGCTGGGCGGGACCCGCTGTCAGGCTGCGATGTCCAGCTCGTCCTAGGAGTCCAGTGCGCCGCCTTCGTCCGCTTTTTGCCCTCGCCGCCGTCACGGCCGCCGCACTGATCACCCCGGGCGCCTTCGCCGGCGGTCCGGCTCCCCGGCTGTTGACACTCCGCTAAAGTTGAGTGGAATGCACTCAACTTCAGCAGGGTTGGGACGGGTGAAGCCCAGCCGAGGAGGATGCTCGACCGATGGACGCCGACCGCTTGACCACCAAGTCGCAGGAGGCCGTGTCGACGGCCGTCCGCCGCGCGGCCGCCGCCGGCCACCCGGAGGTGGCTCCGGTGCACCTGCTCCTGGCCCTGCTCGACCAGGAAGGGGGCGTGGCCGGTCCGCTGCTCGCAGCCGCGGGCGCCGACCCGGCCGCGGTGCGGAGCCAGGCGGAGCAGCGGGTCCGGGCCCTCCCGACGGCGAGCGGCAGCAGCGTCGCCGCGCCGGCCCTGAGCCGGGGGGTCCTGTCCGCGCTCGACGCCGCGCAGCAGGCCGCGACCGACAACTCCGATGACTTCGTCTCCACCGAGCACCTGGTCGTGGGGCTGGCCTCCCAGCCACTCGGGCTGCCGAAGCCCAAGGACCTGGTGGCCGCCTTCGCGCAGGTGCGCGGCGGCAACCGTCGGGTCACGACCCAGGACCCCGAGACGACCTACCAGGCTTTGGACAAGTACGGCGTGGACCTGACCCAGGCGGCGCGGGACGGCAAGCTCGACCCGGTCATCGGCCGCGACACCGAGATCCGCCGGGTGGTGCAGGTGCTGTCCAGGAGGACCAAGAACAACCCGGTTCTCATCGGCGAACCCGGCGTCGGCAAGACCGCCGTCGTCGAGGGACTGGCGCAGCGGATCGTGGCCGGCGACGTGCCGGAATCCTTACGGGACAAGCGATTGGTCTCCCTCGACCTGGCCGCCATGGTCGCCGGCGCGAAATACCGCGGCGAGTTCGAGGAGCGGCTCAAGGCGGTCCTGCAGGAGATCAAGGACTCGGACGGGCAGATCATCACCTTCCTCGACGAGCTGCACACGGTCGTCGGTGCCGGGAAGGGCGAGGGCAGCATGGACGCCGGCAACATGCTCAAGCCGATGCTGGCGCGCGGCGAGCTGCGGATGGTCGGCGCGACAACCCTCGATGAGTTCCGGCAGAACATCGAGAAGGACCCGGCCCTCGAACGGCGCTTCCAGCAGGTGCTCGTCGGCGAGCCGTCGGTCCCCGACACGATCGCGATCCTGCGCGGGCTCAAGGGACGCTACGAGGCGCACCACGGGGTGGAGATCACCGACTCGGCGCTGGTCGCGGCGGCCACCCTGTCCGACCGCTACATCACCGCGAGATTCCTTCCTGACAAGGCGATCGACCTCGTCGACGAAGCCGGCTCCCGGTTGCGGATGGAGATCGACAGCCGGCCCGTCGAGATCGACGAGCTGCAGCGCTCGGTCGACCGCAAGACGATGGAGGCGCTCGCCCTGGAGAAGGAGAGCGACCCCGCGTCGGTGGAGCGGCTGGCGACCCTGCGCCGCGAGCTGGCAGACAGCTCCGAGGAGCTGTCCGGGCTGATGGCCCGGTGGGAGCACGAGAAGTCCGGCCTCAACCGGGTCGGGGAGCTCAAGAAGCGCCTCGACGACCTGCGGACCGCCTATGAGCGGGCAGTCCGCGAGGCCGACCACGAGACCGCGTCCCGGTTGCTCTACGGCGAGATCCCGACGGTCGAGCGCGAGCTCTCGGAGACAGCCACCGTCGCCGACGCGATGGTCAAGGAGCAGGTGACCGCCGACGATGTGGCCGAGGTCGTCGCCGCCTGGACCGGCATCCCGGCCGGTCGGCTGCTCGAGGGCGAGACCGCCAAGCTGCTGCGGATGGAAGAGGCGATCGGCGCCCGGCTGGTGGGTCAGGTGCAGGCCGTGCAGGCCGTGTCGGACGCCGTCCGCCGGGCCCGCGCGGGCATCTCCGACCCCGACCGCCCGACCGGCTCGTTCCTGTTCCTCGGCCCCACCGGCGTCGGCAAGACCGAGTTGGCCAAGGCGCTCGCGGCGTACCTGTTCGACGACGAGCGGGCCCTGACCCGCATCGACATGAGCGAGTACGGCGAGAAGCACTCCGTCGCCCGCCTGGTCGGCGCACCGCCCGGTTACGTCGGCTACGACCAGGGAGGCCAGCTCACCGAGGCGGTCCGCCGCCGGCCCTACAGCGTGGTGCTCTTCGACGAGGTGGAGAAGGCGCACCCGGACGTCTTCGATGTGCTGCTGCAGGTCCTCGACGACGGTCGGCTCACCGACGGCCAGGGCCGCACCGTCGACTTCCGCAACACCATCTTGGTGCTGACGTCCAACCTCGGGTCGGCGTTCACCACCGACCCGCTTCTCACCCGGGACCAGCGTCGGGACAAGGTGATGGACGCCGTGCGATCGGCGTTCAAGCCCGAGTTCGTCAACCGACTCGACGACGTCATCGTCTTCGACGCCCTCGGCACCGACGAGCTCACCCGCATCGTCGACCTGCAGATCGCCTTGCTGGCAGGGCGTCTGGCCGACCGACGGCTCACCCTCACCGTCACCGACGCGGCGAAGGAGTGGCTGGCGCTCATCGGCTTCGATCCGGTCTACGGCGCCCGCCCGCTGCGCCGGCTGGTGCAGAAGGCCGTCGGTGACCGGCTGGCCCGGGCGATCCTCACCGGGGAGGTGCGCGACGGCGACGAGGTCGTCGTTGACCGTGGCCCCTCAGGTGACGGCGGCCACGGTGACACCGAGGGCCAGGGTGACGACCTCACCCTCCGGCCCGTCCACCCCGTCGACGCCTCCTGATCCCCCGGCTCGTCCACCCCGTCGACGCCTGACCCTCCCGCCGTACCCCTTCCTTGCGTCTGCCCGGCTGCGCCCTTGACGTGGCCACTTCGGCAGACGTAAGGGGTCGGGATGGCAGGGTGGGGGGATGGAGCTGCTCGTGCTGGGTGGGACCCGTTTCGTCGGTCGGGCGGTGGTGCTCGACGCCCTCGCCCGCGGCTGGACGGTGACGGCCCTCAACCGCGGCGTCAGCGGCCCGCTGCCCGCCTCGGGCGGGCAGCTCACCGCCGACCGCACCGACCCCACCACCCTCGCGCGGGCCCTCGCCGGGCGGTCCTTCGACCTGGCCGTCGACACCTGGTCCGGCACCCCGGACGTCGTACAGACCGCCGCGGATCTGCTCGCCGGGCGGGTGGGTCGGCTTGGCTACGTGTCGAGCATCAGCGTCTACACCGAGGGCCGCCCGCCTGGCGGGGACGAGTCGTGGCCGACGGTGGAGACGACTCCGGAGGTGACCGGATACCCGGCGGACAAGCGGGGTGGTGAGCTCGCCGCCGCACAAGCCTTCCCGGACGCGATCCTGGCCCGCCCCGGGATGATCCTGGGCCCCTGGGAGAACATCGGCCGGCTGCCCTGGTGGCTCGGCCGGGCCGCGCGCGGTGGCCGCATCGTCGCCCCGGGCAGACCGCAAAGAGCCATCCAGTACGTCGATGTGCGCGACCTCGCGTCCTGGTTGCTCGACGCCCTGCAGGGCACCGTCGCCGGCCCCTTCGACCTGACCTGCCCGAGCGGGCACACCACCACCGAGATGCTGCTCGAGGCGGTCGTCGAGACGACAGGCAGCACGGCCGAGCTGGTCTGGGTCGACCAAGAGGCCGTGCTCGCCAGCGGGGCGGAGCCGTGGACGCAGCTGCCCTGCTGGGTGCCCGAGGGCGGGGAGTTCGACGGCTTCATGGAGGGCGACACCAGCCGCGCCGTGAGCGCCGGACTGCGGTCCCGAACGGTGGTGGAGACGGTCCGCGACACCTGGGCCTGGCAGCAGCAGGAGGGTATGCCGGAGGCACCCGCCGGCCGCCCTCCGCACGGGCTGCCGGAAAACCTGGAGCGCCAACTGCTCGAAGGCCGATAGCCTTGCCGCCTGTGACCGACCGCGAAGCACTCCTGTCCCTCGTCCGCTCCCAGGCAATCGTCCACGGCAGGGTCACCCTGTCGTCGGGCCGCGAGGCCGACTACTACGTCGATCTGCGCCGCACCACCCTGTCCGCCACCGCCGCGCCGCTCGTCGGCAAGGTGATGCTGGAGCTCACCGCCGACCTCGACTACGACGCGGTCGGGGGCCTCACCATGGGGGCCGACCCGATCGCCGCCGCGATGCTCCACCAGGCCGCGGCCCAGGGCCGCCTGCTCGACGCCTTCGTGGTCCGCAAGGAGGCCAAGGCGCACGGCCTGCAGAAGCAGATCGAGGGCCCCGACATCACCGGCCGCCGGGTGCTGGTCGTCGAGGACACCTCCACCACCGGCGGCTCCCCGCTGGCCGCGCTCGCCGCGGTACGTGCGGCCGGCGCCATCCCGGTCGGGGTCGCGACCATCGCCGACCGGGCCACCGGCGCGGGCGAGAAGATCGAGGCGGAGGGCGTTCCCTACCGGTTTGCCTACTCCCTCACCGATCTCGGCCTGGCGTAGCCCGCACGGGCCAGCTTTCGCCGTACCGTCTGGGTGTGGAACCGATCTTCCTGTTCGTCCTCGCCGGCCTGGCGATGGGCGCCTTCGCGTGGTTCAGCTATGTGCAGGCCAAGAAGCGGCGCGAGCTGCTGCAGCAGTTCGCCGCCGGGCAGGGCTGGACCTACCTGGCACGCGACGACAACTGGGCGACGCGGTTCGCCGGGGAGCCGTTCGACGAGGGCGACAACCGCAAGGCGCAGAACGTCCTGCAGGGGCAGTGGCGGAGCTGGTCGATGGTGGCTTTCGACTACTCCTACGAGACGCACAGCACCGACTCGAAGGGGCACCGCACCACCCACACGCACAGCTTCGCGCTCTGCGGCCTGGCCCTCGGCGGCTACGTGCCGGAGGTCGAGTTGACTCCGGAGAGCATGTTCGGCCGGCTCGGCACAGCCCTTGGAATGCAAGACATCGAGCTCGAGAGCGAGGACTTCAACCGTCGCTACCGGGTCCGGTCCGACAACCCGAAATTCGCCTACGACGTGCTGCCGCCGCGCACGATGGAGGCACTGTTGGGCCGTCCGGCCCTGCACCTGCGCCTGGCCGGCTCCGATGCCCTGTGCTGGGAGTCCGGCCGGCACGGTCCGGCCGAGCTCCTCGCCCGGCTGGACGCGCTTGCCTGCGTGCTCGACGGCATCCCCGACTTCGTCTGGTCCGACCTGAAGGAAACCCCGTGACTGCTCTGTACGTCGTCCTCGGCGCGATCGCCCTGGTGGCCCTGGCCGTGATCATCAGCTACAACCGGTTCGTCCGGCAGCGCAACCTGGTGCAGGAGTCGTGGCGGCAGATCGACGTCGAGCTGACCCGTCGGCACGAGCTCGTCCCCAACCTGGTCGAGACCGTGAAGGGCTACGCCGCGCACGAGCGCACCGTGCTCTCCTCCGTCGTCGAGGCCCGCAACGTGGCCGTCGCGACGACCGGGTCGCCGGCTGCCCAGGCCGCCGCCGAGAGCAAGCTCGGCGGGACGCTCCGCGGGCTGTTCGCCGTGGCCGAGGCCTACCCGGACCTGAAGGCGGCCGGACCGTTCCAGCAGCTCCAGGAGCAGCTCGCCGAGACCGAGGACCGGATCGCTGCCGGCCGCCGGTTCTACAACGGCAACGTGCGGTCGCTCAACACTCGGGTCGAGGCGTTCCCGTCCTCGATCGTGGCGTCGGCGTTCCACGTCGAGAGGGCGGAGTACTTCGAGACCGACGACCCGGACGTCCGCGCCCCCGTCAAGGTCGAGTTCACGTAACCCCCTGATCTCCTGGGGCCCTGACCCCTGGGGCCCTCATCTCCTGGGGCCCTGACCCCTGGGGCCCCCATCTCCTGGGGCCCGGACCCCTGGGGCCCTCATTTTCTGGGGCCTGATCCCTGGGGCCGGCCTTCCCTGGTCCCCTGACCACCTGGGGTGGGGCCCTCCCTTCCGGCCGCCGGAAGGGAAGGCCGTGGAGCCCCCTTTCGTGAGCGTGCGTCGGGGGTCGCCGCTCGGATAAGGGAAGGGAAGCGTCTGCTCAGGGGAGGCTGTTCCTCTCGGCCGGAGGCTCAGGGGCGGTTGCGCAAGTGGTCGGCGGCGCAGTCGGCGGCTAGCGCGGCGGCTCGGGCGGTCGGTGCTCTGGCGGTCGGTGCTTTGGCGGTCGGTGCTCTGGCGGTCGACGGCTCGAGTCGCTGGTACTCGACCGCACTCGAGGGGAGCGGCCGAGGTTGTGGACAACCTCGACCGCATGCGATGGGAACTTGGCACCCTTCGCGTCATGGCTGAGGACCGACAACTTCGCCCCGAGCTGCGGCTCGCAGCCGTGGCCTCCGCTCAGGGTGGCGAGTTCACCAATGCCCAAGCCCGCGCGGCCGGGTGGACGAAGGCTGCCATCGAGGCGCAGGTGCGCAGCGGCACCTGGCACCGCGTTGCCCGTGGTGTCTACGTGGACAGAGCCCTCTGGGACGGCATGGACGCCCGCCTTCGACACCTGTGCGAAGTGCGCGCCCGGCTGCTGGTGCTCGGGCCCGGGTGGGCGGCGGCTCGTCGGTCTGCCGTCCTCGCCCACGACCTCCCCTACCTCGGCAAGCAGCCTCAGCAACCGCAACTGGCGCATGACAAGGTCAGACCTGGCACCCGAGCCACCTCGCGGCATGAACGCATCGCTGGCTTGCCCGCGTCTGACATCCGACAAGGCGTTGGCCTGCAGTGCACGTCGCTCGCGCGGACTGCGGTCGACCTCGGGAGGCATGAGTCGTTCCGCAGTGCTGTCGTGGTGGCGGATGCCGCCCTACGTCGAGGCCTGGACCGGGCAGTACTGCTCGCGTGCGCCGGCCGGAGCGTCAGGTGGCCGGGGGGTCCCCAAGCGATGCGGATGGCGCAGTTCGCCGACGGACTGAGCGAGAGCCCCCTCGAGTCGATCTCCAGAGTCGCGATCGCCGATTGCGGGTTGCCCGCGCCCGAACTCCAGGTGGAGATCTGGCTAGGACAGCGACTTCTGGCCCGGGTCGACAAGCTGTGGCGCGGTTGGAACCTGGTCGGCGAGGACGACGGCCGTAGCAAGTACGACGGAGCTGACGGCTTCTATGCCGAGAAGCTGCGGGAGGAGACGCTGGAGGACGTCGGCCTCGAGGTGGTCCGATGGGACTGGGACACCGCCTGGCGTCCGAACGGCAGGCTGGACGCGAAAATCCGTCGCGGCATGGTTCAGGGATCCGGCAAGACGCTGGACCCTCGGGTTCGGTTCGTGACGACGACCGTCGCGGACGCACTCCGCCGTACACAGGCCGCGAGCTGACGGCTGCCGTACACAGGCCGCGAGCTGACGGCTGCCGTACACAGGCCGCGAGCTGACGGCTGCCGTAGACAGGCCGCGAGCTGACGACCGACCGCATCCGCATCCGCGCCCGCGCTTGTCCGCACTCCTGGCCACCCGCACTCCTGGCCACCCGCACTCCTGGCCACCCGCACTCCTGGCCACCCGCACTCCTGGCCACCCGCACTCCTGCCCACCCGCACCCCTGCCCACCCGCACCGTGGCCTACTGGCGCAGCTTCCCTTCTGGTGGCCGGAAGGAAAGGGGTTTGCAGGGGGGTGCTGAGCGTGAGCGGTAGGCGCTCGATCGGCGAGGAGAAGGGAAGCCCGGCGGGCGAAGACCCACTGGCGGCGCCGGCGGTCCGTTTCAGTTGTCGGCGCCGGCGGTCCGTTTCAGGTGTCGGTGTCGGTGCGCTTGCGCTGCTTGCGGATCTCGAACGCGATCGGCAGCACCGAGATCACCACCACGAGCACGGCGAAGACCTCCAGGTTCTTGCCGATGAAGTGGACCTGCCCGAGGTAGTAGCCGAGCAGGACCACGCCGGTGCCCCACAGCACGGCGCCCACGACGTTCCACAGCAGGAACGTCCGGGCCGGCACGTGCAGGGCGCCTGCGAGCGGGTTGATGAAGGTCCGCACGATCGGCACGAAGCGCGCGATCACGATGGCCTTCGCCGGTCCGTAGTGGCCCAGGACCTCCTCGGCCTTGTCGACGTACTTCTTCTTGAACATCCGGCTGTCGGGGCGCTGGAAGAGCGGCGGCCCAGCCTTGTGACCGATCAGGAAACCGGTCTGGGCGCCGACGATCGCGACCACCGTCATGAGCAGGCACACCAGCGCCACCGGTGGGGTGTCGACGCCGGGGATGCCCCCTGAGGCCGCGAAGCCGGCGGCGAACAGCAGCGAGTCACCGGGCAGGAAGAACCCGAGCAGCAGGCCGGTCTCGGCGAAGACGATGAACAGCAGCAGTGCCAGGCCGTAGTTCTCGACCAGCTGTTGGCCGTCGAGGATCGCGGGCAGGGCGGAAAGGGTGGCGCTCACGCCGCCAACCTACCTGGGTTGTTGGACACGGCCCCGCGTCGACGGAGGACAGGGCCTACCCGGGCAGCTGCCGACGGAAGGCAGGGCCGACGGGGGCAGCTGGCTACGGCAGCGCGACGAAGTAGCCGGCCAGGTCGGCGATCAGGTGAACCGCCCCGGCGTTGTTGCCGATCCGGAGCCGGCCGGTGCTGCCCGGCAGCGCGACCACCGCGTTAGCGCGGCTGTCCCCCGTCACCAGGTTGAGGTTGCTGGCGGTCGGCTTCGCGCTGGTGGACGGGTAGGCGACGACGAAGGTCGGCGCCGTCGTGGACGTGCCCGTCAGGTTGAGCACCACGCCGAGGGCGTCGGTGGGCAGGCCCCGGGTGCCGCGGACCAGCAGGTCGATGAAGCCGCCCGCGCTCGTCGTGATGGGCGCGGCCCCGGTGCCGTCGCGGCTGTCGAGGAAGCGCACCGGTACGACAGGGACATAGCCGCCGGTGGCCGACGGCGAGTAGTAGCCGGCGAGGTCGGCGATCAGGTGCACGCTGCCGGCCGCGTTGAACAGCCGGACGCGACCGCCGTCCCCGACCGTGACGGTCACCAGGTTGGGTGCGGTCTCGCCCTTGGCCAGGTTGAGGTTGCTGATGAGGGGCGTCGCGGCGCCGGACGCAGGGGTGGGGAACGCCCTGATGTTGGTGGGTGCCGTCGCCGCGGTGCCGGTCACGTTCAGCACGACGGCCGTGGCATCGCCTGGTACGACGGACGTGCCGCCACCGGACAGCGGCAGGCTCCCGACGACGTCGAGGTCGACGAAACCGCCCTGGCCCACCGGGGCAGCGGGCGCTCCGGTGCCGTTGCGGGTGTCGAGGATGCGGCCTGGCTCGAGCGACCCGAAGCGCTGGTTAGCGGCTCCGGTGACGTAGTAGCCGGCGATGTCGGCGATCAGGTGCACCTGCCCGGAGCCGTTGTAGAGCACCACCTTGCCCTCGTCGCTGGGGCCCGACCCCAGCTTCACGGTCACGTGGTTGGCGCGGATCTGGCCGGCCTTGGTGGTGTTGAGGTTGCTGGCCGTCGGGAGCGGGCTGGCCGGTGCCGGGAAGACGCGGACCACCGTCGCCGCGGTCCCGGAGGCGGCGGTCACGTTGAGGACGACCGCGCTGGCGTTGGGGACGGTGCCGCCACCGTCGAGAGTCCTGCCGCTGACCTGCAGCGTCAGCGCCTCGCCGGCCGCGACCTTGCCGAGGTGGCCGCCGTTGGTCGTGCGGGTGTCGAGCAGCCGGGTCGGGCTCACCGGCACGAACGTCGTGCTCGCCGGATCCGCGACCACGGTGGTGGGAGCGGGACCGTTCACATAGCCGCCGCTGGCGTCACTGGTGGCAGTCGCGGCGAGGACGATCCCGGCACGGGTGCCGCGGGCATCGACAGCCCACAACTCGAACCCGCGGGAGCTCGACAGCTCGAACAGGATGCTCTCGCCGTCGGGCAGCCAGCCGGACACCCCGACGAAGCTGCTGCCGGTGAGGGCGGACGGGAAGACCGTCGCGGTGCCACCGGTGGCCGCGACGGTGGCGAGCCGGTCGACGGTGGCGCTGACCGAGGTGCTGTAGGCGAGGGTGCTCCCTGAGGGGGAGTACTTCGGATAGCGGCCGTCCACCCCGAGGCTGGTCGGGGTCCCACCGGAGAGCACGGTCAACGGGCCGATGCCCGTCTCCGGGTCGGCGGACCGCGAGAAGGCGATGGTGCCGGCGTCGCCCGGCTTGTAGGTGCCGGCGAACCCGTCGGTGCCACCCGGCAACGCGGTGGCCGCGCCACCTGCGGTCGGGACGGTCCACAGCGCGTAGGTGTAGGTCGTCGGGTCGTCGATGTCCACGGCGGTGACGCGGGTGAACAGCACGGTGTTGCCGTCGGGGGAGAACGTCGGCTCGATGTCGAAGGCACTGTCGGTGAACAGGTCGAGCGCGGTGAGGTTGACCCGCCCGATCCCACCACGGTTGACCACGGTGATGCCGAAGGTCTCGGTCGTGTCGCTCACGTTGTCGTAGGACGCCACGACTTTGTCGCCGGTCGGAGACAGCTCAGGGGTGTCGAAACTCGTCGTCGCCGAGACATGCAGCGGCGAGCTCTGCGCCTTGGTCTGCAGATCGCGCAGCACGATGCTCGAACCGCTGGGACCCGTTGCCGTGTAGACGATCTCGTTGCTGGTCGTCGAGGTGGGCCCCGCCACTGCCGGCCTGGTGTGAACCAGGCCGCCAGCGGTCAGCAGGACAACAAGGACGACAGTGCTGGAGCGGGCGGTCCTGGTCACGGGAGTCCTTCGTAGAGGGGCTTGCCCGCATTGCTACCACGCCCTTCGCAGGCTTTCTCTAGCGGCGTACGGCGAAGCCGTCGAGCACGATGTTCGGCCGGCCGGCCGTCCCCCGCGGCTTGAGGGTGAGGGTGTGGTTGCCCACCATCGTCCAGGTGCGGGTGTAGAGCACCGTGCGCGGCTGGCGGGAGGCGGCGCGGGTGTCGACCGACCCGATGCGGGTGCTGCCGTCGTAGATGTCGACGATGCCGCAGGACGGGCAGCGCTCCCCGATCACCTGGAAGCGGTCGCCCGTGATGGTCACGCGGGCGTAGTGGCCGGCGGCGCTCAGGATGCGCAGGCTGCCGAGCCAGGCGTCGCCCCGGGCGACGTTCGTGCCGCCGGACAGCGCGGCCCTGGTCTGGTCGAAGGGCACGACCGACTTGCCGCTGAGCACCTGCGCGGTGCCGTTGCCGTAGGCGTCCTTGGCACTGACCCGGAACCGGTAGGTCTGGCCCGGGGTGCTGGTGGTGGCACTGGCACCCGTGGTGGCTGCGCCGAAGGTGCGGGTGGCACCGGGCTTGTCGACGATCCAGGCGCGGTAGCCACCGCCGTTGATCGTGTAGTCAGCGGTGAACAGCACCCCGGCCGGGGCGGCGGTGGCGAAGCTCACCAGGAACGGGGCCCGGGTGGTGACCTTGGAGGTGGGGTCAGCGAAGGTGGCGAGCGCCCCGACGGCAGTGAGTGAGCGGCCGGCGGGCGGGCCGGCGTTTCCGGACCGGTCCTTGGACCACAGCACGTAGTCGTAGGTCTTGCCGACGATCAGTCCGGTGTCCACCAGGGAGGTGGCCGGTGCGTTGATGAAGACCTGCTTGGTGGTGCCGGTGTCGCGCTGGGTGCGAAGGAGCAGTACGCCGGCGGTGTCCGCCTCCGCAGCCGGCGCCGTCCAGCGCACGGTGGCCGAGGTGCCGTTCAGCGTGAACGCCTGGTCGGCGGTCACGCCGGCCGGCGCGACGGTGTCGAGCGCCCCGATGGCGACGGTGGTCTCGTCGCCTGCCGTGGCCGGGGTCACCGCGGCCGTTCCACCCGCGGTCGGGACCGACCAGATGTCGCCGTCGCCGAGGTCACCGTCGTACTTCGTGAAGAACACCTTCGTGCCGTCGCGGGAGAAGGCCGGGCTCATGTTGGCGAGACCGTTGGCGATCGTCGTGTGCGGGCCGACCGTGGCGGTAATGCCGGACACGCTCAGGGACGCCACCTGGATGTCGGTGGTCAGTGCCGGGGCGGTTTCCGCCGAGGTGGCGAAGACCCAGGCCAGCTGGGTGCCGTCCGAGGAGACCGTCGCGTAGCCGGCGTCCGCGCTCAGGTCGTTGCCCAGCAGGAGGTCCGCGGTGCCGCCGTTGATCGACAGGGTGCGGTACTCACCCGCGGAGGCCGCGTCGGTGCTGCGCACCAGCAGCGTGGTGGCGTTGAGGAAGACCGGGCTGGCGTAGTTCACGGCGACCTGCGCGGACACTCCTGAGGCAACCTGCGCCTTGCGGATGGCCACCGTGACCGAGGCGCCGAGACGCGCCCTTGTGAACACCACCGTCGAGCCGTCGGGGGACAGCGCCGGCGCGGAGTTGACATCGGAGCCGTTCGCGTCGAGGTCTTCGACGACGCGCACCACCTGGCCGCTGATGTCACGCACGACCAACCGCTCGCGCAGGGGGACCCCAGCGGCCGTGTAGCTGGTCTCGACCGCGACGAAACGGGACCCGTCTGCGGAGACCGACACGTCGTTGACGTCGCGGAGGTCGGACTCGGCGATCAGCGCCCTGGCGCTGGCGTCGGGGGTCTCGCGGCGGTAGACGCCATAGCTGCCGTCGCTGTCCATGTCCGCGACGAACACGGCCACCTCGGTCTGCGCGGCGACGGCGGAGGCGGTTGCTACGGGAAGCAGGGGGGTGAGGACGGTGGCGAAGAGGGCGGCCGTGAGGACCGCCCCGGTACGGGATCGGGGGTGCATCGTGCTCCTGTCGGGGGGATACGTGCTCCGTGCACGCAACGCGGAAAGGATGCCAGACCTGCGCCCGGGTCCGTGGCCGAATCCGACAATTCATAGAGGGGGACGCACGTGCAGGTCAGGCGCCCGGGCACTGGTGGCCGGCCGTCTGGCAAACTCGGGACTACCGCCGTACCGCTGTGAAGGAGCATGAACCATGCCGATCGCCACTCCCGAGATCTATGCCGACATGCTCGACCGGGCGAAGGCAGGCCGGTTCGCCTACCCCGCGATCAATGTGACGAGCTCGCAGACCCTCAACGCGGCGCTGCAGGGCTTCGTCGACGCGGGCAGCGACGGCATCGTGCAGGTCAGCACCGGTGGCGCCGAATATCTGTCCGGTCCGAAGGTGAAGGACATGGTCACCGGCGC
>JANOTZ010000109.1:0-2145 GCA_031416735.1 Frankiales bacterium
CAGTCGTCCGGCGCCCGCCAGTCGCCCGAGGGCGGCGTCGGCCTCGGACAGGAACATGACGGTCGTGCTGTCGAGCGCGAGGCTCCTGGGAAGATCTGCAGGGACGAAGGCGACGTAGGGCGCAATCCCGTGTGTCGGCACGGCCCGGCCCCACTCCGGCGCGACAAAGTTCTGGGGATCCACCTGCCCCACCTATAACGAAAAAGGAAAGAAGTTATAGGTAGCGAGTCGAGTTCCCAGTTCTGTTGGGTTCCGTGCGTGGTTGGTGCGCGGCCGGCGGAAGGCACTGTTCTTGCCGGCAAGGAAGAAAGGCTGATGCTAATGTTCCATCATGGCGCTCAACATCAAGGACCCCGCCACTGACCGCCTGGCCCGCGAGTTGGCCGCGGCAACGGGGGAGTCGATCACCGTCGCCGCGAAGGTGGCCATCGAGGAGCGGCTGGCCCGCATCCGCCACCAACGCCGCGAGCCCGACGACGTCGATCGCCTGACGCAGATCGTTGAGCGAGGCCGTGCTCGGGCGAGCCTCGACGATCGCGCTGAGGCCGACATCCTCGGCTATGGCCCCGACGGCCTGCCCCGGTGAGCCTGGTGGCGGACACGTCGGCCCTGGTCGCCATCGTGCTCGGTGAGCCCGACGCGGAGCGCTACGTGACGGCCCTGCTCGACAGCGAAGGCGCGCCCCAACTGTCGGCCGCCAACGCCGTCGAAACGGCCATGGTCGTCGAGGCACGGCAGGGGGCCGAGGCCGCGCGGGATCTTCAGCTCCTCATCGAACAGGTGCGGATCCGCATCCTCCCTGTCGACGAAGACCAGGTCCGGCTCGCCGTGGAGGCGTGGCGCCGGTTCGGTAGGGGGCGACACCCAGCGGCCCTGAACTTCGGGGACTGCTTCGCCTACGCCTTGGCGCGCTCTCTCGGCGAACCCTTGCTGTTCAAGGGCGACGACTTCGCCCAGACCGACATTCCCGCAGTGCTCTGAACGGGCGGGTGGGGCGATGACTGACGTGCGCCTGCGGCTGGACCTGTCGTACGACGGGACCGACTTCGCGGGCTGGGCAGCGCAGCGCGACCAGCGGACCGTGCAGGGCGAGCTCGAGACGGCGCTGGCCCGCATCACCCAGCGCGAGGACCTGCCGCGCTTCACCGTGGCGGGCCGCACCGATGCCGGCGTACATGCCCGCGGTCAGGTCGCGCACATCGACCTTCCCGAGGACCTCGCCGACGACCGGCTGCTGCTGCGCCGGCTGAACGGCCTGCTGCCGCACGACATCTCGGTCCGTCGCGTGTCCCGGGCACCCGAGGGCTTCGACGCACGGTTCTGCGGGGTCTCCCGCACCTACCTGTACCGGATCGCGGACACCCCAGCCTCGGTGGATCCGCTCCGGCGGCACGACACCCTGGTGTGGCCGCGGCCGCTGGACCTGTCGGCGCTGACCGAGGCATCGGCCGGCCTGGTCGGGCTGCGTGACTTCGCGGCGTACTGCCGTCGCCGTGAGGGAGCCACCACGCGACGCACGCTGCTGCGGCTGGACTGGGAGCGGTCGGACGACGGGGTGCTGGTCGCCACCGTGCAGGCCGACGCCTTCTGCCACTCGATGGTCCGGTCGCTGATGGGCGCGCTGATCGCGGTCGGCGAGGGCCGGCAGCCGGTCGAGTGGCCGGCCTCGCTGCTGGCCCTGCAGGTGCGTGCGTCCGGGGTCGTGGTGGCGCCGCCGCACGGGCTCACCCTGGAGCACGTGGAGTACCCGCCCGACGACCAGCTCCTCGCGCGGCAGGACGTGACCCGCAACCTGCGCGCCTGATCCACCGCGCGTCCCGTCGCAGTGGGTCAGGGGTCCGCCAACCCTTGCGTCTGCTCAGTTGGCCATGTCAGCCGCCCGCCCGAGCAGACGCTACGGGTGCGCTGGCCGGCCGGGCTCCCTCACGTCTGCTCCGGCCACGCGTCAGACGTGTCCTAGGGAGCAGACGTAAGCAGGCAACGCAGCGGCGGCGCTCGTCGGCTGGGGTGGGACAGCGTGCCCACGATCACGTGCCGCGGCGAGTCCACAGATCGAGGCGAGGCCCTCCACGGGTGACGCGGGTGCACCAGGGTGGGACGATGAGGACGACGACCAGGGAGTGCTGCGATGACCGTGATGCCGCG
>JANOTZ010000110.1:0-1951 GCA_031416735.1 Frankiales bacterium
CGCTGCCGAGCCCGACCCGCTTGACCGCATCGGACAGGCCCACACTGAGGAAGACCACCGTGTGCCCGTCGAGCAGCTCGCGGGTGGCCGGGTCCAGGACGGCTCCCCCGCCCAGCGAGAGCACGCCCTCGTGGGTCTCCAGGGCTGCTGTGACCGCTGCCCGCTCGAGGGTGCGGAAATGGTCCTCACCCTCGTCGTAGAAGATCTCGGCGATCGTCTTGCCGGCGGTGGCTTCGATGTCAGCGTCGGTGTCGCGGAACGCCAGGCCGAGCCGGTCGGCGACGAGCCGGCCCACGGTGGTCTTGCCCGACCCGGGGGGCCCGACGAGCACCAGCCTCGGGGGGGTCAACGGATCGTGAGGGACTTGAGGTAGCTCTCGCAGTTGCGACGGGTCTCCTCGACCGAGTCGCCGCCGAACTTCTCCAGCGCCGCGTCGGCCAGGACCAGCGCCACCATCGCCTCGGCAACAACCCCAGCAGCGGGTACGGCGCAGACGTCGCTGCGCTGGTTGTGGGCGACGGCCGCCTCCCCGGTGGCCGTGTCGATGGACCGCAGGGCCCGCGGGATGGTGCTGATCGGCTTCATCGCGGCCCGGACCCGGAGGACCTCGCCGGAGGTCATGCCCCCCTCGGTCCCACCGAGGCGGCCACTGGTGCGGGTGAGGCCGCTTTCGCCGTACACGATCTCGTCCATGACCTGGCTGCCGCGTTGGCGGGCGACGTCGAAGCCGTCACCGACCTCGACGCCCTTGATGGCCTGGATGCCCATGAGGGCGGCGGCGAGCTTGGCGTCGATGCGGCGGTCCCAGTGGACGTGGCTGCCGAGGCCGGGCGGGAGGCCGTAGACGAGTACCTCGACGATGCCGCCGAGGGTGTCGCCGTCCATCTTGGCTGCGTCGACCTCGGCGATGAGGCGTGCGTCGGCCTCGGGGTCGAAGACGCGTACGGGGCTGGCATCGATCTGGGCGAGGTCGGCGGGGGTGGGCAGCGGGGTGCCTTCGGCGACGGACTGGCTGCCGATGCTGACGACGTGGCTCAGGACCTCGACGCCGTAGGCCTGCTTCAGGAAGTGCTTGGCGACGGTGCCAAGAGCGACGCGGGCGGCAGTCTCCCGTGCGGACGCGCGTTCCAGGACGGGGCGGGCGTCGTCGAAGGCGTACTTCTGCATGCCGACCAGGTCGGCGTGGCCGGGGCGGGGCCTGGTGAGGGGGGCGTTGCGTTGTTGGTCCTTGAGGAGTGCCGGGTCGACCGGGTCGGGAGCCATCACCGTCTCCCACTTGGGCCACTCGGTGTTGCCGACCGTGATCGCGACGGGGCCGCCCTGGGTGAGTCCGTGGCGTACGCCTCCGAGGAAGCTCACCTGGTCCTGCTCGAAGGCCATCCGGGCGCCGCGGCCGTGGCCGAGCCGCCGCCGGGCCAGGTCGTGGGCGAGGTCGTGGGAGGTCACGGAAACGCCGGCGGGGAGTCCCTCGAGCACCGCCACAAGGGCGGGGCCGTGGGATTCCCCTGCAGTGAGCCAACGAAGCATGGGGCCAGTCTGTCAGAGCGCCGGTACGACGCTCAGGCTGTTGGGTGCCCCGGGTCCTCGGTCAACGGCCCTCACGCCCGATCTCGTCCAAGAGATCAGCGGCTCGTCGGCATCGGTCAGGCAACGCCCAGCTCACCGGGCGCGATGAAGATCCCGGCGGGGTGGTCTTCGCGAACATGTTGTGACCGTGCGCTGTCGCCCTCGATCATGGGGAGAGGCCGTGTTTCTTCAGACGCTCCTTGGCGGTGTCACCGAGCCGCTCCGCAGCATCGATGACTTCGATGACGTCGCGCTCGGTGAAGGTCTCAACCGAGTAGTTGAGGTCCCGCTTGCGTGAGATGCAGACCTCGAGGTCCTCGACGAGCGTGTCCGAGTTGGGGACCGTCGCGAGCAGGTCAACCGCGGCTCGGTGGTTTGAGGCCGT
>JANOTZ010000111.1:0-12131 GCA_031416735.1 Frankiales bacterium
CCCCTCTCGGCGAGCCTAGGGCAGCGCGGCCCATCACGCACTCCACCGCACGCGGTTCCTGTGAGGTGAGGAACGCCTGCTATTTCTGAACGGCAAACTTTCCGGATGCTGCGTCGCGGGATATGCCGGTAATCCTGTGGAGTAGCCGGGATATGCCGGTGATCCATCGGCCGGCTGGGCTGGTCGTCTTACGCTCGCGCGAGGAGACTGGCGGTCATGACGAAGAAGCAGCGGGTCCCTCATGACGTGCTTCACCGGCAGGCGCAACTCGCGATCCTGGGAGCTATGGTGCGGGGCGAGGACCTCGATGGCCTCACCCAGGCTGTGGCGCCCAGCGAGGTGCCGCACTGGTTCACCCCGGACGTGGCGATCCTGGAGCTTGCGGTAGCCGCTCTGGAACTGGCTACCCCGGCTGGCACGGACCGGTTGGCCTATGAAGGCCTTCGCGAGCGATACCTGCCCGAGGTTCAGTTTCGCGGCCGCACCGAGCACCGCAGTAGTCAGTACGCCCTGTACGCCGCGGCCGCCATGCGCGGTGGCGTCGAGCCCGATCTGCTCAACGACGCCGGCTGGTGGCAGACCCGACTCTGGACGTACGCCGTCTGCGCCCTCCTGATCTACGCACGCGCGGCCGCCGAGCGGCACGACATGACTGTTGAGCGGATCGCCCAGGACATCGCTGCACGCCACCAGCTCACGGCCGACCTCGTCGCCACCGGCTCAAACGAGGGCTCGGGTGTACGCCACCTGTCCGGGTAGCAGGCTCTCTTCGCGGTGTCGGCGCTCGCGCTCTGTTGAGGTCAATGCGATCGACGCTTGAGCAAGCCTGGTCGGGGGCCTTCCGGGGCGTGCCGTGTCATCATCGGAGCATGTCCCTCGACCGCGTGACCGTCGACCCCGCGCAGATGGGTGGGGTTCCTTGCATCCGTGGGCTGCGCGTGACGGTGAGCATGGTGCTCGGCCAGCTCGCTGCCGGGCGGACAGTTGATGAGCTGTTGGGCGACTACCCCTACCTCGAGCGGGAGGACGTCACTGCCGCCTTGGAGTACGCCGCGGCCATCGTGAACCAGCGCGAGGTGCCGATCGCCCGACCGGCGTGAGGTTCCTGCTCGATGCGAACCTCTCGCCACGACTGGTCACGGGCTTGGTCGAAGCCGGGTACGCCGTCCGTCACGTCGACGAGATCGGCCTTCTGGGAGCCTCCGACGTCGAGATCTTCGACCGTGCCGCGGAAGACGGCGACGTGGTGATCACCGCCGACAGCGATTTCTCGATGCTTCTCGCGGCGAGAGGAAGTGTCGGACCTTCCGTCGTCCTGCTGCGGCACGTGGCGGAGCTGCAGTGGCCCGAGCACCAGAGGCTTCTCACCGAGAACCTGCCCGCGGTCTTGGCAGATCTGCAAACCGGTGCGGTCGTGTCTCTCAGCCCGACGCGCCTCGCGGTTCGGAGCTTGCCGATCGTCGGCTGAAGCGGTAGATCACCCCGAGCCAGCTGGCCACCCACACGCGGCCCGAGCGCCGCTCGGGCCGGAGCAAGTAGTGACGGACTATCTCGGCAACGAGCTCGGTGAAAGCGCAGGCGTTCTCCACTGCCGGGCTCCCGAGGCGCGGCAGCTAGCCTCGTCTCATGCTTGGTGGCTTCCGAAAGCGGCGTCTGCACCGCGAGTTGTTGCGATCTTTCGAGGAAGTGATCCCTGCCCCCGGCGTCGCGGAGTTGCAGGGCGTTTGGATACCAAGGACGCGAGGTCCCTCCTGCGGAGGGGCCGGAGGTGTACCGCCTGGATGATGACGAGCCGTGGTCGGTGCGTGACGACGGACTTGCCGACCGCCTTGGGGTGAGGTCGAACCACGTCGCTGAGAACAGGGTGAAACGGGATCTCAAGAAGGTCGATCCTGGCTTGTTGGCTCGCGTGGAGTTCGACAGTGAGGCGGACACCTTCTTCGCCTACCTGGAGCGCGAACACGACGCGATGGCGCTGCGGGACTTCCTCCTCGACATGAAGTAGGCGGCTACTTGTTGAATGACAGCAGCCCGAGGCCTGGCCAGGCTGACGGTCAGGTGTCGGTGGGGATGCTCCGTAAGCGGCTGCCCACTGCTGTTCTGGTGTGGCTCACTAACGCAGTGCCGACTCACCGACACCGCCCTTGGGTGGAGTGGCCCAAGAGGGGTTTGCTTCGCCTGAAGTAGCGCTGCCCTCCTCCCTTCCCTATGAGCTGGGAGATCCGTGATGGTGGCAGTGATGATCGGGATCGATCCGCACAAGCGGAGCAACACCGCGGTCGTGCTCGACCCGAACGAGAAGGTCCTGGCTCGGCAGCGCTTCACCAACGACAGCGCCGGCTTCAAGGAGCTGAAGGCCTTCGCTCGTCCTTGGAAACAGCGCACCTGGGCGGTCGAAGGTGCCCGCGGTGTCGGGCTGAGCTTGGCCCAGCGACTGGCGATGGAACACGAGCGCGTGCTGGACGTCCCGGCGTTCCTGTCCGCTCGCGTCCGGGCCCTCGGTGGCGGCAGCGGACGCAAGACCGATGAGTCCGACGCCTACGCCGTCGCAGTCGCTGGGCTGCGCGGACACGACCTGCAGGTCGTCCTGCCCGAGGACGACGTCGCGGTACTGAAGCTGCTCAGCGACCGACGTCAGCAGCTCGTCGAGCAGCGGATCGCCGCGGTCAACCGCTTGCACGATGTGCTGCAGGATCTCCTACCTGGTGGGGCATCCAAGCGTCTGACCGCCAGCAAGGCGTTGCAGATCCTGGCCGAGGTCCACCCCACCGATGCGGTGACGCGCACCCGGAAGTTGATCGCGGAGCAGCACGCCCAGGACGTCGCCGAGCTCGACGCGAAGACCAAGGCGTTGGCCCAGCAGATCAAGCTCGCAGTCACCGAGCGGCCCTCGCACGTCAACGACGTCTTCGGGATCGGAGCCGTCGGGACAGGGCTCATCCTCGGTGAGACCGGCGACGTCCGACGGTTCAAGTCCAAGCACCACTACGCCAGCTACACCGGCACCGCCCCGATCGACGTGAGCAGCGGCGACCAGGACCGGCACCGTCTCAACCGCGGCGGGAACCCGGCGCCTCAACTACGCCCTGCACGTCGCCGCGCTCGTCCAGATCCGCTTCCCCGGACCGGGACAGGACTACTACCTGCGCAAGCGTGCCGAGGGCAAGAAGCCCCTCGAGGCGATGCGCTGCCTGAAGCGCCGACTGTCCGACGTCGTCTTCCACGCCCTTCAGCAAGACCTCGCGGAGCGGCTGCAGGGGGCGGGCCCGGAAGGACACTCGGGGACGACTCTCACATCCAGCGTGACTGACCTCACCCCGACGGTCAGCTCTTCGGATAAGTCACTAACCGGACCCGCCGCCAAACACGCTACGCCCCGTCCCCGGAGGGTGAAAGTCCCCTCTTGACAACAGAGGGGAGCGCTACCCACCCTCGGTCGCGCCGCGCGAAGTCGGGTGGTCTGCCGTCAGGGCGGGAGGTCGCTGGGAAGACGAGTAGGCCTTGAAGATCATCATCACCGTAGCCGTACTGCTCCACCGCCAGCTCCCAGAGCGCATCCTTGACCGTCACCCCATTCACCTCCGTCAAAACCTAACGCTTTCATTAGGCTTTTGACACTCGACTGCCTCCACCCCCCGTCATCGGGCGCACGCTAGACCTTGGTGGCAAACCCGTCCATACCGGACTGTGGACAGCTGGCAGTCAGGCGTCCGAGGCACACCCGCCAGTTACCGCTTCACCAGTCGTGGGGTCACCGAGTAGAGGAGGTTTTCGGACGGGTCTTTGCTCAACGAGTACACCGACACGAGGTACCGCCCCCGCGGCAGCGCCCCGCGTACCTCGTCAAGCCCCTCGAGCGGCTTCCCGTCGCTGCTGCTGACGACATCCCCCTCGAGGTCTACGACCGCAACGCGCAGGCCCCTTCCGGCCGGGGTAACCGACGAGTGCATCGTCCCGCCAGGCCACTGCACGCCGACGAAGTCGTGGTCGCCCGGCCGATCGATCTGCCCTGGGGAGGGCACGCCCGGCTCGTCGAAGACCTGCACCAAACCCGGGATGGGACGGCCGTTGCTGTCATCGCCGTCCCCAGCCCGAACACCAGGCATGTCGGGAGGAGGTGTCATCGACTCATCACACTCACGAGGGATCGCGTTGAGCTCCTCGCTGGACATCTGATCGATCTGCTCGTCGGTGGGGCACTTCGGCGAGCCATCCGCGCCGACCCGACCCGCTGGTCCCGGACCACAGGCGGTCGCGGTCAACAACGCGAGCACGACAACCGCGGTGTGCGGCCCTCCCCTGCTGCGTTGCCTCATCTCAGGCTCATCCCTTGCCTCGCTGCACGTAGGTGAACTTCAGGCGGTACGGGGTGCCACCCGGGCCTTGACCATAAGGGCTGACAACAGCGAAGTACCGGCCTGCTGGTGCGTCGATGCGGACCAGTTCACTCTCCTTGCCGCGCCTCGCGGAGGTGGCCACCACCCCGCCGAACTGATCGGTGACGATGAGGTCGAGATCGGCGGACGACATGCCGAGGCCTGGCCGCCGAGGGCTTCCAGGTCGAGCTCGCTCACGAAGGGCAGGAAGGCCTGTTCAAAGCCACCACCGGCACCTACGACGTCATCGTCCTGGACATCATGCTGCCCGGCCTCAGCGGCTACCGGATCTGCCAAGAGATGCGACGCGCCTCCGTGTGGACACCCGTGCTGATGCTCACCGCCAAGGACGGCGAGTACGACGAGGCCGACGCCTTCGACATCGGTGCTGACGACTACCTCACCAAGCCGTTCTCCTACGTCGTCCTGGTCGCCCGGCTGCGGGCGCTCGTTCGCCGCGGTGCCCCTGCGCGACCCGCGGTGCTGCACGCCGGGGACCTCACCCTCGATCCCTCCGCACACCGCGCCGCCCGCGGTGCCGTGGCGCTGAGCCTCACCCCGCGCGAGTTCGCTCTCCCTCCACTTCTTCATGCGCCACCGCGACCAGGTACTCAGCAAGAACGAGATTCTCGAGAACGTCTGGGACACCAACTACGACCGCGACGACAACCTCGTCGAGGTCTACGTCGGATACCTCCGAAAGAAGATCAACGCCCCCTTCGGCCGACACAGCATCGACACCGTCCGCGGCGTCGGCTATCGGATGGTCGGCACCGGCGGCTGAGCCGACGCCTCCAGGTTGGACGAGAGGGCCCTAGCCAACAGCACCTGATGCTGGCAAGCGCCTCAGGAGAAGTGACCCTTCGAAACGCGACTTCTGGTTGTCCGCCGCCGCACACTTCACGCGCCCGCTTCCGGCCGAATAGGCCCCGCCCGCGATGGGATGCACGCGCTATGTCCTGCCCCACTCGGCACCTTGCTGGGCCGCGACGATCGTCGACGCATCGCTGGTGTTGCCTCCCGATGACCCCCTGTCACATGCGTATAGTGAGACTCGACTGGGCGCGGGCGCGCGACAGTCAAGCTCCGCTTGATCGCTGCGCGAAATTGAGACGGTGCCCACCCATGGGAGAAAAGGGCAGGTGCGCCACGAGTTGGCTTCGCGTCTTGGTCCGCCTGACGCCCACGACGAGCGGCTCGGTGACAGCGAAGGAGCGGCGCCGAAGCCCTACTCAACGGGGACGGACGAGGTCGGTCGGCCTCTCGAGGCTGGTCGGCTATCTCGTCGTGCTCGGCTTGGGGGCTTTGGCAACGGCCGGCCTGATTCGGACCCAGAATCAGGCGGACCAGACGCTGCGCGATCGCCTCGCCGCGCGCTCGGCGCTGTCCGCCGAATTCGTTGCGACCTTCGCATCACAGCTGCTGGAGCGTGAAAACCGCGTCGCCAGTCGCAACCTGTCGAACGCTTTGGACCAGCGACTCACACAGGTGCTTGATGCTTTCGGCTTCGAAGCTGCAATTGTGCTTGACGCGGAGGGGCGGCTCTTGGCCGCGGAGCCTCCAGCTGTGGCGATGCTGGGCCGGCCGATCGGCAATGAGTACGCGCATCTACGCGCGGCCGTCGAGGGCCAGCGGGCTGTATCCAACGTCGTGCCCTCTGCCACCAAAGGTGTGCCGGTCGTTGCGTTCGCTACCCCCTACGACACCCCGCACGGCCGCCGAGTGCTCAGCGGTTCCTACGCGGTGGCAACCACACCACTGCACGACTACCTGAAAGGCATCTCGAGCCTTCGCGGCTTTCAGGCGTTCATCATCGACGAGCACGGTGCCGTCGTGGCCGCCTCAGGCTCCGCCCGCAGTTCGGTCCTGCTCGCTGACCGGGAACCCCTGATCGCCGGGGCGCTGAAGCGCGGTCAAACCAGGGACGCCAGTAGTCGATTCGTCGCCCACAGCGCGGTCGCGGGCACCCCCTGGCGATTAGTGACCGCGGTCCCGGAGGCGTCGCTGCTCGCCCCTACGCACAGAAGAAACGCCTGGCAGTGGGCTGGTCTGTTCATGCTGATCGTGACCGCACTCTTTGCCGTTTGGCTCAGTCTGCGCCTGCGTGATGAGCGCCGAGAGTTGCGTGTGGCCAATGCGCGGCTTGATGCGTTCGCCCATCGTGACAGTCTCACCGGTTTGCACAGCCGCCGTCGCCTCGATCAGCTGCTGACGCGCGAACACCACCGCGCTCGCGAACAGCAGAGCGCCCTGTCCATCCTGCTCATAGACATCGATCACTTCAAGTTGGTCAACGACACATTCGGGCACGGCGCGGGCGACGATGTACTGCGGACTGTCGCAGAACGCATCCGCGGATGTGCCCGGGACGACGACAGCGTCGGACGTTGGGGCGGTGAGGAGTTTCTCGTGCTCCTTCACTCACCCCTCCTGCCGAGGCAACCGCCGTGGCAGAGCGTATTCGGCGCGCCATCTGCGACGCACCAATCGCGGCCGGCACCGGCGGTGAGGAACTCACCGTCACCGTCAGCATCGGCTGCTACGGCGACGCGTTCCTCATCCCGACCGCGCTAGTGCACGCCGCCGACCGAGCCCTGTATGAGGCGAAGGCCACTGGGCGCAACCGGGTAGTCGCCCCACAGGTCGACGGCCCGGCCCTTCTCGCCTGAACGCCCGCCGACCAGCTAACCCGAAGGTTGCCGGCGCCGCCCTCGCACCATTCGGCATCGGTAACCCGGATCCACCGTCGGGTGACCTGCTGACGAGTTGATGGGCGCGCGGTGCCGGTGAGCGGTTGCGGGCGTATTTGTCCGTCCGGGCTGTCGCAGCGCCCTCAGCTGCGCGGGGCCATATCCGGAGTCGGCGTCGTGGTTGCCGAGCGCCGCGAGCAGCGGCGTTCCATCGCGGAGCACCTCAGCGAAAGGTTGCAGGACTGCCGGCCCGGCTCGAGCAGGGTTGCCATCGTCATAGATGTTGTCGCCGAGCAGCAGCAGCCCGTCCCAGCCTCGAACCCCACCGCGGCGCGTCATCGCCGTCGCAGTCGCGCGTTTCCTGGACATCGGCCGTGCCGACGTCGCCAGCGACTGCCAGCCGCAGCAGCGGCGAATCGGTCGCCGCTGCCTCAGGCGCCGCCACCGTGCCGGCGGAAGCTGGCAGCCCACCGTTCAGCGACCGCCCGGCCGGGATCCGACCCCACCAGAGAAGACCGGCCAACGCGGCCATGGTCGCGACGACCGCGACCACGAGAAGCAGCCGTCCCCGACGGGGGGGGTTGCCCGACTGTCGGTTGCGGAGCGGGCAGGGACGGGCAGCATGAGGAGTAGTTCGGCACGGCGACGCTGTGGGGACGCTGAGAAGCGAGCCGCGGTGGGCCTCGCCGCACCTCGCTTGCTCCTGGCATGCTCGGGGTGTGCCGATCCTTGCTGTCTCGCTGCTACCGACCAGCTCGGCGTCGGTGTCCACCTGTTGCCGACGGCCACCAGCGGCCGTCGGGACGTGGGTGCTGCGGCCGTGAGTCGTATCGTCAACAGCATTCTGTCGCTGTCGGGAGTCCCCGCCTACGCGCTGGTCGGTGGTCTGGCGGCCGGCGAGGCGGCAGCGTTCGTTGGCCTGTTCCTGCCGGGCGAGGCAGCGTTGCTGCTGGGTGGTGTGCTGGCCAGCCAGGGCCGGGTGAGCCTGCCGGTGATGATCACCGTCGCCGTTGTCGCGGCCATCGTCGGAGACAGCATCGGCTATGAGATCGGGAGGCGCGGCGGTCCGGCCCTCAAGCGCAGTCGGCTCGGCCGAGTCGTCGGCGAGGAGCGCTGGGACAAGGGGGAACGCTTCCTGGAGCGCCGCGGCGGTCCAGCTGTGCTGCTTGGTCGGTGGGTGGGGCTGCTGCGTGCCCTCGTCCCGAGCCTGGCCGGGATGGGCCGTATGCCCTACCGACGGTTCCTGGTGTGGAACGCCATCGGAGGGTTGCTGTGGGCGAGCACCATCGTGCTCGTCGGGTATGCCGCCGGTGCCCAGTACAAGCGCGTCGAGAAACTGTTCGGTCAGGCGAGCCTGCTCGTCGGCGCGACCGGCATCGTCGTCGTCGTCGTCCTGCTGGTGGCGCGGGCCATCGCACGGCACCCCGGTGGTTGGCGGGCGTTACTGCAGCGTGCCGGTTCGGTCCCCCCGTTACCGATGCTGCGACGCCGGTTCGACCGACCGTTCGCGTTCGTGTTGCAGCGCTTCGACCCCAGGAAAGCTCTGGGCCTGACCCTTACCGCTGGACTGCTGCTTGCTGTGGGGGCGGGCGGGGCCTTCGCGGTCGTTCTGGAAGACGTGCTCGACGGCGACGGCATCGCCGGTCTCGACCGTCCGGTGCTGAGGTTCTTCGCCGAGCACCGCGACGACGAGGCGACCACCATCGCCCGCGTCGTCACTTTCTTGGGCGGCGTGCCGTTCGTCCTCGCGGTCACCGCGCTGCTCGTTGCCTGGTGGTGGCGACGCGACCGACGCGCCGCCCTTCTTGTCGGCGTCGCAGTCCTGGGCAGCGGTGTCATCACTGGCGCTGTAAAGCTGGTCGTCTCCCGGAACCGCCCCTCGCTCCCCTTGGCGATCGACGGGGCCGAATCGGGCTTCTCGTTCCCCTCGGGCCATTCACTCAGTTCACTGGTGCTGTACGGGACGCTGGCGTACATCGCCGCGCATCGGCTGCCTGGTTGGCGATCACGGACCTATGCCGTCACCGGGCTTCTGACTCTCGCGGCCGCCGTCGCCACGTCCCGGCTGTACCTGGGCTACCACTGGCTCAGTGACGTCGCGGGATCCTGGACCCTCGCGGCCCTGTGGCTGAGCGTCGTGTTCACCGCCGACCGGATCCTCGTTTCGCGTCTGGGCGGTGTGCCCGGCCACGACATCGGCCCCGACACCTCGCCACACCCTCTCTGACGGCTGCGTCCACACCGACCTCCTGCCCCTGGCCTGTTGCTGCCCCGGTGTCGTTGAGCCAGGGTTCTCAGCGGTCCTCAGCCTCCTCACACCTGCCCGGAGGTGTCATGACCACCTGATCGGTGGTCGAGGAGGAGTTCCGTGCCCGAGCACATTCCCGCTGATTCGAAGGGTGACCTTCGGGCTGCTTGCCGGCTTGGGGGCGGGCCGACGATGAGGCGCTCTTGCGCGCAACAGATCTGCGCGCTCTTGCGCGCAACAGATCTGCGCGCTCCTGGTCGCTCAGGGCGCAGCCGCACGGGTGGAGAGACGCGTCGGCAGCGCGGTGGTCGTCATAGACCTGCCCGACGGTCGAACGGCCGTTTGGGGCCTGACGGATCGCGGCCGGCTCCGGGCCTTGCTGTTCAGCGGCTCCAACCTGGTGGGCCTGCTGCCACCTCAAGATCGAACGTCGTCGATTCAGGGCAAGGCTGAGCGCATCGCCACGGCCGACTACGGGCGTCCGGTCACGATCACGAGCGCGCGACGCACCTGAATCGTCTCCGCCCCGGCAGCCAGGGCGAGTCGAGCGTTGTGGGCGATTCTTCGTCTACAGGCTGAGCAGCTGTTCGAGTCTTGGGCGGGGTCGTTCTGCGGACCGCGGCAGCATCGGGAGCGGTACCAACAGCAGCTTCCCGTCGCGCAACGCTTGCCGCGGCGCTGGGCAGTCCACGGGCGAGCTCGCGTTCATGACGAGTACTGGGTGCACCGGGTCGTGGTCGCCGGGGTCGTCGTCGCGGGTGGCCGGGTCGGGCTGCGGGTCACCGAGGATGAACGGCGTACCGACGATCTCGGCCAGCTCGGCCAGTCGGAGCGTACCTACCTGCAGATGCCCGTCGTGCCGCACCTGCAGGCAGGCCGGCCAGCTGGCATCAGGCAGCGGTGTCAGAAGTCCCTCGACGACGGTTCGCGCAGTGACCCGTGGCAGTCTCGGCAGGGTGCTTCCTAGCCGATTGCCCGGCTCGGTAACCCCGGCTCCCCGACGGCCTGCCTGGTCCATCACAGCAGGCCTTCGGGCCGACACCGGACGGCGGTTGCTCGGCGAGGTGCCGGTGCCGGCCTGGCGGGCCGTCCTGGTCGATGAGTCGGCCTTGTCGGTGGGCTGTGCGGTGTGGGACTTCATGACGGGTCTCCCTGAGTCGCCGCGGTCCCTGGTCGGTCCGCGTTGGCTCGAACCTTGTCTTGGCGCTGGTGAGAGGTTCATGAGAGTTCGCGGGAAGCGCCGCGACCATCCAGAAGGCGGGGATGTCTCGTACCGTCGTGCACATGACGCCTCGGCCACCGGCAACCTCGCCGCCAGCTCGCGGGTCTCGCTGGGGGTCGCTCACGGTACGACTCACGCTGCTGGCGACGGGTGCGACCGCCGTCGTGTTGACAGTGGTGCTGCTCGGTGTGTTCGTCGTCTTCTCACACCAGCTCGATGCTGCCGTCGACAACTCGCTGCGTATCCGGGCGGGGGAGCTGCAAACGGAGATCAGCCAACTTGGGCCGAGCGAGGTGGAGGGCGAAGAGCTGGCGCAGCTTTATGGGCGCGACGGCGCTGTCCTGGCCTCCGCGGGAACGGTGCGAGCAGGCACGTCGCTGCTTCCCGCGGATGCGGAGATTCGCTGCCCGGGTGGCGATGTGCTCCTCCGGTCAACGATCCGGCTCGCTAGCGGAACCCGAACCCGACCGGTCCGCGTGCTCGCACACTGCCTCCCAGACGGCAAGGTGCTGGCCGTCGCAGTTTCCGTGGAGCAACAGCGCAACGCGCTGGATCGGCTTCTGCTGCTGCTGCTTGTGGTCGCACCAGTCCTGCTCGCAGGGGTAGCTGTGACCTTGTGGCGCGCCGTCCGGGCCGCGCTGCGGCCGGTCGATGACCTCACCCGACAAGCACAGCAGATCAGTGCCGGTGACGACGCTACGTTGCAGATCCCGGCGAGCCGACGTGACGACGAAATCACCCGGCTGGCACAGACCTTGCAGGACATGCTGGCACGCCTGTCGGTGGCCTTCGCCCGGGAGCAGGCCTTCGTCGACGACGCGTCGCACGAGCTGCGCACGCCCCTGGCGGTGCTCCGCGGCGAGATTGAACTGGCCCTGTCGGACCTCGCCGACAGCGAAGGTGTGGAGTTGTCGTTGCGCGCGGCGATGACCGAAGCACAACGGTTGAGCCGATTGGCCGAGGACCTCCTCGCGCTCGCCCGGGAACGATCCGGTCGCCTACCGCAGACCCACGTGGTGGCCCTCCCGGAGTTCCTGGCCACCTTCGCGAGCCGCGTGGAAGGGGTCTTCTCCGTGGAGCTACGGATCGAGTGTCCGGACGAGCTGACCTTGCCCACCGACCCCGACCGATTAGAGCGCGTCCTGACAAACCTGGTCGCCAATGCGGCGGCCGCGCACGCCAGCACCGTTGCGGTGACCGCCTCTACCGTCAGCACCGGCCGGCTGGACGGCGCGTCGCGTGGCCCCGGGCGGGTCAGTCTTGTGGTTGAGGACGACGGCCCGGGATTCCCGCCGGACTTCCTGCCCACAGCCTTCGAACGCTTCAGCCGTGCCGACGTTGCGCGCACCCGAACCAGCGGAGCAGGGCTGGGCCTTGCGCTGGTCCAGGCCCTGGTGTCGAACCTCGGTGGAACGGTCACCGCCGACAACGACAGCACCCTGGGCGGCGCCGCTATTCGGGTGCTCCTGCCAGCCACCCCCCAGGCAACTACGGCCATGGGCTGACCGGCAGTCTCATCGGACTCTCATCAACGAAGCCGGATGCTGGGACACCTCACCCACGGAGGCATCATGACCGCACAGTCCGAGCAGCAA
>JANOTZ010000112.1:0-5081 GCA_031416735.1 Frankiales bacterium
CATCGGCAACCCCGCCGACGGTCCCTACGCCCTTGACGTCGTACGGCGGACTGGTGGCGCCATGGGCCACGTGAGCGATGCCGAGGTGATCGAAGGCATCCAGTTGCTCGCCTCGACGGAGGGCGTGTTCGCCGAGACAGCAGGGGGAGTAACCGTCGCGGTGCTCCGTCAGTTGCTCGCCTCCGGAGCCATCGACCCTGACGCGGAGACGGTGCTGTTCAACACCGGCGACGGGCTCAAGACGATCGAGGCGACGGCGCTGACCTCGGTGCCGACGGTCACCATCGCCCCGTCGTACAACGCCTTTGTGAAGAGCGGCGCCGGCCAGGAAACCTGAGCGACCTGGGCCGTTGTCAGCGGTTGTGGGCCGACCGCCCTCCATCCCGCTACGTCTGCTCGCCCTGGCGGTCGACATGGCCAGATGAGCAGACGTTACGCAGTGAAAAGGCTGCAGCCGGCGGGGGGGGGAGCCGGGGTCAGCGGCGGGTGTCCTGGGTGATCGACGTGGCCGGGCCGCGGAGGGCCGGGCCGGATACCTGCCGGTAGACGATGCCGACCCGGGCCCCTGACTTGCCGTGGTCGGAGCCCTTGAAGCCCTTCACCCGCTCCTTCGCGCATTCGCCGATGCAGGTGTCGACGCCGGGGGCCCACATCCGGCCCGAGTCGGCCGGGGACACGACGACGTCGACGAAGTCGTAGATGCGACCACAACGCCCGTCGCACTCACCGCGGTGGATCGGGTCGCTCGGGTTGTTGGTGATGGTCGAGACGAAGGTCGGGTTGGCGGACAGTGCATCGGTCGAGACCACGGCGTAGTAGTTCCACGGGCGGGTCTGGTCCTTCACGTCCTCCTCGGGGCTGCCGGGGAAGAAGATCGCGAGCTTGCCCGGATCGCCGACGTCGACCGTCGGGAAGTTCGCGCCGTAGACGCCGGGGGGCGCGATCATGCGCGGCTGGGTCCACGTCACGCCGTGGTCCCGGGACGTCACCAGGTAGGGGAGACGGAACTTCTCGTCGTACCAGGTGTAGTAGAGGTTGCCGAGCTTGTCGGCCACCACGGAGGAGTCGGGGTCGCCGCTGGCCAGGGTCGTGCTGACGGTGCGGGTCTTCCAGGTCAGTCCGCCGTCCTCGGAGACGCCGAGGACGAGCTTTCCGCACTCGCTGCGCGGGACGAACAGCCGGCCGTCGCGGTCGGTGACGATGTGGCCGTGCAGGCTCCCGCAGACGAGGCCGCCATCGGTGGCGACCGCCTGGGACGGCGAGGTGCCGGCCTCGCTGTAGGTCCGGCCGCCGTCGCGGCTGTTGGCGCAGGCGATCCGCGCGATCGTGTTGACGCAGTAGTAGACGATCTTCGGGAACGCCGGGTCGGTGGCGGTCAGGAGGGGGTTGCCCTTGGGCGGTACGCCGGTGACGAGCGTCTGGTGGTCGTTGGCCCCCGCGACGTTCGCGAACCCGGTGCCGAACGACTCGCCCTGGTTGTCGGTGAAGGTGATCGCGGTGCCGGCCAGCAGCAGGTCGACGTTGAAGGCGCGACCGAAGTCAGGATCGACGTAGACGTACGGGTCGAAGGTCAGCTCGTTGGCCTCGGTGCCTCCGACGCCCGCGTCGAGCGGCTTGAAGCTCCGGCCACCGTCGCGCGACATGTAGACCACGGTGCGGGGGAAGCTCGACGCCGGGTTGTTCAGCCCGGAGTCGAAGGCGCCGGCGGGGACGAAGACGGTGCCGTTCTTGGTGACGCCGATGGTCGGCTCGGCGGTGTCGCGGGGGAGGGTGGTCGCCGCGAAGCGGAGCGGCGTGCCCCGGTAGGCGATCTTCCGGTTGGCCGCCGGGACGGTCGTGCTCGTCACCGTCGCGCCGTGGTAGGCGACCGTGGGGGCCTGGGTAGGAGCCTTCGCCTTCGGTGCGGCTTCGGCGGTGACGACGAGCGACCCGAGGGCGGTCAGCAGCAGGGTGGCGGCGGCAAGGCGGCGACGGGGCACGAAGGAACTCCAGGTCAAGGGGGCTGTGCTGGAGGGTTTCGCCGCCCGTCGGCCGACTCCTGCCCCGCACTACGGGCTGGTCCTCGGGGAAACACATCCGTGGCCTTCGGCAGGAATGCCGCAACCGGCCGCGAAACCCCCGGTATGACCCCTGTGTTGCGTGTGCTCGCCGCCTCTGCCGTGGTTGCCGGTCTGGTCCTCGTCGCTCCGGCGACCGCAGCGCCGGTCCCGAACGATGCGACGTGGACCGAGGCCTACATCACCTCCGGCGACGGCACCAAGCTGCATGCTGACGTGCTCCTGCCGAAGAACCGCAAGGCCAGCCAGAAGCACCCGATGATCGTGAGCATCGGCCCCTACTACGGCTCCGGCAGCCAAGGCGCCCCGGTCTACGACCCGCTGAACGAGGGTCCGTCGGACCGTTTTGCCGACCTCATCAAGGAAGGCCGCATCTTCGAGCGCGGCTACGGCTTCGTGATGGTCGACAGCCGGGGTTACGGCAGCAGCGGCGGGTGCAACGACTTCGGCGGCCACGGTGAGCAGATGGACGCCAAGGCCGCGGTCGAGTGGGCGGCGAAGCAGTCGTTCTCGACCGGCAACGTCGGCATGTGGGGCAAGAGTTATGACGGCTGGACCCAGGTCATGGCGATGGCGGCCAAGCCCAAAGGCCTGAAGGCCGTGGTCGTGCAGTCACCCCTCATCGAGACCTACCGCGGGATGTTCGAGAACGGCGTGCACTACGGCGCGGGTTGGTACGCCACCCCGAGCCTGTACACCGACTACGACCTGACGCCGCCGACCCTCAACGACAGCCCCGAGGAGTTCGTCAACGCCCTCACCGGCACGGCGACGGGCCCGGACTGCTACGCCGAGAAGACCGCCCAGACCGCCAACCCCGACCACAGCACGGCGTACTGGATGGAGCGGGACATCATCGCGAAGGCGGGCTCGTCGACCGTCGCCACGATGTGGTCGCACGGCTTCAACGATGTGAACACCAAGCCCACCAACGTGTTCCCGGTGTACAGCAAGCTCCGTGGCCCGAAACGCGCATGGCTCGGGCAGTGGGACCACGTCCGCGGCAACGAGGCGAGGGTGGTCGGGCGCGAGGGCTTCATGAACGAGGCGATGGCCTGGTTCGACCACTACCTCAAGGGCCTCCCGCTCAAGAAGATGCCGGCCATCGAGATCCAGGACGGTGACGGCAAGTGGCGCACCGAGGCCGCGTGGCCGCCGGCGGACGTCACGAAGCGCAAGATGCCGCTGCGCACGGGATCGTTCGTGGACGACGGCAACAACTCGGCGAGAACCCCCGACGGGGGCACGTGGAGCGTCTCGCAGAAGGCGCCGTACGACGTGCGGCTCGCCGGTCTGATGCACCTCGACGTCCGGGTCAGCGTGCAGACCCCGGCCCCCGCGAACCTCGTGGCGCTGGTCTTCGACGTCGCCCCGGACGGCTCCTCGCGGCTCGTGACGCGCGGTGCCAGTCAGGTGACGCAGGACGCTGAGCGCACCTTCTCGTTCGACCTGTGGCCGCAGGACTGGCTGCTCCCGAAGGGCCACCGCCTGGCGGTGCAGCTCGCGGGCAACGACAGCCTGCTCTATCTCCCGGCGAACACCGGTACGACGGTCACCGTCGTCAAGGCCACCCTGTCGCTGCCGATCGTCGCCAGAGCCCGCGCCAGCAACCTCGAGGGCGACCAGGCCAGCGCGGCGTCCGGCAGGCCCAAGCCGACCCTCACGAGCGAGCTGTCCGGCCGTGACGTGAAGGCTGACTTCGGGCCGGCACCCCGGAAGTAGCCCAGTCGGCGGGCCTGTGTGTCAGCCGAGCGCTCAGGGCCCGTCGTGACCCTGGTGGGCCTCGTGCAGTTGGCACGCGAAGTAGCGCTCGATCGCGTCATCGGCCCCGTTGTGGTTGTCATCGACGCCCGACCGCACCGGCGAGGTCGGGCAGTCGCTGTGTTCTGGGCTGGCGCTGTGCTCGTGTCCCGGTGCGGCGACGGCGACCCCGGTGGTCGCCAGGACAGACAGGGCCGCGCCGACGACGACGGCTCGCAGGGTGAGGCGGCGTGCAGGGGTCGGGTCGGCAGGGCTTCGGCCGGCGTGCGGGCGAAGGAGCAGGGCCAGTGCCCCCAGCCCGACGACGGCCTCGAGGGCGATGCACAGGACGTCCGCGCGCCCGAAGGCCTCGGCCCGGCCCGCTTGGGGCCCGACGGGCAGCCCGGTGGTGCGGGACACGAGCCACACGCCGATGAGGGCCAGCGAGCTTGCCGAGGCCAGCGCCAGCAGGCGACGGCTCTCTGACCTGAACAGGCTCACGCCGAGGAACAGCTGCAGCACCCCGCTGGCGAAGAACCCGTAGCCGAGGACGGACCAGGTGGCCATGTGCTCCGGGCCGAGCGCGAGGTGGATGGTGCCGGCGCCGAGGGAGGCGAGCGCCATCGTCTGGCGGGCAGCATCCCGGCGGGTGAGGGCTCGGCGGGCTCGGGGGGTGGCGGTCCGGGTCATGGTGGGTGTTCGTCACAGGCCCCCGGCCGGATGGTGCGGCGGTTTCGACCGGTTCCCGGGGCTCACCCGGCGCGGCCGACCCTTTCGCCGTACCCCCCGGCCTTGCACTCTCGGGGGGAGAGTGCCAACATGTCGGGTAGCACTCAGACCCCTTGAGTGCCAGATCTCCCGGCGAGACCGGCAACCCGGTCGTCCGTCGCGGGCGCCTCGTGGAGATCGCACTGTGTGCCTGAACTAGGCAGCACCCCTACCGGGAGGAACACGCATGGCCAAGTTGATCGCCTTCGACGAAGAGGCCCGCCGCGGTCTCGAGCGCGGCATGAACCAGCTCGCTGACGCCGTCAAGGTCACCCTCGGCCCGAAGGGCCGCAACGTCGTGCTGGAGAAGAAGTGGGGCGCCCCCACGATCACCAACGACGGTGTCTCCATCGCCAAGGAGATCGAGCTCGAGGACCCCTTCGAGAAGATCGGCGCGGAGCTCGTCAAGGAGGTCGCCAAGAAGACCGACGACGTCGCGGGTGACGGCACCACCACCGCCACCGTGCTCGCCCAGGCGCTCGTGCGCGAGGGCCTGCGCAACGTCGCCGCCGGCGC
>JANOTZ010000113.1:0-2806 GCA_031416735.1 Frankiales bacterium
CCGAAGCACATCTCGAGCACCGCCCGGGCCCGCGCTTCGGGACTCGTCGCCGCCAGCCGCTTGGCCAGCAGCTGCGACATGCCCGGCACCAGCATCAGCGGGAGCCGCGGGTCCATCCCCATGCGGGGCCGCAGCGACGGCAGCGCCGGCGACACCAGCGTGAGGGTCTTCACCAGGTCTGGCCGGCGCGACGCGACGCGGGTGCTGACCGCCCCACCGAGGCTGTTGCCGAACAGGTGCACCGGCCCGCGACTTTGCCTTTCCAGCAGGGCGATCACCGCCCTCGCATGCGTCCCCAGCGTGTACGACGAAGGCGGGGCGGAATGTCCGAAGCCCGGGAGGTCCAGGGCTGCCCCATCGACGTGCCGGGCCAGCAGCCCCATCAGGTCGGTCCAGTTGGTGGAAGCTCCCCCGAGCCCGTGCACGAACAGTGCCGGCTCCCCGCCGGACCAGGGCGTGCGGCGGACGAATAGACCGTCGTCGTCCTCGCCCGGCCACGGTGGCAGCACACCAGTCCACTGAGGCAGATCGGCTTCGGACAACCGGATGTCGGTGCGGCTTCGCGTCATTTCACCTCGATCTCACTGGTGCTCATCATGCCGGACTCCAGGTCTCTCCCAAGGCGAGGTCGCGTTCCTCTCCGACCAGCCAGGTCGGCTGCAGCCCGACGGCGGTGAGCTGCCCGCCCTCGACCAGAAGGCCTGACTCCTCGGGGATCCCGACGACCTGCACCTCATCGGGTACGCCCTCTTTGATGGCACGCAGCCAGTCTGCTCGGCTCGACCCACCACTCCAATGCGGTATGACGAGCAGGTCGGCCACGACGCCGACGCCGAGGCCTCGGGCGATTCCGAGGCCGGCCGGCCCACGACGATCGGGCAGGACCACCCAGGGGCACAACACCATCGCCCCGGCACTGGCGCCCATCACCGTGCCGCCGTTGTCGAGCAGCTCCTCGATGAGCCGGCCGACTGGGCTGGATGTCAACGCCGTCAGCAGCCGCGTGGGTGAACCACCGGGCAGGACGAGCACTCGGGCCGTGCGCAGCACCGCCAGCGCATCGACCCGTTCCTCGCGGACGTCGGGTGCGGCCACGACCTCCGAGGCGCCCAGTGCCCGGAAGTGGCTGACCCCGTTGTCCGACGCGGTGCGATAGTCGTGTCCCACCTCGGCGGCCAGCGCCGTGACGACCACGGGACCGTCCGCGCGTTCGAGCAGGGCCTTGTCCATGGCCCGGCAGCCCGCCGAGAACTCACCGCCACCCTGGAGCCACACCGTCATGTCGGTGAACGCTGTCACACCACTCGGCTCGGACGGGAGAAGCCAGGTTGATCCCGGTCCCACAGCCGTCAGAGCGGGCAGTTCCTGCCCGTTGAAGGACCCCGACGACGGATGTGCTCGGCGCGCGCCTTCCCAGGCGTCCTGGGGGTGAAGATCTACGCTTCTCCGCCGACAGCTGCGGCTTGTCAGAACCGTGGCGCGGCGTTGATCGAGGAGACGACGACGCATAGCCACTCAGGTAGGTGCATGATTCGCGCGGCCGTACGACCACCCATGCCGATGGGCGTGCGTCACTCCGCCAAGAAGTCGCGACACCGGTCGGGTGTGGCCCAGGCTCCCGCTCACGCGGGGCTCGGCACGTGAGATGGGTACCGGTTCAATGTCTAGCGGGATGGATCACCGCTGGTGTCGGCCGGTTGGGTGCGATGTGCGCGCAGTGATCCGGGGTGGGCCTTGGCGGTGGGGTCGTGCCGAGTCCTGATCAGGCTCGCCACGGTGACGACCGCGAGAACGGTGATGATCACGACGAGGCTGACCGGAGTGGGGATCTCGGGGACTCGTGGGTCGATGTCGACGTGGGCCCAGTGCAGGATGAGTTTCACCCCGATGAACGCCAGGATCAGCGCGAGCCCGGTGGACAGGTACACCAACCGGTCGAGCAGCCCCTTCACCAGGAAAAACAGCGCGCGCAGGCCAAGCAGGGCGAAGGCATTGGCCGTGAAGACGATGTAGGGCTCCTCGGTGACGCCGAACACGGCCGGAATGGAGTCGAGCGCGAAGAGCAGATCAACGCTGCCGATGGCGACCAGCACGATAAGCAGGGGGGTCACCATCCGCCGGCCCCCGACACGGGTGGTGAGCCTGCCGCCCACGTACTCGTCGGTGACCGGCAGCAACCGGCGAGCAGCCTTGACCACGGCGTTGTCCTCGACGTCGGGGTCTTCGTCGCGGTGCCGGAACAGCTGTACGGCGGTGAAGATCAGGAGCAGCCCGAACAGCAGGAACATGAAGGAGAACAACGACAGCAACGTGGCGCCGAGGGCGATGAAGATGGCGCGCAGCGCCAAGGCGAGCGCGATGCCGAAGGTGAGCACCTTGTGCTGGTGCTCCTCGGGCACGGCAAAGGTGGTCATGATGATGACGAAGACGAACAGGTTGTCGACCGAGAGGCTCTTCTCGACGATGTAGCCGGCGAAGTACTCGGTGCCGAAGTCGCCGCCGTGCTGGGTGGTGAACCAGATGCCGAAGGCGATCGCGACCAGGATGTAGAACACCGACCACGCGGTGGCTTCACGGAACCCGACCCGATGCGGGCGGACGGTCGCCAGGATCAGGTCGACGGCGAGCAGGGCGAGGATCAGGCCGATGGTGATGACCCAGGTCACGGCGGTGATGTCGAGCACAGGTCCTCCGTTCAGTTTCCGAGTCGATCCTCGTTGCTCGGGAATAGTGCAGCGGCTGTCCGGCCGGTCATCGGAACCTTCCAGTGTCGGCACGTGCGCTGCCGCCGGGACAGTGTCGTTGG
>JANOTZ010000114.1:0-16652 GCA_031416735.1 Frankiales bacterium
CGACGACGCCGGCTCGACCGCGACCGACGGCGAGAAGGCGGCCGCCCTGACCGCCCTGTCGAGCGGTTCCTGGGACCACCCGATCGCCCCTGCGGTCACCGACACCCTGACCCGCTGGGAGATCCCGACGGCGCACGTCGAGGCTTTCCTCAGCTCCATGCGCCGCGACCTCACCGACACGTCGTACAAGACCTATGACGACCTGCTGGCCTACATGCACGGCTCGGCAGCCGTCATCGGCCTGCAGATGCTCCCCGTCCTCGAGCCGGTCGTCCCGCGCGAGGTGGCCGCGCCCTATGCCGCCGATCTCGGCATCGCCTTCCAGCTCACCAACTTCCTGCGCGACGTCGGCGAGGACCTCGACCGCGGCCGGCTCTACCTGCCGCTGGAGGACCTCGAGCTCTTCGACGTCAACCGGGAGCAGCTCGAGGCCCGCGTCCTCGACGGCCGGGTCCGTCGGCTGCTCGCCTTCGAAATCGCCCGCACCCGCGAGATCTACCGCACCGCCGCGCAAGGCGTCCGGCTGCTGCACCCCACCTCCCGCCCCTGCGTCGAGACCGCCCTCACCCTGTACGGCGCAATCCTCGACGAGATCGAAGGGCAGGGGTTTCCCGTCCTCACCCGCCGGGTGTCCGTAGGGCTGGCGCGTCGGGCCCGGGTCGCCGTCCCCGCCTACCTCGCCGCCCGCCGCTGACCTGCGTGCGACCCCAGAAGGTCCACCAGGACAGGGTCTGGACCACCAGCGCGAAGCCGAACAGCAGGTCCTCGACCGGAGCGAACACCACCCGCACCCCGGTGATCGCCTCGGGGTCGTAGGTGACGACGTCGAGGCCGGTGAGCACCCCGTTGGTCACCAGCTGGAAGCCGAGCACCAGGGCGTAGGCGACCCAGAATGCCTTGCGCACAAGGAGTTTCGTCCGCAGGACGAACAGGTCCAGCAGCACTGTGACCACGACGCCGAGCAGTGCCGCCAGGGTGTAGGTCATGCGTCCCAGCCCCGGACGTGCCGGACGGCCTCCAGGGCCAGCACCGCGCAGGTCGGGATGACGAGGAAGAACAGCACCTCCTCCAGCGGCAGCCGTCCGAGGTGCAGCCCGAGCAGCTGCCCGCGGTCGAAGGACCAGTGCCCGGCCCGCACCGCGAGCACGTCCCAGGTGAGGAAGACCGCGGCCACCGGGAGCAGGGTCAGCAGCAGCCGGCGCCACTGCCGGTAGACCCGGACCCCGAGGAACAGCTCGAGCGGCAAAGTGCCGAGCAGGCAGGCCGCGAGCACATACACATAGGTCACAGCCGGGCCCCCTTCACAGCCGGCATCACAGCCGCGCCCCGCGGCACAGCCCGCATCACAGCCGGGCCTTGAAAGCCTCCGCGGCCGCGCGCGGGTCGGCGGCCTCGGTGAGGGCGCGCACCACCACGACCCGGGTCGCCCCGGCGGCGAGCACCTCATCGAGGTTGTCGAGGTCGATCCCGCCGATGGCGAACCACGGCCGGTCGGTGCCCAGCGCGGCCGTGTGCCGGGTGAGGTCCAGCCCGGGTGCGTGGCGGCCCGGCTTGGTGGGCGTGGGCCAGGTCGGTCCGACGCAGAAGTAGTCGACCCCAGGCTCGACCGCAGCCGCCTCGACCTGGGCGACGTCGTGGGTGGACCGGCCGATCAGGACGTCGGGGCCCAGCAGGGCCCGAGCCGCGGGGACGGGCAGATCGTCCTGCCCCAGGTGCAGCAGCGGCGCACCGCTGGCGTGCGCGACGTCGGCCCGGTCGTTGACCGACCACAGCGCCCCGTGCCGCTCCGCGACCTCGCGGACCACGGTCAGCAGCTCGAGCTCCTGGCGTGCCTCGAGGCCCTTCTCGCGCAGCTGAACCACGTCCACCCCGCCGGCGAGCACGGCGTCGAGGAAGTCTGCGAGGTCCGGCCGGGAGGGAGTGCACAGATACAGCCGCGCCTCGGCGAGTGTCCTGCCCAGCGCCTTCATGAGCCGCAGCCGTCGCTAGCCACCGGCCACCGCCTTCACGAGCTCCAGCACATCGCCGTCCTGTAACGACGCGGCGAGCACCTCCGACCGGAGCAGCGCGGTGCCGTTGTGCTCCACCACGACCGAGCCCACCTGCAACCCGAGCTGTCCGAGGAGGCTGGCGAGCGTCGTACCCTCTGCGACGTCGCGCGGGGCACCGTTGACGGTGAGCTGCATCAGAAGGCGAGCGCCTGTGCCCGACGCTTCACCTCGGTGGCGCGGTTCTCGTGCAACGCCTGCAGGGGGGTGCCGGGCAGCGACTCGTCCGGTGTGTTCAGCCAGGTGTAGGACTCCTCCGGGGAGTAGCCCGCGTCGTGGAGCAGGGTGAGCACGCCGGACAGGTGCTTGACGGGAATGTCCCCGTCCAGCACGTCCGCGGGGATGGCCAGGCCGGCGTCGGTCTTGACGGCCAGCAGCTTGTAGTCGCCGACGAGCTGCTTGACGCCGGCGATGCCGACCCCCAGCCGCTCCGCCGCGTCGGTGTAGGACAGCATCTCGGACATGGTGCGAGCCTAGGCGCCCGGGCGTTTGTCCAGCACGATCTGGTCCACGTGCAGGAACTCCTGCTCGAAGACCGACACCGGAACCGGCCGGGAATACAGGTAGCCCTGGCCCAGGGTGCACTCCAACGCCCGGAGGTGCGCCAGCTGGGCGGGCAGCTCGATCCCCTCCGCCAGGACCTTCTTACCCAGGCTGGCCGCCAGGTTGATGACGGCCAGCGCCACCGACCACTCATCCTCGGCGGTGGCGATCCCCTGGACGAAGGACCGGTCGAGCTTGAGCACGTCGATGGGCAGCTTGCGCAGGTAGCCGAGCGAGGAATAGCCGGTGCCGAAGTCGTCGAGGGCGATGCCGACGCCGAGGGCCTTCAGCTTGTCGAGCACCGCGATCATCGCGGTGGTGTCCCTCATCAGTGCCGTCTCGGTAACCTCGATCATGACCAGGGACGGGTCGATGCCGCTGGCCGCGATCTCGTCGATGACCTCCTGGACGATGTCGGGGAAGGCCAGCTGGAGGGGTGAGAAGTTGATCCCCACCTCCAGGCGACGGTGCGGTCCGCGGAGCAGGTTCCACTCGACGGCCTGCCGGCAGGCCTCCCGGAACACCCACCGGCCGAGGACGACGATCAGCCCGCTGTCCTCGGCGATCGGGATGAACTGGTCCGGCGCGACGAGCCCGTGCTCGGGGTGCCGCCAGCGGACCAGGGCCTCCACACCGACGATGGCGTTGGTCTGCAGCTCAACGATCGGCTGGTAGTGGAGCTCGAGCTCACCGCGGTCGGCCGCTCCCCCGAGCTCCAGCTCGAGCCGGTGACGGCTCACCGCCTCGGTGTAGACGCTCTCGTCGAACAGGGCATAACCGCCGCCCTGGGACTTGGCGCGGTACATCGCGACGTCGGCCTTCTGCAGTGCCTCCGCCGGTGAGTCCCCGTTCTGGACGATGTAGACGCCCGCACTCGCCCGCGGCACGATGGTGCGGGCAGGTGTGACCTCCACCGGCCGGGAAACGGCCTGCTCGAGCCGGGCAGTGACTTCCAGCACCCGGTCCTCCGCGATCTGGTCGAGGATCACCGCGAACTCGTCACCGCCCAGTCGCGCGAGGGTGTCCTCCGGCCGCAGCACTTCCTGGAGGGCCGCTCCCACCTCGCAGAGCAAGCGGTCTCCGGCCGCGTGGCCGAGGGCGTCGTTGACCGCCTTGAACCCGTCGAGGTCGAGCGCCACCACAGCGACCCTGTTCCCGGGCTCCTGGCGTCGCAGGAGAGCACGCCGGAGACCGTCGGTGAACATCGCCCGGTTGGCGAGCCCGGTGAGGGGGTCGGTGAACGCCTGCCGCCGGAGCTGGGATTCCAGGGCCAACCGGGTGGAGGTGTCCCTGAAGATCCAGCACAAGCTGGTGGACGACGAGCCGGTCACGACCGGCGAGACCGTCACCGACACCGGCACGTCGGCCCCCGTGACCCGCGCGTGCGTGGTGGCGACCTCGCGTACCGCAGCCTGGGCGCCCCGCTCGAGCATCCCCTCGAACAGCGAAAGACCCGCATCAGGCACGATCGCCGACAGGTGCCGACCGCACATGTCGGCGGACGGGTAGCCGTAGAGCAGCTCGGCCGCCCGGTTCCACTGCGTGATCGTGCCATCGAGCTCGGTGTTGACGATCGCGTCGGCCGAGGACTCGACCGACGCGGCCAGCACCCGGACATGGTCGGTGATGCTCCGGTGCTCCTCGGCGTCCACCATCAGTCCGCCCAGCCGCGAGAGGACCACCTGCACGAGGGCGATAGCCAGGACCGCCAGGAAAACAGTGTGTGCGGCGTCGCCCCTCCGCGCCTCGACCACGAGGGCCACCAGCGGCAGGAGCACGGCCACCCGCATCACTGCGATGCGGCCTCGAAGGCCGATGTTGCCCGGCGCGGAAGGGGTGGAGCCCTCCCGCTCCACCGGCTGAAGGGCGGCCAACGCCACCAGGGTGAGCATGAGCAGCCAGCCGACGTTGACGGGGTGCTCCAGGTTGAAGGCCCCCTGCAAGGACAACCGGGTGTAGAAGACATCGGTCACGACCTGGCTGAGCACCGCGCCCAGGAGCAGCGCGTTGACCACCGTCCGGCGCAGGACGACGAACATGGTCGCCGCCATGTACAGCAGCAGGAGATCGATGAGCTGATAACCGACCGAGGTGAGGGCAGCCGCCGGCGATCCATCGCTCGCCTCGAGGATCGGCTCCAGGAGCAGGACCCCCTGGAGCGCACCCACGCACAAGGTGAAGGTGAGGGCGTCCAACAGGTCGCCTGGCGAGTGGATCCCGGCTGCCCGGACGATCTCGATGAGGAACGCCACAAACAGCGCGTAGGACACGAGGTAGGCAGCGTCCGCGTGCGACGGGTAGGGCAGCGCCTCCCCCGTGACGGCCGGGCCGAGGTGGAACAGCCCCGACGCCACCAGGTAGAGGCTGACGAACGCGCAGCCCAGCCACCACGCCCTGCTGGCGCGATCCTCGCGGAGCCGCTGCACCACCGCGACCAGTGCCACCACGCAGGTCAGGCAGAAGAAGGCGGCCGGCAGCACGTCCGAGTCGGCCATGAAGTAACCCGCGACGAGCGCGGCCCCCGCACCAAGCGGCCACCACCGCGACCAGGAAATGACCGGCTGCACCGGGCCGACGGTCGCCACGTCAGCGGCAGAGGTCACCCCGGGCCGGCCTTGCGTAGGAGCGCCCAGGGCTGGTCGATCCGGCGTACCACCTCACTCAGGGCGCGGAAACCGATCGGCTTGACCAGATAGGAGGAGACCTGCAGGTCCTTGGCGGCCTCGACCTCGTGGATCTCGGCCGACCCGGTGAGGAGCACCACCTTGCAGTCGTCGAGGGCCGGCTCCAACCGGATCCAGGTGAGCACCTCTAGACCGGGGAGACGGGGCATGTGCAGGTCCAGGAGCACGAGGGCCGGGATGGTCTTGGTCCCGGCAACCGCTTCCTTGAGGTAGTCGACGGCAACCTCACCGTCCTCGAGCGCCACCACCGGGTTCCTGAGCCCCATCTTCTGGAAATAGGTCGTGGCGAGCATCCGGGAGACCGCGTCGTCGTCGACCACGAGCAGCGGCGGCAGCACGTCTTCCAGTGCCCGGGCTGCGTCGGGCGTCAGTTCCACAGCGTCACTGCGCATGACCGCATCCCTTCTGCCGCGACCAGACGAACCTGTCGATGTGATCCAAACGTACGGCGAATAAATCAAGCAGGAAGGCAAGGATCTGCAGGTATCACCCGGAAGTAACCACGCGTCGCGGCGCAGGCAGGGATCGCGCCGTCGGCGCCGAAGACTGCCCACAGTCGACCTCCTGAGGAGCCCCTGCATGCCCCGCGCCCGTCTCCTCGTCACTCTCCTGGCCACCGGGTCCGCGGCGGCTCTCACCCTCCCGGGGCACGCTGCCGCCCCCGCCGCGTCGTTCAACCCACCGGTGCTCGTCAGCTCCACCCAGGCCGCCCGGGAGACCTCGCTCGACCTCGATCCCACCAACTCCCGCCGTGCCTTCATCTGCGAGCCCGCGGGCGTCCCTGCCACCGGCACAGGCCAGTCCTACTTCCACCTGAGCAACGACGGTGGCAAGAAGTGGGCCTACGAAAATGTCGAGGACGGGGGCGACACCCGCTCGGCCGCCTTCGAGGGCGGCGACTGCGACGTGGCCTTCGACGCCGCCGGCACGATGTACACCGCCGACACCTGGCTCGGCAACCTTTCCGTCGGACACAGCACCGACAAAGGCGAGTCCTGGACGGGTACGGCGATAGCTGGCACCAGCCCGGTCATCGACCGTCCCTGGCTGGTCGGCGGCAAAAAGGGCGAGCTGTTCGTCAGCTACCAGGACCTGCAGTGCTGCACCCCGTCGGCGATGTGGTTCATGCGGTCCACCGACTTCGGGCAGACCTTCACCCCTGCCGTACCCATCACCACCGGGGACGCCTCGGGGCTCTACACCTGGGAGGGCAACTTCGTTGTCAGCCCCTCAGGGAAGGACCTGTACCTGGTCTATTCGCGCCGCACCTCAGGCGCAGTCGCCGTACAGGCTGCACCCGAGACCATCTGGGTCACGCAGAGCCATGACAGCGGCGCCACGTGGACGCCGCACCTGGTCGCCACGATCCCGCAGGAGACCACCACGATCTATCCGCAGATCGGGTTGGACGCCGGTGGTGTGCTGCACGTGGTCTGGTCGGCACCGGCGGCCACGGGCAACCCGATCTCCTACACCTCCTCCCGCGACCGCGGCCTGTCCTGGGCCAAGCCGGTCGCCCTCAACCCCGGCAAGGTCGGCTGGGCGCCGTGGGTCGTGGGCGGCAAGAAGGCCGGCACCGCCTCGGTGGTCTGGCTCGGCAGCCCCGATGCGAAGGCCACCCAGAGCACCACCAGCCCGTGGTTCTTCAGCTGGGCCAAGGTCACCCTGCGCGGCAGCACCCCGAAGGTGGCGTGGGGCAACACCACCTCGCAGCCGATGTTCGAGGGCAAACAGGTCCGACCGGAGTTCGAGATGGTGCGGATGGACGCCAAGGGCAAGCTGCACCTGGGGATGAGCGTCTACCGCAAGACCGGCACCAAGACCGCCTGGTCGGTCTACTACCAGTCGGAGCGCTGACCCCACCTCGTCCGAGTCCCTGGGACCATGGGGCCCATGGAGCGGTTGCTGGTCCTGGGCGCAGTGATGCTCGTGCTGTGGGCCCTCGGGGTGCTGACCATGCTGCTGTTCGCCAAGCGCCTCCCCCCTGGGCTGCTGCGGGACGTCGCGGAGTTCCTACCCGCCTGCGTGACCACCTGCCGGACCTTGCGCGGCGATCCGGCTGTCCCCCGCCGCGCCAAGGTGGCCCTGTTGGTCGCGGTGCTCTGGGTGCTGTCGCCCATCGACCTGCTGCCGGAGTTCCTGCCGGTCATCGGCCCGCTGGACGACGTGGTCGCCGTCGTGCTGCTCCTGCGGTACGCCGCCCGGCAGGTGCCGCTCGAGAAGCTCCTGGCCGCCTGGCCGGCTGAGCGCCGCCTGCTCGACCGCATCCTGCGCTGACCCCGTCCGGTGCGGAAGCGCAAGGACCGTGCACCCCCCTCGAGAGCACGGGCCCTGCGGCCGCATCCAGGGCAGCGTGCAGCCCAGAGGTGCGTCGGCGCACGACTTCGCGAACAGTTGATCCGAAAGGACCATGAACCTCAGCCATCTGGGTCAACCCAGTGGGAGTCACCCAGATGGCGACACACACGAGGCCCGCCCTTGGATAACGTGAACAGGTGAGACCGCCGACCGGTATGGAGCTGCGTCGCTGCGTGCTGGCCGTCTCGGTGCTGAACGACCTCGACATCGAGCCCACCGCCCTCGGCCTGTCTCTCTCCGGCACCCCCACGGTCTGGGTCTCATGGGGCGAGTGCCGCCGGGCCCTCGCGGGACACGACCCCGAGACCTTCACCGGTCGGGAGCGCCTGGGCCGGTGGCTTCTGGCCCGCCGCTGGGCCGGTGACGTCGCCCTCCCCGACCTACGCGAGCGGCTGCGCCCCGTCGGCCTGCCCGTCGACCACGTGCTGCACCCGGGCCTGGACTGGGTACGACGAAGGGTCCTGGGTCAGGCGCTCGACCTGGGGCTGGGCGCGGTCGACATCGACCCGCAAGACCCCGACCACGTGGTGCTGCTCCCCTCGCCGCTGCTCGACGCGGTCGGTCTCGACGCCGAGGCGGAGTGGATCTTGGCCGAGGACTACCTCGACCGGATGGGCGGGCTGGCGGCCGAGCGGCTCCGGCGCGACCGGAAGGGGCAGCTCCGGCCGGTCGGCGACTGCGATGCGGTCACCCTGCTCGGGTCGCGGGTCCTGCGCGCCGCGATCGCCACCGCGGCGGGCGGTATGGGTGCCGTCGTGGTCCCGATGCGCCGCCGCGGCTGGACCAAACTGGGGCTCATCGACCCCGCCTTCGGCCCGGCAGCAGCGGCCGCCACCTCCACCGTCGACCGCGGGTTCACGCGACCTGTGCTCGTGACCGCTGACGAGCTCACCCTCGCCGTGGACGGCGGACGGCCCGCGGTGGTCGCCCTCCGCGACCCCGCGACCGACGAGCCGTGGCTCAAGGACGTCCTCTACCGCTGACGGCACCCCCGCTTCCAGCTGGTTTGGCACAATGGCACATGCCCTCCCGTCGTCTCGTGCTCGCCTCGGCGTCTCCCGCACGCCTGCGGCTGCTCCGCGACGCCGGCCTCTCGCCCGAGGTCGTAGTGAGCGGGGTCGACGAGAACGGCCTGGCCGGAACGGCCCGCGACGTCGTACTCGAGTTGGCTCGACGCAAGGCCCAGGCGGTCGCGGTGCAGGCCGAGGACGCCCTCGTCGTGGGGTGTGACTCGCTGCTCGAGCTCGACGGTCAGATGCTCGGCAAGCCGGCCTCGGAGGAGGAGGCGGTGGCGCGCTGGCAGGCAATGCGCGGCCGCTCCGGTCAGCTGCTCACCGGGCACTGCGTGGTCGACACCCGCACCGGCCGGGTCGCCTCCGACGTCTGCTCGACCCTCGTGCGTTTCGGCGACCCCTCCGACGAGGAGATCAAGGCCTACGTCGCGACCGGCGAGCCGCTGCACGTGGCCGGTGCCTTCACCCTCGACGGCCGGTCGGCCCCGTTCCTCGCCGGCATCGACGGCGACGCGGGCAACGTCATCGGACTGTCACTCCCCCTGCTGCGCGCGTTGCTCGCGGAGCTCGATGTGTCGCTGGTGGACCTGTGGTCCTGAAGATCGGGCCGATCGAGGTCGACCCGCCCGTTGTCCTCGCCCCCATGGCCGGCGTCACCAACGCGGCCTTCCGGCAGCTCTGCCGGTCCTACGGCGCGGGGCTCTACGTCAGCGAGATGGTCTCCGCCCGAGCCCTCTGCGAAAAGAACGAACGCACCTCCGGCATGGTCTCGTTCGCGCCCGACGAGGAGATCCGTTCGGTCCAGCTGTACGGCGTAGACCCTTACTGGGTAAGCGAAGCGGTGCAGCGTGTCGTCGACCTGGGCGTGCACCACATCGACCTCAACAGCGGCTGCCCGTCGCCGAAGGTCACCCGGCGCGGAGGTGGCGGGGCGCTGCCCGCGCACCACGTGCTGTTCGGCAACATCGTGAAGGCAGCGGTCCGGGCCGCCGGGTCGGTGCCGGTCACCGTGAAGATGCGGATGGGCATCGACGACGACAACCTCACCTACCTCGAGGCCGCCAGCGCCGCGGCGGACGCGGGTGCCGCCGCCGTCGCGCTGCACGCCCGGACCGTCTTCCAGCTCTATTCGGGACGCGCGGACTGGTCGGCGATCACCCGACTGAAGGAGCACCTGCACGGGATCCCGGTCCTGGGCAACGGCGACATCTGGGCGGCCCCCGACGCACTGCGGATGATGGCCGAGACCGGCTGCGACGGCGTGGTCGTCGGGCGCGGATGCCTGGGCAAGCCGTGGCTGTTCCGCGACCTCGCCGACGCCTTCGCCGGCCGTCCCGTCCAGGGCCCGCCGCTGCTCGGGGAGGTCGCCCAGGTGATGGCCCGGCACGCCCGCCTGCTGGTCGAGGCGATCGGCGATGAGGGTTTCGCCGTACGCGATTTCCGTAAGCACACCGGCTGGTACCTCACGGGCTATCCGGCCGGCGGCGAGATGCGCCGCAAGCTGGCGATGGCCGGCTCGCTGGCGGAGCTCGACGACCTGCTGGGCCAGCTCGACCCGTCGGCGCCGCTGCCCTCCGGGTCGGAGCACCTACCCCGGGGACACCTGGCCGGCCCGCGTGACGTGTCGCTGCCGGACCGTTGGATGCAGACCCGCGACGACCCGACCCCGCCGACCGGAGCCGACCGCGCCTTCTGCGGCTAGCCCGTCCCCGCAGTCAGCCCACCCCCGCGGTCAGGCGTCGCCGAGTCCGGCTAACCGCCCGACTCCCGCGCGATCTTCCCCTCGTGGTCGCCGACACGCACGGCTGCGCGGCAACAAGAGGTAGATCACCGCGACCCTCCGGCCGATCTACCCCTCGTGGTCGCCAACACGCACGGCTGCGCGGCAACAAGAGGTAGATCACCGCGACCCTCCGGCCGAGGACCGGGTGAAGGAGGCGCGAGGTGACGCACTGCTGCCCTCGGAGCACCGCGTGCGGAGGAGGTCAGCGGACCCTTCGTCGCTGAGGGTCACCCACCCTGCCGCTGAGGGTCACCCACCCTGCCGCTGATGTCGCCAGTTCGAGAGAGCGAGACCCATCCCATCCGGCTTGTTAGCCGAACTCAGGCGTCGCGGTGGGCGCGGTCCGCGTCGGACTCGAACTCGGGCTCGAGGCGGGCCACCATCTCGACGACCTTGCGGGCCACTTCCTGCGCGGTGAGGCCGATCTCGGCGTTCACCTCGGCGCGGGTGCCGTGGTCGAGGAACCGCTGCGGGATGCCGAGGTCGCGGGCGGGCACGTCGATGTCGGCGTCCCGCAGCGCCTGGCTCAGCACCGACCCCACGCCACCGACCCGGCCGTTGTCCTCGACCGTGACGACCAGCCGGTGCGCGGCGGCCAACGACAGCAGCTCGGGTGGGACGGGCGTCACCCAGCGCGGGTCGACGATGGTCGCGGAGATCCCCTGCGCGGCGACCCTGTCGGCCACCTCGAGGGCGAGCCGCGCCATCGGACCGACGGCCACGATGAGCACGTCGGTGCCGTGCCGGAGGACGTCGACGACGCCCCGTCGCTCGAGGGCCGGCAGGTCGTCGCCGACCGCACCCTTGGGAAAGCGCACCACGCTCGGACCGTCCGTGACGGCGACCGCCTCGCGGAGCTCCTCGCGCAGGGTCGCCCCGTCGCGGGGCGCGGCGATCCGGATGCCGGGGACGACCTGCAGGATCGACAGGTCCCACATGCCGTTGTGCGAGGCGCCGTCCTCACCGGTAACACCCGCCCGGTCGAGCACGATCGTGACGGGCAGCTTGTGCAGGGCGACGTCCAGGAGGGTCTGGTCGAAGGCGCGGTTGAGGAAGGTCGCATAGAGGCAGACGACGGGATGGAGGCCGCCGAGCGCGAGTCCGGCGGCCGAGGTGACCGCGTGCTGCTCGGCGATGCCGACGTCGAAGGTGCGGTCCGGGAAGGCCACGGAGAACTTCTGCAGCCCCACCGGTTGGAGCATCGCGGCGGTGAGGGCGACGACGTCGGGGCGCTCCTCACCGATCCGGACCATCTCGTCGGACAGCACGTTGGTCCAGGACCGGGCTCCCGCCAATCCCTTGCCTGTCAAGGGATCGGTGCCCGGACCGACGCTGTGCAGGCAGTCGTTCTCGTCGTCGTCGACGGCCGGCTGGTAGCCGAAACCCTTGACGGTGACGGCATGCACGATGACCGGGCCACCGAAGTCACGGGCCGTGCGCAGCGCCGTCTCCATGGCCTGCTCGTCATGGCCGTCGATCGGGCCGTAGTACTTCAGGCCCAAGTCCTCGAAGAGCACCTGGGGCTGCAGGAAGTCCTTGATGCCGCGCTTGAGACCGTGCAGTGCCGTGTAGACCGGGGGGCCCACTACCGGCGTGTGGGTGAGGGTCTGCTTGACCTTGCCGAGGGCGCGTTCGTAGCCCTGGGTGGTGCGCAGGGCCGCGAGATGCTCGGCCAGCCCACCGATGGTGGGGGCATAGGACCGGCCGTTGTCGTTGACCACGATGACCACCGGCAGGTGCGAGCCGGCGATGTTGTTGAGCGCCTCCCAGCACATGCCACCGGTCAGCGCCCCGTCACCGACGAGTGCGACGACGTGCCGCTTCTCACCCCGCAGCGCGAACGCCTTCGACAGCCCGTCCGCATAGGACAGCGCCGTGCTGGCGTGGGAGTTCTCGATGACGTCGTGCTCGGACTCCGCCGACGACGGGTAGCCGGAGAGCCCGCCCTTCTTGCGCAGCCGGGCGAAGCCGGCCGCGCGGCCGGTCACGAGCTTGTGGGCGTAGGCCTGGTGGCCGGTGTCCCAGAGGATCTTGTCGCGAGGGGAGTCGAAGACCCGGTGCATCGCCAGGGTAATCTCGACGACACCCAGCGACGGCCCCAGGTGACCGCCGGTGTGCGACACCGTCTCGATCATGAAGTCGCGGATCTCGGCGGCAAGCAGCGGCAACTGGGCGGGGGTCAGGCGTTTGAGGTCGTCGGGTCCGGACACGGACTCCAGCAGGCTCACGCGCGTTCTCCTCGGATGTGGGAGTCCTCAGTCTAGAGGCGAGGGATCCAGCGCTCGCCACGCAGCGCAGCCTCCACCAGGGCGATCTGCCTGCCGGTGCGGGCCAGTCGGCGGCCTTCCCTGTCGTAGGCCCCGAGCGCGGCCTCGACCACATCCGGCGGGACGACGCCTCCGAGGTCGGCCCGCGACGTCCTGAGCCCCTGCCGCGCCGCCTCCACCGCACTCTCGACGTGCCCCTTGGCGAACCGGGCGAGCACGACCGGATGCCGGCGCAGCACCTCGTGTGCCCGGTAGTCCGGGGGGCACAGGTCAAACAGCCACGCCACCGCGCTGCGCTCCCAGTCGGAGGCCTGCGGCGGGAGGACCTCCACGGGCCAGTCGGGTGGCACGCGCTCGGACACGACGGTGACAGTAGGACAACCACGACAGGGGGAGGTCAAGGAGCCCGCCTGTTCGGCCGAAGCCGAAAGGATGAGCGTCGAGCCGGACGACCCCGTGCTCGAGCTTCGTGCTGCCGTGCTCCGGCTGAGGGCCCCCCAGGTGTCCCAGCGGGCGGCGGCCCCCCGCACGTCTGTCTACGGCCGGGCCGCCGCGGCCGTCCCGGGCGATGTGCGCCCCCCTGCCACGCGCGCCGTCCTGGAGGCCCGCTTCCGCAACGTCGAGACCTCCGCTCTCATGGTGGGCACCACGATGGCGCTGGTCGTGCTCCCCGACGAGGGGGTCGTCCCGGAAGGCCTGATGCGCAGCCTCGAGCTGCTCGTCGCAGCCCGCGCCTCAGTCCTCGTCCTCGGGCCGGGCATCCCGCGGCAGATCAAGCCTGACCAGGTCATGACGCTGCCGCTTCGCCCCGACGACGCCCTCTCGGAGGAGTGGGCGGTGCTCGCCCTGAGCCCGCAGAAACGGGGTGCCTTCCTCGCCCGCCGGGACGGCGACCAGTGGCTCTGGATGCTCACCGCCGACCCGATCGCGGTGCAGCGCGCCGGCACCGCGATCCTGGAACGCGCGCCCTTCCTAGGTCTGCGCGTGCCGGCTCTGCGCGAGGACTGACTCCACCGTCGGTCGGGCCGCCTCCGCCCAGGCGTCCACCAGGGACAGCCGCGTACGCCGCTCGAGCAGGTCACCGACATCGAGCGCCCCCTCGGCCCGGATCCCCCAGTGCAGCTCGCACTCGAGCACCGGCGCCCCGTCTGCGACGGGGGTCATGGGCCCGGCCGCGGCGACCTGCGCGGCCTCGTCGCCGTATCTCCTGGAGAGCCGGTCGCTCCCGCACGCACCGGCCCCGACGAGCGGCAGGTCGGCGGTGCGGCACGGCACGTCGGTGAGCAGGTCGACCGCGTCCTGCGCCATTTTCCGGTACGTCGTGAGCTTGCCGCCCAGGACAGTGAGCAGTCCGTCCACCAACGTGACGCTGTGCCGTCGCGACAGGTCCGCGGTGCGGCCCTCCACTCCGGCGATGAGCGGCCGGACCCCCGCGAAGGACCCGATGACGTCGCCGCGCACGAGCGGCACCTCGAGCCCCCGGCTCAGCGTCTCGAGCAAGAAGGCGATCTCATGCTCCTCCGCCTTCGGCACCTCGGGCAGCGGGCCGTCCAGCGGGTCGTCGGTGAGCCCGACATGGACGATCCCGTCGGCGTGCGGGAGGGCGAAGACATAGCGGTTGGCCTCGCCCGGCACCGGCACCGTCATGCTGCCGGTGGGGTGACCGAGCACCGCTGCGTCGAGCACGATGTGGGTGCCCTTGCTGGGTCGCAGCTTCACCCCGGGCGTGATGGTGTCGGCCCAGGCTCCGGTGGCGTTGACGACCGTCTTTGCCTGGTACGTCAGCGATCTGCCGGTGAGCGTGTCGGTGAGGGTGCTTCCGTCGTACCGGATCTTGGTGAGGATGCGGGCGCCGTGGGCGGCGGCGGTGCGGGCGATCGCGACGACCAGTCGGGCGTCATCCTCGAGGTGGCCGTCCCAGCTCAGCATGCCGCCCCGCAGACCGTCGCGGCGGACCCCGGGCAGCAGCCGGGTGGTCTCCGCGACCCCCAGGTGCCGTGGTCGCGGCAGCGTGGCCCGGGGGGTCCGCGCAGCCATCCGGAGCAGGTCACCGGCGAGCGAGCCGGCACCGACGAGCAGGCTGTGCTTCGTGTCGAGGTCGCGGCCGAGCGGGATCACCATGGGCAGGGCGCGCAGCAGGTGGGGGGCGGTGCGGGTCATCAGAATGCCCCGCTCGGTGGCCGACTCCATCGCGATCGCGACGTCCCCCGTCGCGAGATAGCGCAGGCCGCCGTGGACCAGCTTGCTGCTCCACCGGCTGGTGCCGAAGGCGAGGTCGTCCTTCTCGACGAGGGCGACCGACAGGCCACGGCTGGCGGCGTCGAGGGCGATGCCACAGCCGGTGATGCCACCGCCCACCACGAGCACGTCGACCGGTGAGGAGGTCAGCTCGTCGAGCTCCCGGCTCCGGCGGGCGGCGTTGAGGTGGCTGTTCATCGCTGCTCGTCCTGGCGGAGGTAGGCGTCGAGCAGGTGGCGCAGCTCCTTCATCGCCCCGATGTCGACGAGTCGGGCGCTGAAGACGAACGACTGGGCGGTGAGCAGCACCACGGTCGCGGCCGTGTCGGCGTCGACGTCCCGGATCGAGTTGTCCGCGTGACCCTCGATGAGCTGCCCGGCGATGAATGCCATGGCCAGCTTCTGGGTGGAGCCGAAGCGGTCGACGATGAGCGGCAGCAGCAGCTCGGGGTCGAGGTCGAGGATGCGCCGGTAGAGCGGGTGCTCGGCGGTCCGTTCGGCGGCCTGGACGGCCGCCTCGACGAGGCGCTCGCGGGCCGTCGGCAGGGTGCGGACGCTGGCATCGATCTCCTCGATGAGCGTCGTCAGCTCGCGGGTCAGCAGCGCGGACACCAGGGTGTCGAGGTCCTCGAACTGCCGGTAAACGGTCATCCGGCTCACGCCCGCCCGGCGGGCGACGTCAGCGAGCGTCGTACGCCGCAGGCCCACGTCCATGACGCACGCGAGTGCGGCATCCAAGAGTGTGTGACGTTGTGACGGCATGTGTCACACTGTACGCATGGCTGCCGACATGGTCCACGCGGGTTGGGGCGACTCCGCCCGCCGCACCGGTCTCCCCCCGACGGGAGCCGCCTGGCTCGAGAAGCGGGTGGGCCGCGGGGCACGCTCCTCCCCCGTCCCGCTGGCCGCGGTGACCCTGCCCGCCTCCCGGCTCTCCGCCACCGACCTCGAGGCGCTGCGGGCCACCGGAGCCGAGGTCCTCGTGGACGACCCGTCCCGGGCGGTGCGCGCGGCCGGCCGGTCCTACCAGGACCTGCTCGCGCTGCGCTCCGGCACCTTCCCGGCCCCCGATGCCGTGGTGCTGCCGACCGCCGCCGAGGTCGGGGAAATCCTGCGGGCCTGCGCCTCGCTGGGAATCGCCGTCGTTCCCTTCGGTGGCGGCACCTCCGTGGTGGGGGGCGTGAGTCCGCTCACCGGCGGGCACCGGGCCGTCATCGCCCTCGACCTGCGTCGCCTCGACCGCCTGGTTTCCTTGTCCGAGGACGACCGCACTGCCGTCCTCGAGCCGGGCCTGCGCGGGCCGGAGGCCGAGGCGCTCCTCAATGCCCGCGGTTTCACGCTCGGGCACTTCCCCCAGTCCTACGAGCACGCCACGATCGGTGGCTATGCCGCGACCCGGTCGGCCGGGCAGGCCTCGACCGGCTATGGCCGCTTCGACGCCAATGTCCTGTCGCTCACCATCGAGACCCCGGCCGGCCCCTTGCACCTGGGGCGCGGGGCTGCCACCGCCGCCGGACCGTCGCTGCTCCAGCTGTTCGTCGGCTCGGAGGGGCTGTTCGGCGTGATCAGCTCCGTGACGATGCGGATCCGCCCGCTGCCCACCGAGAAGCGGTACGACGCCTGGCTGGTGCGGTCGTGGGAGGACGGCATCGCCCAGCTCCGGCGCCTCGAGCAGGACGGCATCGTGCCCGACGTGGCGCGCCTGTCGGACCCCGACGA
>JANOTZ010000115.1:0-2713 GCA_031416735.1 Frankiales bacterium
CGGAGCAGCCACAAGAACCCGCAATTGCCGCTTGACATCAATAGGAGCGTCGGAAGCGCCCGAGGTGAACAAGTAGCCGGCTCGTCATCATCGTCCGATCCATCTCGTACCGCGATAGCTCGGCCCTACTCACCTGTCCCGACGAGCTTGACCAGCGGCACCTCTCCATCAGGGATATGCCGGTGATCGGAGGCGATTGAGCGGACACCTACCGGTCGAGTGGGGCCTCGGGCGGCCATCCCGCGAGCGCCCACTGTTCAAGTTCAGACCGCCGGTCCATCACGTCGTCGTCGTTGTACATGGACTCCAGAGCGTCGTCATCGCCCGCGTCGTGGAGTCGGCGCTCGACTAGCAGTTCGTTCCACGCTGGCTGTAGGGCCTCTGGAAGATGAGCGGTCAGCCCGGGGTGCTCCTCGGTCAGCTCGGGGAAGGCGGAGCTCAACCAGAGCAGCGCCCTCCTGAGCAGTTCCGGCTCGTGCTCCCACGCTTCGACAAGGGCATGAGCCCTGGGCCGAACCGCCTGGTGCACCGCGGGCGCATGGGTTCCATCACCAATCGCGATCTCCCGCAAGAAGCTCAAGGCTTCGACACGGTCCGGGTGTGCTTCATCCGCGGCGATCGCGGCGATGAAGGGTACAGATGACACCGTCGCCTCGTAGACGGTGCCTTGGTGGTGGACGTTGCCCCACAGTTCCCACCAGGCGAGATCGCGAATGGCATCCGTTCCCACACGGACGGCGAGCAACAGTGCAGGGACGTCCTCCGCTGGACCGTAGGCGTGGGTGAGGGTGGCCCAGGGGACGCGAGAAAGGCTCTGGGTCAGCGTGGAAGACACGGACGCAGGCACGCCCGGCCTGGTCTGGATGGGCACGGATCGCTTCGTCCCGTCCCTCTGTGAGTCGAACGTCTTCCATCCAGCCGTCACGAGGCCGAGTCAATCATCCCTAGGCAGCGGTGGCGCCGCCTTCGGCATGGTGGAGAAGGCTCCCCTCTGTTGTCAAGCGAGGGCTTTTACCTTCTGAGAGTGGGGCGTAGCGTTCTTGGTGGCGGGTCCGGTTAGTGACTTATCCGAAGAGCTGGCCATCGGGGTGAGGTCAGTCGCGCTGGATGTGAGAGTCGTCCCCGAGTGTCCTTCCGGGCCCGCCGCCCGCAGCCGTTCCGCGAGGTCTTCCTGTAGGGCGTGGAAGACGACGTCGGACAGTCGCCGCTTGAGGCAGCGCATCGCCTCCAGGGGCTTCTTGCCTTCCGCGCGCTTGCGCAGGTAGTAGGCCTTCCCCTCGCTGGAGTGGCGGATCTGGACCAGGGCCGCGACGTGTAGGGCGTAGTTGAGCCGCCGGTTCCCGCCGCGGTTGAGGCGGTGCCGGTCGTGGTCGCCGCTGCTGACGTCGATGGGTGCGGTGCCGGTGTAGCTGGCGAAGTGGTGCTTGGTGCGGAACCTTCGGACGTCGCCGACCTCGCCGAGGATCAGAGCAGTGCCGATGGCCCCGATGCCGCAAATCTCGTTCACGTGTGAGGGCTGATCGGCGACGGCGAGCTCGATCTGCTTGGCCGCGGCCTTGACCTTCGCGTCGAGCTCAGCGACGTCCTGGGCGTGCTCCAGAGCGATCTGCTTGCGAGTCCGTTCGACCGCGCCGAGCGGGTCAATGGTGGCGAGGATCTCGAGGGCTCGGCTGGCGGTCAGGCGGGTGGATGCCCCACCAGGCAACAGATCCTGAAGAACGTCGTGCAGTCGGTTGACCGCGGTGATCCGTTGCTCGACCAGCTGTTGGCGCCGGTCCGACAGCATCTTCAACACCGCGACTGATCCTTCCGGGCGGACGATCTGCAGGTCGTGTCCACGTAGGCCGGCGACGGCCACCGCGTACGCGTCCATGTCGTCGGTCTTGCGTCCGCTGCCGCCGCCCAAGGCCCGGACCCGGGCGGACAGGAACGCCGGGACGTCCACGACCAGCTCACCTTCCATGGCCAACCGCTGGGCCAGACTCAGACCGACCCCGCCTGCGCCCTCGACCGCCCAGGTCCGCTGCTTCCAGGCCTTCACGAACGCCTTGAGCTCGCGGTAGCCGGCCCCATCATTGGTGAACCGGCGACGGCCCAAGACCTTCTCCTTGCCGTCGAGTACGACAGCCGTGTTGCTCCGCTTGTGCGGATCGATCCCGATCATCACTGCCACCATCGCTGGCCTCCCGAGCTCGTTTCGGCGGGAGGAGGGCAGCGCTACTTCAGGCGAAGCAAACCCCTCTTGAGCCACTCCACCCAAGGGCGGTGTCGGTGGGTCAGCACTGCCTTAGCGAGCCACACCAATGAAGCAGTGGGCAGCCGGTTACGGAGCATCCCCACCGACACCTGACCGTCAGCCTGGCCGGGCCTCGAGCTGCTGTCATTCAACAAGTAGCCGGCTATCACCTGTCGGGTGTTTGCGTCGCTGTGGATGGCATCGAGCCGAGGTTGTCGTCGCCCGGCTCGTCAGAACTTGCGGCTTCCTCGTCAGCCAGCAGCGCCGTGGAGTCGAGCAGGAACTGCAGGTCCTCGGGGTCGGGTTCGAAGGCGGGGAAGGACGGGAGAAGCCACGACTGATTGAGTTGTACTGCGACCGCGGCGCCCGCTTCGAGGCGCCCGTGCAGCCGGACCTCTCGCGCTCGGTCCGAGGGGAACGAAGCCGAAGTGCCCAACGGCAGCGGTACCTGCAGGCCGACGGCAGCGAGTCGGGTCG
>JANOTZ010000116.1:0-1843 GCA_031416735.1 Frankiales bacterium
CGACCAGCACCGGACCCTGACCGTCGGTCAGCCTCTGGTCGACCTCATCAGCGCCCATATCGCCGAGCGTGGCTTGTCCCGCGACGACTTGCTGTTTCCCTCCACGCTGCGAGCTGGTGCCGGCCCGGTTTCTCGCAACACCTTCCGGACGAAGGTCTGGCTTCCGGCGCTCGAGTGTCGCTTGACTGGATTTCCACGTTCGTGTCCACGATCTCCGCCATGCGCATGCGTCATGGCTCCTAACCCGGAGGAGCCGATCTTCGGTCCGTCATGGAGCGCCTCGGCCACTCTCAGATCACCACGGCGCAGCGCTACCTGCACACGCTGCCAGGCGCCGACGAGCAGTCGCTGGCCGCCTTCGAGCGCATCCGCGGTCGGGCACGGCTCCAGCCGTAGCCGGCTCCGGGATCGGTGACGCACCCTTCGGCTTACGCTCCGGACATGGCCTCAGCCCCAGACTCCACCAGGCTCGCTGTCCTCATCGACGGCGACAACACCACTCCCACGATCATCGGGGCTCTACTCGGCGAGATCGCGAAGTACGGCAGTGCGACCGTCAAGCGGGCGTACGGCGACTGGACCACCCCCAACCTCCGCGGCTGGAAGGAAGCGATCAACGCCCACGCAATCCAGCCGATGCAGCAGTTTGCGTACACCACCGGCAAGAACGCCACCGATAGCGCGTTGATCATCGACGCGATGGATCTGCTCTACACCGGGAACCTGGACGGCTTCTGCCTGGTTTCCTCCGACAGCGACTTCACCAAGCTCGCCTCCAGGCTGCGGGAGTCGGGGAAGACCGTATACGGGTTCGGCGAGCCTAGGACGCCGCGCTCGCTCGTGGCAGCGTGCGACAAATTCGTGTACCTGGACGTGCTGCGCAGCTCCGAGGAGCCAGAGCGTCTCAGTGAGAAGGCCCCGGTTTCCAGGGCCCCCGTGCGCAAGAGCGCAGGAGCGCTCCGCAGCGACGCTAAGTTGCTCAAGCTGCTGCGGGAAGGGGTCGACGCGGCATCGGACGACGACGGTTGGGCCGACCTCGGCGGCGTTGGCAGCTATGTCGCCAAGCAGGAGCCCGCCTTCGACTCCCGCAACTGGGGTTACGCGAAGTTGATCGATCTGGTGACCGCGATCGAACTCTTCGAGGTCAAGCGCTCCGCGCAAGGGGTGCGGGTACGGGAGAAGCCAAAGAGTCAGCAGGCCAAGAAAGCTGTAGCCAAGAAGCTTGGGGCCAGCAAGCCCTAGCCACCGGCCGGCCTCTGTCAGTCGTCGAGTCGTATCCGAAGGAAGGCGCCGCTCTCGACCGAGCAGAGCTGTCGTTCTTCGCAGTTCCCGCGGCTGAGGCGTACCGGCTTCGCGGCACGTCATCGGATCGGGTGCGACTGCATACCTATGCACTGCCAGAGCGCTCTCTCGGCGGCAGAAGCGGATGTCCGGTGACGACGGGACAGGGTTGGCGTGGGTCTACAGGAGCTGCCCCGGCGCTTGGGGCGCGCGCCCACGGTCGGACTCGGCAGAGGTCACGGTCGCGAACGGCTGCAGTGACCGGGGATGTCCGCCATCATGCCGCTCATGAAGGTTCTGTCCCTGCGACGACCCGACGCCTGCTCGGGCTGTGCCAAGCCCCTGGCGGCCGGCACGAAGGCCGCGTGGGACGCAGCGGAACGACGGACCTACTGCCTGTCGTGCCACAAGGGCCCGAACACGCCGTCGGATCCACGCACGCCGACCACCACTGTCGCCGTGGAGGTGACCCCAGAGCAGCAAGGCGGTGGCGGTGTTTCCGCGCAGCGGGAGTACGACAAGCGCTCTGCACGCCGAGAGCAGCGCATCCGCGAGCAGCACC
>JANOTZ010000117.1:0-4795 GCA_031416735.1 Frankiales bacterium
TTAACGGAACAAGTATTGCAGACATCTTTCTGTAAAAATTGATAAACGGTAAATAGCCTTTACGAAAGCTATCGTAGATTTGTTTTCAATAACCCAAACACTAAACAAAATAGTTATGAAAAGAACATTTCTTCTAAAAAAATTACCACTGCTTTTGCAGACAGCGGATGTCACGGAGATGGAGAAGTTTTTTGCTGCGGAAGGAATTACTTTTGAAACACGCGTCTTCGACTTAGCGATGATGAACTACCGTTTAGAGGGCGGACGGGTCCATCGACTCGTTCCTGCTCCTGCTCGCGACCCTCCCGCCGACCTACCTGCTCGCGGCGCTGTCGTTCCGGTTCCTGGAGGTGCCGGCGCGCCGCGCGCTCACTCGGCAGCTCTGTCCACATCCCTGCGACCCATACCCCAGTGACGGAGCTGCACATGCACGCCTGCACGATCGTGGCCGGCAACTACCTGCCCATGGCCCGGGTCCTGGCAGCTTCCTTCCTGGCCGTCCACCCGGGGGCGCGCATCTCGGTCCTGGTCGTCGACGCCGGCCGTGTCCCGACCCCGAGGTCGCAGGCTGAGCCTTTCGACGTCCTGCGGCCGGGGGACCTTGACCTCAGCGTCCTCGAGCTCCACCGGATGGCCATGAGCTATGACGTCACCGAGCTGTCCACCGCCCTGAAGCCATGGCTCCTGCAGCACCTGCTCGACCGCGGTGCCGAGACGGTCACCTACCTCGACCCGGACATCTGCGTCTACGGGTCCCTGGCGTACGTCGAGGACCTCGCGGTCGAGCACGGAGTGGTGCTGACGCCGCACCTGCTGACGGCCCTCCCGCGCGACGGCCTACAGCCGGCCGAGGCGCAGATCATGGCGTCCGGTGCGTACAACCTGGGCTTCATCGCGGTCGGCAGGGGTTCGCGCCCGTTCCTCCGGTGGTGGCAGGAGCGGCTCGCGCGGGACGCCATCAGCGACCAGTCCCGGTCGCTGTTCACCGACCAGCGCTGGGTCGACCTGCTGCCGTCCCTGTTCCCCCACCAGGTGCTGCGCGACCCGGGCTGCAACGTCGCGTACTGGAACGTCGACGCCCGCCCTATCGCCCGCACCGAGGACGGCTGGATGGCCTCGGGTGTGCCACTGCGCTTCTTCCACTTCAGCGGTTACCGGCCACACACGCCGTGGCTGCTCAGCAAGCACGCACCCGACCAGCCGCGGGTGCGGCTCTCCGAGCACGGCGACCTCCGGGCGCTCTGCGACGAGTACGCCGAGGCGCTCCGCGCCGTCGGTGCCCACGACCTGGGGGGTGACGGCTACGGCTGGGCCCGGTTAGCAGACGGGCGCGCGGTGACCGCGGCAGAGCGACGGTTCTACCGCGAGGCCCTGCTCGCGGCCGACCGCGGCGACGCGCCGTACCCGCCGGACCCGTTCGCCGCCGCCGGTCCCGCCGCCTACCTGGACTGGCTGCACGCCCCGGCGCGGGCGAACACCCGGCTGACCCGGTTCGTGGAGGCGGCTTGGGTGTCCCGGCCAGACCTGAAGGGGGCCTTCCCCGACCCCTTCGGCCGCAGTGAGGACCACCTGCTGGCCTGGCTCGAGGAGGAGGGCGGTGAGCAGCTGGGCATCCCCGTCGACCGCCGCCCGTACGCCGCGCGCCCGTCGCTGCCGGCGTCCTCGGGCGCGGGGGTCCTGGGCGTCAACGTCATCGGGTACCTCAAAGCGGAGCTGGGGGTCGGCCAGATCGGTCGTTTCGCCGTACAGGCAGGTCGCGAAGCGGGGCTGGAGGTGACGGCCCTGGCCTACGACCGCACGGTCAACCGGCAGGAGCACCCGTTCGTCGTCACCCCGGGCGAGGCCCTGCATGGCGTCAACATCGTCGCCGTCAACGCCGACCAGCTCCCGCAGCTGGCGCGGGACCTGGGCCCGGAGCTGTTCGCCGGGAGGCCCACGATCGGCATCTGGGCCTGGGAGGTCGAGGAGTTCCCTGTCGGGCTGCACGGGGCGTTCGACCTGGTCGACGAGGTGTGGGCGTTGAGCAGCTTCTCAGCGCAGGCGCTGGAGAAGGTCTCTCCCGTGCCGGTCCACGTCTTCCCGGAGCCGGTGCTCCCGTTGACGGCGCCGGTCCGCAGCCGGGCCGAGCTCGGGCTCCCCGAGGGGACGGTGTTCCTGTTCGCCTTCGACCACATGTCGGTGCTCGACCGCAAGAACCCGGCTGGCCTGATCGAGGCCTTCACCCGCGCCTTCGCGGCGGGGGAGGCGATCCTGGTGCTCAAGAGCGTGAACGGCGACCGCTTCCCGGCCGACCGCGAGCGTCTGCGCTACCTCATCGGCGATCGGACCGACATCGTCCTGCGGGACGGCTTCGAGGCGGTCGAGGAGGTCCACGCGCTGATGGCCTCGGTGGACTGCTACGTCTCGCTGCACCGCTCCGAGGGCTACGGCCTGACGATGGCCGAGGCGATGGCACTGGGCACTCCGGTCATCGCCACGGCCTACTCCGGCAACCTCGACTTCATGGACGCGGGTACGGCGATGCTGGTGCCGTACCTGCCCTCGGCGGTGCCGTCCACCGCGGCGCCGTATCCGACGTCGGCGACCTGGGCGGCGCCGGACCTGGAGGTGGCGGCGAGCCTCCTGCGGTCGGTGCACGAGGACCCGGAGGGGGCACGGGCGCTCGGCGAGCGCGGCCGCGAGGCGGTGCTCGCGCGGTTTCCGCTGGAGCGGACAGCGAGCTTCGTGCGCGAGCGGGTGCTCGCCCACCAGCCGCCGCCGACCGGGGAGGACGTGCAGCTCGCGCGTCCGGGCGACCCGTTGCGCGAGGTGCTGGCGCAGCGCCCCGATGTCGACACGCGGTCCCGCTACCCGGCGGTGTCCAGGGTGGTGCGACGCAGCGTCAACCGGACCCTGGCCCACCACGACGAGCACGTCGCCCAGCAGATCGGCCAGGTGGTCGCGCTGGTGGAGCAGCTCGCTGCGGACAGGCAGCATGAGACCGCCGCACTCCGCGACCAGGTGGAGGCCCTGCGGGTCGGGCTCGTGGAGGAGCGGGCCCAGCGCGAGCATGCCGAGCGGGAGACGGGGCGTCTGCGAGTCGAGTTCGAGCAGCGGTCCGCCGCACTGGAATCGCTTGCCCGCCAAGGGATCGAGCTGGTTGGCAAGGTGTCGTCGGCGTTGGCGGCCGACGAAGGCGCGGTCGCCCTGCCATCGGATGTCGGGCTGCTGCACCTCCCGGCGCGCGACAGCGTGATCGCCCCCTGGGTGCGGGAGTACGGCAACTGGGAACCGGCCGAGACCGCGGTGCTCCGCTCGTTGCTCCGGCCAGGGGATGCCTTCCTCGACGTCGGCGCCCACGTCGGCTACCACGTCCTCGGCGCCGCCCGGCTGGTCGGGCCGCGCGGCCACGTGCTGGCGGTCGAGCCCTCCGCGCAGGTCCTCGGGCTGCTGCGCCACAACATCGCCGTGAACCTGCCGGGCGAGCTCCAGGACGTCGTCGCCGTGCTCCCGGCGGCGGCGTGGGACATCGATGCCCGGCTGTCGCTCGTGCTGTCCCCCGACGGCAACAGCGGAGCGACGCGCGTCGAGCCGGTGGCTGACGGGGAGCTCGAGGCGGTCGCGCTGGGCGGTCGCCCGGAGGTTCTGGGCAGGGCCTGGCGGCTTGTCATGACCGATCTCGAGGGCTACGACCAGCGGGCGCTCCGGGGGTTGCTGCCGGTGCTGCGGCGGGACCGACCGCATGTGCTGACTGAGTTCAACCCAGGCTCGATCTTTGCCGTCGGCGAGGATCCAGTGGCAGTCATCGAGGAGTACACGTCGTGGGGGTACGACGTGCGGGCGCTCGCGACCGGGCTGCCCGACAACGCCAGCCCCGAGGAGATCGTCCGCGCTGCGAAGGAGAGCGATCCGGGCTTCGTCACGCTGCTCCTCATCCCGGACCGGTCGTAGGCGAACCACCCAGCACTTCTCGGGTGGACCTCGCCCTACCCTTCCAGGATGAGCAAGGTCTACGACTCCATCGATGACGCGCTGGGGACCTGGATCGGGCAGCAGCCGATGTTCTTCGTCGCCACCGCCCCGCTTTCCGGTGACGGGCTGCTGAACCTGTCGCCCCGCGGCCTCGACTGCCTGTCGGTGCTCGGCCCGCGACAGGTGGCCTGGGTCGACGGCACCGGCAGCGGCGTCGAGACCATCGCGCACCTGCGCGAGAACGGCCGCATCGTGCTGATGTGGTGCGCCTTCACCGGCCCCCCGAACATCGTGCGGCTGCACGGCCGGGGTCGCGTCTGCCTGCCCGGCTCACCCGAGTACGACGATGTCGTCGCCCGGCACCCCGTCCAGGCTGCGGTGCGGGCCGTCATCGTGGTGGACGTCGACCGGATCAGCGACTCCTGCGGGTACGGCGTGCCGTTGCTGGACCTGGTCGGGGAACGCGACCAGCTCGAGCGTTGGGCGAGGAGCAAAGGACCGGAGGCGGTCGTGGCCTACCGGGCCGAGAAGAACGCCACCAGCCTCGACGGCCTCCCCGGCCTGGGGTCCTCCGACCGAGGGTGATCGGCGTCGGGCACTCCGGCGCCCCAGTTAGGGACAGTCAAGGGAACCGGAAGGGCTGCCCCGAGGCCTCGCCACGCCCCTTCCGCGTCCCTTCATCACGAGGGGGGGGCGCTGTCGCCCACCTTGCGTCTGCTCGGCTCCGCGGTTGACGTGGCCTACAGAGCAGACGCAAGGCGGAGGTGAGGGGACGCAAGGCGGAGGTGAGGGGACGCAAGGCGGAGGTGAGGGGACGTCAGCGGGCGCCAGGAAGGGGGCGCCA
>JANOTZ010000118.1:0-9447 GCA_031416735.1 Frankiales bacterium
CCTGGCTGCCGGGCCGTTCGACGTTCTCCGTCGCTTTGCGACCTGCTTCACCTACTCGGCGTTTGATGCTGGCATGGGGTTGGGCCGACTGCCCCACACGAAGTTGTTGTGCGCCACTTCTTTCGGCGCCACCTCGACAACTTGCGTTAGGCGCTTTGACGCACTCGGCCCGGGGGACGACGACTCAGGCTCCGTGATCGCTGGTGCAGGCCAAGGTCTCCACCCGTACCAACATCAAACGCCGAGTGGTCCCTACGGGGTGAGCGCGGCGGCCAGCTGGGGTGCGACGGTCACCAGGTCGTCGTCGGTCAGGAGCGCAGACCGGTCGTCGGACCGCCAGGCCAGTGCCACCGGGTCCAGGAAGGTCGCGCCACCTTGCTCCGCGGCTGCCCGCACCGACGCGGTGCTCTTGTCGTCGGCCGAGCTGAACGGTCCGATCACGAAGAGGGTCACCGCCGGCCAGCGGCTGCGTACCTGCTCGAGGGCCGTCGCGGTGCGGGTCGTCGTCCTGGTCCCGGCGAGGACCTGAAGCACCACCACATCCGGGGTGCCTTGGACCGCATCGAGCGCGCCGGGGGCCAGCACCTCAGGGCCGTCGGAGCCAGCCGTCTCGACAGACCCTCCGGTGGCGCCGGCCAGGGCAGGCTGCATCCGCACCAGGTCGGCGCCCACCACGAGCAGGGTCGGCGGGGCCTGGGTGGCGGGGAGAGCCAGGGTCAGGCCCGACACCTCCACGGCGCTGGCCGCGGTGGCCTGGCTCGCGGGCTTCGGACTGGAGGCGGCGCTCGCGACCGACCCGGGGTGCCGGGTGAGGGCCAGGAGGGCGCCGGTCACGACCACGACAGCGAACAGCGCCAGGGCCACGTCGCCTGACCGACGTACAAGATCATTCACAGGCGGCACTTTAGGGGGATTGTCCGCTTCGGGCGGGGAGGCGCGAGGTCAGTAGGCGCCGGAGCTGCGCACGACCGCCGTGAGCGTCTTGGCGAGGACGGCGATGTCGAGGCCGAGGGACCAGTTCTCGACGTACTGCAGGTCGAGGCGCACCGACTCCTCCCAGGTCAGGTCGCTGCGGCCGCTCACCTGCCACAGGCCGGTGATGCCGGGCTTCACCAGCAGCCGGCGGTGGGCGTGCCCTTCGTACTTCTCGACCTCGGTCGGCAGGGGCGGCCGGGGGCCGACCATGCTCATCTGTCCGCGGAGCACGTTGACGAGCTGTGGCAGCTCGTCCAGCGACCAGGCCCGCAGCCACCGGCCGACCGGGGTGATGCGGGGGTCGTTGCGCAGCTTGAACAGCACGCCACCGTCGGACTCGTTGAGGGCGAGGAACTCGTGCAGGCGTTGCTCGGCGTCGACCTGCATGGTCCGCAGCTTCAGGACCGAGAACAGCTCACCGTCACGACCGACCCGGGTCTGCCGGAACAGCGCCGGTCCGCGGCTGGTCAGCTTCACCAGCAGGCACAGGACCAGCAGCGCCGGGGCCAGCAGGACCAGGCCGACGGCCGCGGTGGTGTGGTCGAAGGTCGCCTTCAGCACCTTGCGGGAGCCGTCGAGCTCGGGTTCGTTGACGTGCAGCAGCGGCATCCCGGCGACCGGGCGGATGCTGATGCGGTTGCCCGCGATGTTGAGGACCGCCGGGGCCATGAGCAGGTCGATGCCGGTGCCCTCGAGCTCGTACGACAACCGCCGTAGCGCCTCGCCACCGAGCGACGCCCCGGCGACGGCCACGGTGTCCACGCCCAGGCTCTCGACGACCCTGCGGACCGAGGTCAGGGTGCCGACGATCGGCACCCCCTCGATCACCGCATCGCCGAGGGACTCGACCCCGCCGGTCACGCACACCCCGACGACCTGGAAGCCGCTGCTGGTGTGCTGCTGCAGGCGTTCCACCAGCTCGCGGACGGCCCCGGCGCTGCCGATGACGACAGTGCGGTGGAACCCGCTGCCCTGGCTGCGCTGCCGGGCCAGCAACCGCCGTACGCGTTGCCGCCCGAGCAGCAGGCCCAGCAGGCCGAGCGGGAAGAACCACAGCAGGAAGCCGCGTGCCACGTCGGTCTTGGTGGCATAGGCGATGAACCCGACCGCGCCGAACAGGCGCAGCGACGCGGAGGTGACCCGGCGGTACTCCTCCGTGCCGGCGATGAGGAACCGCGGCTCATAGCAGCGGGACAGCCCGAGGACCGCCAGCCAGCCGAGCGCCATGATCGCCGCGACCAGGTAGTAGGACAGCACGCCGCGGAGCACGGGACTGTCCTCGCCGAAACGCAGCAGCACGGCCAGCAGGCCGGCCGTCCCGACCGCGACGCTGTCGTGCACCAGGACCCGGCGGGCGTAGTGCTCGGTCCACCGCTCGAGGGGAACGGGAGTCGTCTCGGCCAGGCTCGGTTTGCGCTGGTCCGGGAACGACTCGGAGGAGAGCACGGTCATGCTGGGTGCTCTCCTATGGTGTCGTTCCTGGGGGCGCGGCGATTGCCGGGCAGGAATAGTCTCTCAGCACTTCGGTCCGGCCGGCAGGCCCTTTCGGCCGAATGGTCCGACGTGTCTCCTTCCCGGATTCTCGGTGACGCTGTGTGCACGTCGGTGTTGAATCCTGGACGTCCGGGAGGCACCGCTGTTCCGGACGGGCAGCCAGCCGGTTGTCAGCGGCGTTTCGGTTCGCTGATCTCGCCCCCGGCGAGCAGCCTCTGGACGTTCCACTGCAGTTGCTCGCCCAGACCGGGGGAGATCGGTCTCGGTGCCTTGACCGCGGCGAGAGCACCGACCAGTGCCGTCAGGGTCTCGCCGACGATCGTCTCGGCGCGGGACGCGGCGATGACGCCCCACGACCTCGCCTCGGCAACGATGCGTGCGACCGACATACGCCGGTGGTCGAAGGCCCCGTCGACAGCGAGCGCGAGGTCGAACTTGATCAGCCCCTCCTGGAACAGGTTCGGCACTGCGTCATAGATCTGCGAGAGCTCGGTTCCGGTGGGCAGGTGCATCAGGGCGACGTTCTTGGCGTGGGCGTCGTTGTTGCCCATCGCGATGTGGAACGTCAACTGCCGCAGCCACTGGGCGACGGTGGCGTCCCCGCCGGGGATCGACCCGAGCAGCTCACCGATGAGCCGCGCGGTGGCCCGGCGTGGGTCGTTCGGCCACTGGGGTTCCTGGAACTTCACGTCGGTGTCTCGCCAGTCCAGCCCCATCGCCTGCGCGAGGTCCTCCTGGTGGTGCAGATGGATCTGCCCATCGACGAGCTCGCGGTCGAAACGTTCGATCGCCAGGTCGGTGGTTCGCCCGGCCTTGCGGATCTCGCTGCGGTAGGCGGACAAGCCCACGTGCTGGGAGAGCAGGTGGCTGTAGTGCTCGTCGTAGAGCCGGTTGGGTCGCGCGGGCACCTGCGGCTTGAGGATCCAGGTGGAGTGCGCCCGACCGTGCGGATACGCCCACTGCCCGTCGATCAGTGTGACGAGAACCTTGGGCTGGTAGCCGGCCAGGGTGGAACGGCTGTCCTCGACGATGCCTTGGTCTGACTCCTCGAGGGCCTGCGTGAGCTTGGCGGCCAACTCACGGTCAGTGAGCGGCTCATGCTCCGGGCGGTGAGTGGGACTGTCGCCGGGACGCCGCAGGGTGACCGCGCCGGCGATCGAGCCGCCGAACTCGTCAAGGAGCGCGAACAGGTCACCGGCGTCGATACGGCGCTTGGCTGCCATCTTCTCGCGGTGGTTGCCCTCTGGGACGTAGCCACCGAGAAAGCTGGACACCGCGTCGACCGGCGGACGGCGGCCGGGCAGGGTCGCGAACGCCTCCGACAGCAGGATGTCGCCGGCGTAGCCGCCGTCGACCGAGAGCGTGACGCGGCTCCGGTCGCGGGTGTCCGGCTCAACGGTGCCGACGAGGTTCTCGTGCAGGAACAGGTCAAGCCTCGGCACGGTCATCCCCGTAGGTCAGGGTGACGGTGATGCCGAGTTCGTGGAGCACCCGGAACAGCCGGGAGGTGTAGATGTTGCCCTTACCGGACTCGAGATCGACCATGTAGTCGCGCGGGAAGGCGAGACTCTCAGCCAGTTCCGCCTGACGGAGACCGGCCCCCTCTCGGGCAGCCTTGATCACGGCGGCAATGTCCTGCTGCTTGCGCGCGTTGAGGGCGGGCATCTCTCTCACCTTCAGTGTGGGCTTATCCCCACTGTACGCGAAGTGGGAACATTCCCACACTGTGCCGCGTAGGTATTTTCCCGCACGACTCCTGGCCGGCCTCGTCGATGCGCCTTGGCTGCTCGCGTGTTGGCCCTCGACGTGTCCGCCGGCGACCTGCTCAACCCCGCCCCTTCCGATCCGGGACGCCACCGCTTCGTCGGCCCGCGTTCGCCGTACTCGTGTCCGGTTTTGGTGTAGACTTGGTGTATGGGACGCACCAACATCGAGCTGGATGACCAGTTGGTGGCGACCGCGATGAAGCGCTACGGGCTGCGGACCAAGCGTGAGGTGGTCGACCTCGCGCTGCGTCGGCTGGTCGGGCCGCCGCTGACCGCGGAGTTCCTCGGCGGGCTGCGCGGGATCGGCTGGGAGGGCGATCTCGACGAGCTGCGCTCCGGTGGCCCCGGGACGTGACCGCGCTCCTGGTCGACACCTCCGCCTGGGTGGAATACCTGCGCGACACCGGTTCGCGGGCCTGCGTCGAGGTCGGCCGGCTGCTCGGTGAGCCGGAGCTGCGGGTGGTCACCACCCCGCCGGTGGTGATGGAGCTGCTCGCCGGGGCCACCTCCGAGGGGGCGCTGCTGGCGCTCGAGCAGCTCACCGCGGGGCTCCCCGTGCTCGCGCTGGACCAGGCCGTCGACTTCCACGCCGCGGCCGGTGTCTACCGGGCGGCGCGGAGGCAGGGGCTGACGGTCCGCGGGCTGGTGGACTGCCTGCTGGCTGTAGTCGCGGAGCGGCACGGCGCGACGCTGGTGCACCGGGACGCCGACCTCGCCCGGGTCGCCGACTGCCTGCCGGGGCTGCGGACCGTCGACCTGGGCTGAGTTCCGGTCCGCACCTTGGGCGGTCTCCCGGATGTCCACAGTTTCGGGACGGTCCCCGCCACGAGGGCCGAGGCGGTTGCAGAGTGGTCTCATGGACGACAGCAGGCTGCTGGTGGACGAACTGGGCGGGGGACGGGATCATGCGGGTCATGACGGTCCTGCCGCGTGACCACGCCTGGACCGTCGCTGACCTGGCGCTGCTGCCGGACGACGGCCTGCGGTATGAGCTGGTCGACGGGACGCTGCTGGTGAGCCCGGCCCCGAGCAAGCTGCACCAGCGCTCGGTCGGGCACCTCTACGTGCTGCTGCTGGCGGCCTGTCCGGTTGAGCTCGAGGTGTTCCTGGCTCCCACCGACTACCAGCCGACCGCGACCCGGTCGCTGCAGCCGGACCTGTTGGTGGTGCGCCGGGACGACCCCGGGGACGCGGCGGTCACGACGCCGTTGGCGCTCGCGGTCGAGGTGCTGTCCCCGTCGAGCCGCAGCGTCGACCGGGTCCTGAAACGCGAGCTGTACGAGCAGGCCGGCGTCGCGGCGTACTGGGTAGTCGACCCGGCGGTGCCGTCGGTGACGGTGTGGCTGCTGGTCGACGGTCGCTACGGCGATCCGCTGGTGGTCGAGGGTGCGGGCGTGCTCTCGTTGGACCAGCCGTTCCCGGTGCGCCTCGTGCCGGCCGAGCTGACCTGACGGCTCCCGGGAACGGCCCGCCCGAGGGTCACCCGGCGCCGACTGAACAGGCCAGCGTCGCCCCGCAGGAAGGTGCCGAACCGGTCCCACGTGACCTCCGACGCCGACAGCGTCGAGCGCCAGCGCCGTCTTCCTACGAGGCGCGCGAAACCAGCCGAACCTCAGCGTCCAGTGCCTCGGCGATGCGCTGGAGCGTCCGCGCCGTCGGACTGGTCGCACCTCGCTCGATGCGGCTGATGTCACCTTGGTCGATGCCGCAGCGCTCGGCGAGCTCAGCCTGGGTCAGCCCGTGCTTCTCGCGCAACTCGATGACCTGCAGGGCGATGTCGTACGCCTGGCCAAGGATTTCCCCGATGTGCCGTGTCTCGGGCGACAGTCGCGCGCGGCGCCCCGCGGTGACCTCGCTGTAGCTGCGTGCCATCCCGACAGCCCTTCTCATCGCTCATCTCATTATGGGGACTTCCCCATGGCAGGTCAATCTTGGTGCCCACGTCGGTTCCGGCGCTGGCGGCCACGATGCCGGCCGCCACCGTCAATCCGCCGGGTCCAAGAATCGCCCTGTGGACAGCGGCTGCGCCGGATGGGGAGCAGGCTGCGCCGCATGACCTCTCCGCTGCGGTCTACCGGGTGACGGACGAGTCAGTTGGTCTGATCACGGCCTAAGCGTGCGCAGGCGTGGCGGCGGTCCACGACCACCGGTCAGGCGACGACGAGGGTGTTGCGGCCGGCCGCCTTGGCTTCGTAGACGGCCGCATCGGCCCGGGCAAGCGTCGTCGACGGCGCATCCCCAGCCCGGTGTACGGCGATGCCGGCGCTGAACGTCACCGGACCCTGCCACGCCTGCCAGAGCCGTTCGACGACCAGTTGGGCGGACGCGCCCATGTCGAGGCCCTCAGTGCAGGGCAGGACGAGGGCGAACTCCTCACCGCCGTACCGGGCGGCGCAGTCACCGTCGCGGACGCTGGCCTGCAGCGCGACCGCAAACTGCTGGAGCACCGCGTCGCCGGCCAGGTGGCCCTGGGTGTCGTTGAGGGCCTTGAAGTGGTCGAGGTCCAGGAACACGACGGCGCCGCCGGGGCGGAGCTGGCCGAGGGCGTCGAGGAACACCCGCCGGTTGGACAGCCCGGTCAGCGGGTCGGTGTGCACCTGGTGGCGCAGGACCCCGACGCTGCGCAGCCGTTCGAGCAGGCTGCCGGCCTGCTCGGACAGCATCGCGACCACCTGCTCCTCGAACCGGTCGAGGCCGGGTCGGCGCTGCTTCCAGCCCACGACGACGCAGCCCAGGTAGCCGCCCTCGCCCGGGACCGGGATGAACAGCACGCTGGCGAACCCGAGCTTGGCGATGAGGTGCAGCGCGGGCAGCGGGGAGCGGGCGGGATCGGCGATGAAGACGGGCCGCTGCTCCGACAGCGCCTGGGCGATCCCGTTGCGGGCGGCGCTGTCGATGACGATCGAGCCGAGCGGTCGATCGGAGCCGCGCTGGCCCCGGTTGACGAACAGCGGCGAGCCCTGACCGGTCGCCACCATGACGAGGACCCCGGCGGGGGCGAGCAGGGAGTGGGCCAACGCCGCGACCTGGTCGGCTGCCTCGTCCTCGGTGGTCGCCCGCTGCAGGCTGGTGACCGCCTCGAGCAGCGTCTCGGTGCCCTGGCTGGCCTTGCGGCTGCGGGCGACGGCGCCGGCGAGCACCTCACCGATCACCACCGCCAGGCCGGCGGACCCGATCAGGTCCACGGAGCTGTCGGCCGGTTCGTTGCCGAGCAGCGCGAGCGACACGCTCGCCAGGTAGAGCGGTGTGACCCACACCCACGATCCGGGCCGCTCGACCAGACCGACGTACAGGCTGGCAAGTCCGTAGAAGAGCACGAAGTGGGACAGTCCGCCGGCCCAGGCGCCGGTCAGGCAGATCATGCTCACGCCCCATACCAGCGGGAGCGCGGTGGTCCAGAGCGGGAAGCGGCGCCAGGGCAGCAGCACCACGGAGGTGCTGGCGAGGGCCAGGACCGCGACCAGGACGAGGGCGCGCTGGTCGACATGGCTCAGGAACCGGGCGCTGACCAGCAGGGTCACCGCGCCGAGCGTGTAGAGGATGGCGGCCAGCCGCGCCGCCCGGTGCCGCACGTCCAGACCCAGCCCGAACAGCGCTTCGCTGAGGCGCGCGCGACGGTCCACCTTCCACTATCGGCATGAATTCTCGGCACGAAAGCCGCTGGAGCTCCCCAATTCCCCCTGCCCGGCGAAATTCTCCGGTGACAGATCGTCGAGGGCGACTTACGCTTTTGCTACACGTGAGAGGAGGTGGTCCCTGGTTTGACTACAGACAGGACTCGTGAGGTGGCTGTCCGCTAGGACGCCGTTCTAGGACAGCGGGAGCACCGCACGCTCTTAGGAGGGCGTACGGCGAATCCTCGACAGGCACCAGTTCCCCCGGGCGCCGGCATTCGTCCAGCCGGCCCTTCCCCCCACCTTCGGTAGGGCGAAGGAAGCGCCCGGGGGTTCGCCCTGCCCGGCCCCCCTCCCTGCCGTACCCCGCCCCGATTTCCATGATCCACGGAACGCGCACAGCCTGAAATCGCGGTTTTGGGGCTGTGCGGGTTCCGTGGATCATGGGGACTATCCACAGATCTGTCCGCACGCCCCCATCTCGTGCTCAGCTGCACTGGAGTGGGGACATGCGGCAAGAGGACATGAAGCTGCTCGTCCAGCGGCTCGGCGAGGACACCTTCGGGGTGGTCGTCGCGCTGGCGCTCCGCCTCGCCGGGGCGACCCTGGACGACATCGCCCGGCTGGTCGAGGCCGGCTGGCTCAACCGCCCCGTGCGAGGGGTGTACGTCCCGAAGGACGTCCCTCTCACGGTTCCCGTGACGCTGCACATCGCGCTGGCCCATGCCGGCGCCGGCTCCGTGGTCACCGGGCTGACCGCGGCCCGGCTCCTGCAGTTGAGGTGGGTGCCCGCGTCGAGCGAGGTGCTCATGCTCGTGCCGAAGGACCGCCGGCGCCGCGGCACCGAGAGCTTCGTCCGAGTGCGCCGCTGCGTCTGGTTCGACGAGCTCAAGACCATCACCATGTACGGCGTCGCGGTGGCCCCCATCCCTGTGCTGGTCGTCGACGGGGGGCGGGAGTTGCGTACGTTGCAGGACGTCCGCGGACTCGTCCTCGGGGCGGTCGCGGACCAGCGTTGCAGCGTCGAGGAGCTCCGGGCAATCCTGGAGCGCAGCGCCTCCGCGGGCACCGCCCTGGTCCGTCGGGCGTGCGTTGACGCCGAGCGTGGCGCCGCCTCGCCGCCCGAGGCGGAGCTGGCGGACGAGATGGTCGGCAAGGGCATCCCGTTCTACGTCAACTGCGAGATCTGGCTCAACGGCGTGCTTCTGGGAGTGGCCGACGTGTGGCTCGTCGGCCGGGGGGTCGGCGGGGAGCTCGACAGCCGGGAGTGGCACGGCACGGAGGACGCGCTCGACGCGACGCTGCGTCGCCACGGCCGTTTCGAGGCCGCGGGCCTGTCCTTGGAGCACGCCACGCCGACCACCTACCGGAAGGACCCGGCCGGGTTCGTCGCCAGGATGGTGGCCGAGGCCGACCGTCGCGATGCGCTCGGGCTGCGCGAACCGGCCGGGCTGGTGCTCAAGCCCCGAGGCCCGCTCCTCCGCTGACCCCTGCGGCTCCGCTGGCCCCCGGCGGCTCCGCTGGCTCTTGCTGCCCGCTCGCGCGGCCGGCTTCCGCCGTACCCCTCGGCTCTCCCTTTCCATGATCCACGGAACGCG
>JANOTZ010000119.1:0-1850 GCA_031416735.1 Frankiales bacterium
GTCCTCCTCGCGCGCCTTCGTGTCGATGAACTCCTCGATGTCGGGGTGGTCGACGTCGAGCACGACCATCTTCGCGGCCCGCCGCGTCGCGCCACCGGACTTGATCGTGCCGGCGGAGGCGTCGGCGCCGCGCATGAAGGACACCGGGCCGCTCGCCGTACCGCCTGAAGAGAGCAGCTCCTTGGAGGAGCGAATCCGGGACAGGTTGAGGCCGGCGCCGGAGCCGCCCTTGAAGATCATGCCCTCTTCGCGGTACCAGTTGAGGATCGAGTTCATCGAGTCGTCGACGGCCAGGATGAAGCAGGCGCTGACCTGCTGCGGCGCGGACGTGCCGACGTTGAACCAGACGGGTGAGTTGAAGCTGAACACCTGGTGCAGCAGCATGTGGGTGAGCTCGTGCTCGAAGATCTCGGCGTCGTCGTCGGACGCGAAGTAGCCGTGCTCGTGCCCGGCCGCGGTGTATTTCTCCACCACCCGGCTGATGAGCTGCTTGAGGCTCCACTCGCGGTTGTCGTGGCCCAGGGCGCCGCGGAAGTATTTGGTGGTGACGATGTTCGCGGCGTTGACGCTCCAGAAGTCGGGGAACTCCACGCCGCGCTGCTCGAAGTTGATCGAGCCGTCGCGCCAGTTGGTCATGACGACGTCGCGTCGCTCCCACGTGACCGCGTCATAGGGATGCGTGCCCGCGGTGGTGAACAACCGCTCCAGGCGGAGCTTGCCGTTCTTGCGCGTCTTGGGCACTGCGGCGCCGATCATCTCCGTCATGCTGTCCTCTTCCGTCTCTTCTGTGGTCAACAACCGCGGGTCGCGCGGCATTGCGTGGGGGCCCGCCTAACTGGCGGGGACGAGCTCGTTCTGCGGTACGGCGGGCTTGCTGGCCCGTAGTGCGGTGATCTCGGCCTCGAAGTCGGCGAGCGAGTCGAAGTCGCGGTAGACGCTGGCGAACCGGAGGTAGGCCACCTCGTCGAGGTCCCGCAGCGGGCTGAGGATCGCGAGCCCCACCTCGTGGGCAGGCACCTCGGCGGCCCCGGCCTCCCGGATGGTCTCCTCGACCCGCTGGGCCAGCAGCGCCAGGGCGTCCTCGTCGACCGGCCGGCCCTGGCAGGCCTTCCGGACGCCGTTGATGACCTTGGCGCGACTGAACGGCTCGATGACCCCGGAACGCTTGAGGATCGACAGCGAGGTCTCCTCGACCGTGGTGAAGCGCTTGCCGCACTCCGGGCAGGAGCGGCGGCGGCGGATCGCGTCCCCGTCGTTGGCGTCCCGACTGTCCACCACGCGGGTGTCATCGAAACGGCAGAACGGGCAGCGCATCGCGGGTCGTCCTCCACAGCCTGTGGGTGTCCGTATCCACAGCATGTGGAGAACTACACCGGTGTAAGTACTAGATGTTGTGCTTGGGACGTTAGGGGTCGGGGCGCCCGGCGGCAAGGACTGGCGGGGGTCAATCTCAGGTCGAGGCCTCCCGGAGCGTGGGACCAGGGCCAAGTGTCCGATTCGACCGGCGTGTCGCGAACCTGTGACCGCGGTCACATCCCGCTTCCGTCCCGCCGGGTGCCGGGCCATGGCGGCGGCCCGGGTCGCATCCGGGCTCTGCGGGGCCCCGGTCCGTCGGCGTTGCGAACGGTTCTCCACAGCCCGAGCCTGCCTCGCAGGTCCGACAGAAACCGCGCCACACACCTCTACTACGACCAGGTGGAGTTCATGACGCAGCTCGGGTTGGCCACGACCTGACCGGTCAGAGGCGGCGCGCCTCGTAGTCGGCGCGCGCCGCCTGGTCGGTGGCCGCGACCTGGTCCGGCACCAGACGGGCATACAGCAGGTCGCGGCCCCGCTGTGGCCGCACCGCG
>JANOTZ010000120.1:0-7458 GCA_031416735.1 Frankiales bacterium
TCGAACAGGTAGGGCACGGCGTCGAGCCGGAACCCGTCGAGCCCCAGCTCGAGCCAGAACTTCAGGACCTCGATCATGTCGTGCTGCACGTCGGGGTTGTCGTAGTTGAGGTCGGGCTGGTGACTGAAGAACCGGTGCCAGTAGTACTGGCCGCGGACCTCGTCGTAGGTCCAGTTGGAGCGCTCGGTGTCGACGAAGATGATCCGGGCCTCGGAGTACGGCTCGTCGGTGTCGGACCAGACGTAGTAGTCGCCGTAGGGACCCGTCGGGTCGGAGCGGGACGCCTGGAACCACGGGTGCTGGTCGCTGGAATGGTTCATGACCACGTCGGCGATGATCCGCATCCCGCGCTTGTGCGCCTCGTCCACGAGCTGCACGAAGTCGCCGAGGTCGCCGAACTCCGGCAGCACCTTGAGGAAGTCGCTGATGTCGTAGCCGCCGTCGCGCAGCGGCGACTGGTAGATCGGCAGCAGCCAGATGCAGTCGATGCCCAGCCACTGCAGGTAGTCGAGCTTGTCGATGAGCCCCCGGATGTCGCCGGTGCCGTCGCCATTGCTGTCGGCGAAGCCTCGGATGAGCACCTCGTAGAAGACGGCCCGCTTGTACCAAAGGGGGTCGCGTGACTCCTCGAGGCTGACGAGGTCGTCGGGCCGGCCGGTCATGTCCACTGTCCTTGCTGGGTCGGGTGCGCTCGCCTGACGGTGAACACGTGGGCTGGCTCCACGAACGGGTCGAGGCGCACGTAGTTGTCGGCGCCCCAGGTGTAGTCGTCCCCGGTCACCTCGTCGAGCACCAGGACGCGGTCGTCCCAGTCGAACCCGAGCGCAGGCAGGTTGAGGTGCACCATCGCCTCGCGCTCCCCGTGCGGGTCGAGGTTAAGCACGACGAGCACGACGTCGTCACCGGTGCGTTTGCTCCAGGCCATCACGTCGGGGCTGTCCACCTCGTGGAACTCGACGTTGTCCAGCCACTGCAACGACGCGTGGCTACGACGCAACCGGTTGAGCATCGTGAGGTACGGCGCCAGCGACGGCTGCGACCAGTCCCGCGGCCGGTACTGGTACTTCTCGGAGTCGAGGTACTCCTCGCTGCCCGGCTTGACCGCGACGTGCTCGTAGAGCTCGAAGCCGGAGTAGACGCCCCAGGTGGGGGACAGCAGCGAGGCAAGCACCGCCCGCACCTTGAACACCGGCGGGCCGCCGTACTGCAGTGACTCGTGCAGGATGTCGGGGGTGTTGACGAAGAAGTTCGGCCGCATGTAGGCGGACGCGTCGACCAGCTCGCCGACGTAGGTCTGGAGCTCCTCTTTGCCTACCCGCCAGGTGAAGTAGGTGTAGGACTGGGTGAAGCCAACCCGCGCGAGCTCGTGCATCATCGCCGGCCGGGTGAAGGCCTCCGCGAGGAACAGCACGTCCGGGTCGGTCTTCTTCACCTCGGCGATGAGCCACTCCCAGAACTCGAGCGGCTTGGTGTGCGGGTTGTCGACCCGGAAGATGCGGACGTCGTGGTCGGCCCACACCTTCACCACCCGCAGGACCTCGGCGTAGAGCCCCTCGGGGTCGTTGTCGAAGTTGAGCGGATAGATGTCCTGGTACTTCTTCGGCGGGTTCTCAGCGAACGCGATCGTCCCGTCGACCCGGGTGGTGAACCACTCCGGGTGCTCCTTCGCCCACGGGTGGTCCGGGGCGCACTGCAGCGCGAGGTCGAGGGCGACCTCCATGCCGAGCTCGCGGGTGCGCAGCACGAAGGCGTCGAAGTCCTCGAAGGTGCCGAGGTCGGGGTGGATCGCGTCGTGCCCGCCCTCGTCCGAGCCGATCGCCCACGGCGAGCCCGGGTCGTCGGGTCCGGGAGTGAGGGTGTTGTTGGGTCCCTTGCGGTTGACCTGGCCGATCGGGTGGACCGGCGGCAGGTAGACGACGTCGAAGCCCATCTCGGCGATCGCGGGCAGCCGCCCCATCGCCGTCCGCAAGGTCCCGGATCGTGGCGGGTCGATCGACGCACCCTCGCTGCGGGGGAAGAACTCATACCAGCTGCCGAACAGCGCCCGGGGGCGGTCGACCCAGATCGGGTACGACGATGACACCGTGACGTGCTCCCGCACCGGGAAGTTCGTGAGGACCGCGACCGCCTCGGGGGCGAGGGCGACGTCCAGGCGTTCGCGGGGCAGTCGGGCGGTGTCGCGCAGCGCGTCGGGGACGCCCGCGAGCGGTCCGCGCTGCGCCTTGGGCACTCCCTCGGTGGCCCGCTCGTAGAGCCGGGCGCCTTCCTCGAGGACGACCTCGACGTCGACCTCGGCATCGATCTTCAGCGGCGCGTCGTGCCACCAGGTGCCGAGCGGGTCGCTCCAGGCCTCGATCGCGAACGACCACAGGCCCTCGGTGTCGATGGCGAGCGGCGCGCTCCAGCTGTCGTTGCCGGAGGGCACCATCCGGAGAAAGGGCGAGCGCCCCCCGCCGGGGCGCTTTGTGACGACATTTGCCGCTACGGCATCGTGCCCTTCCTGAAACACGGTCGCGGTGACACTGACCACCTGACCCGTGACGGCGCGCGCGGAAACCTCCCCACAGGCCACTGAGGGGGTCACATCCAGGATTGCGATTCGTCCTACCACGTCGCGACCGTACCCAGGTGAGGTGGCGGCAAGCGGCCGGGTGCCACCCAACCCCGGTTTGTGAGACAGGGATCAGTGACTAGGGTCGCTCAGGTGAGAGCTCTCCGCAGGTTCACCGTCCGGCTCGCCCTCCCGACCCCGCTCGCGCCGCTGGCCGAGCTGGTCCTGAACCTGAGGTGGTCCTGGCACTTCGCCAGTCTCGACCTGTTCGAGAGCATCGACCCCGATGCCTGGCAGGCCGTCGGGCACGACCCGGTGCGGCTGCTGGGCGAGGTCAGCCCCGAGCGGATCGCCGAGCTGGCCGGCGACCAGGACTTCCTCGGCCGCATGGCTGCGGTGCACGCCGACCTGCAGCGCTACCTCACCGAGCCGAAGTGGTACCAGTCGCTCGAGGGCGCGGCCAGCTCGATCGCCTACTTCTCACCGGAGTTCGGGATCACCGAGGTCCTCCCTCAGTATTCCGGTGGTCTGGGCATCCTGGCCGGTGACCACCTCAAGACCGCCTCCGACCTCGGGGTGCCGATCCTCGGGGTGGGGCTGCTCTACCGAGCGGGCTACTTCAAGCAGAGCCTCAACGCCGAGGGGTGGCAGCAGGAGCGCTACCCACCGCTCGACCCGCACGGGCTGCCCCTCACGCTGCTCGTCGGCGCTGACGGAAACCCGATCGAGGTCACGGTGCCGACGTCGGGCGGAGCCACGTTGCACGCGCAGATCTGGAAGGTCCTCGTCGGCCGGGTGACCCTGCTGCTGCTCGACAGCGACGTCGAGAGCAACGCGTCGGCCCAGCGCCAGGTCACCGACCGCTTGTACGGCGGTGGCACCGACAACCGGCTGGCTCAGGAGCTGTTGCTCGGCATCGGGGGTGTCCGGGCGATCCGCGCGTGGACCGCGCTGTCCGGCCAGCCGGCACCCGAGGTGTTCCACACCAACGAGGGCCACGCCGGGTTCCTCGGCATCGAGCGGATCCGCGAGCTCGTCGCCGAGGGGCTGACCTACGACGAGGCCCTCGAGGCCGTCCGCGCAGGCACGGTGTTCACCACCCACACCCCGGTCCCGGCCGGCATCGACCGTTTCCCCAAGGAGGTCATCGCCGGGGTGTTCGCCGGCGGCGACCTGATGGGGGTGCCGGTGGCCAAGGTCCTCGAGCTCGGTGCGGAGGAGGACCCGGCGGTCTTCAACATGGCCCACATGGGCCTGCGCCTGGCCCAGCGTCGCAACGGCGTCGCGAAGCTGCACGGGGTCGTGAGCCGCGAGATGTTCGCCGACCTCTGGCCCGGTTTCGACGTGACCGAGGTGCCCATCGCGAGTGTCACCAACGGCGTCCACGCCCCGACCTGGGTGGCCCGTGAGGTCTTCGAGCTGGCCGAGCGCAAGATCGGTTCCGCGATCACCACCGAGGCGCAGGGCTGGGAGGCGATCACCAACGTCGCCGACGCCTCGATCTGGGGCACCCGCCGGGTGCTCCGTGAGCGGCTCGTCGGTGAGGTCCGCCGCCGGCTGCACGAGTCCTGGCTGCTCCGCGGTGCGACCGAGGCCGAGCTCGGCTGGACCTCGTCGGTCTTCGACCCCGACGTGCTCACCATCGGGTTCGCCCGCCGAGTTCCGTCGTACAAGCGCTTGACGTTGATGATGCGCGACCCGGAGCGGCTCAAGGCGTTGCTGCTCGATGAGGAGCGGCCGATCCAGCTGGTCATCGCCGGCAAGGCGCACCCCGCGGACGACGGCGGCAAGGAGCTGGTGCAGCAGATCGTGCGCTTCGCCGACCAGGCCGACGTGCGGCACCGGATCGTGTTCCTGCCCGACTACGACATCGGCATGGCCCGTTATCTCTACGGCGGCTGCGACGTGTGGCTCAACAACCCGCTGCGGCCGCTGGAGGCGTGCGGCACGTCGGGCATGAAGAGTGCGCTCAACGGCGGTCTCAACCTGTCGATCCTCGACGGCTGGTGGGATGAGATGTACGACGGGGAGAACGGCTGGGCGATCCCGACGGCCGACGGGGTCAGCGACCAGGGCCGCCGGGACGACCTCGAGGCGGCGGCGTTCTACGAGCTGGTCGAGAAGCAGGTCCGCAGTCGATTCTACGACGTCGATGACAAGGGCATCCCGCAGCGCTGGGTCGACATGGTGCGGCACACGCTGCAGTCGCTCGGGCCGAAGGTGCTCGCGAGCCGGATGGTGCGCGACTACGTCCATCAGCTCTACACGCCGGCGGCCAAGGCCTCGCGATCCCTTGCAGAGCAGGACTTCTCGCCTGCCAAGGAGCTCGCCCTGTGGCGCGCCAAGGTGACTGCCAGTTGGCCGGGCGTCCGCGTCCTGCACGTGGAGGGCGGTGGTGTCGGTGATGCAACGGCCGTCGGCAGCGTCCTGGCGATGCGCGCGACGGTCGACCTCGACGGACTGGTTCCGGCGGACGTGACGGTGCAGGTCGTCTACGGCCGGGTCGACGAGCACGACGTGCTCCACCGTGCCGTCCACGTGCCGCTGACCCACACCGGTCCGGGGGAGGACGGGTTGCCGCGTTACGAAGGCAGCGTCCCGCTGGACCGGGCCGGCGCCTACGGCTACACGGTCCGGGTGCTCCCGCACCACGACCTCCTGCCCGGCGACTCCGACCTGGGCCTGATCGCCCTCGCCTGACCCCTCGCCCTCTCGCGTGAACGGACTCGGAAGGGGCGTTTTCGACGGCTCGCGGACCCCTTCCGATTCCGTTCATTCGGCTGGAAGGGGGAAGGAGGAGGGGCTCAGCGGCAGGCTCGGAACAGCGCCACCGAGCGGGAGGTCAGCGACACCGCGGAGCCGGGCGGATGGAAGCGGTCGCCCGGGCCCGGGTTGGCGGTGTCGAGCAATGGCTCGTACGACGACGCCCACGGGGACGGGGGCAGGACCAGCTCGATGTCGTGGGCGCCGGCGTGTAGGACGAACAGGAAGCTGTCGTCGACGAGCCGCTCGCCCCGGGGGCCGCGGCTGCGGATGCCCCGGCCGTCGAGATACATGGCGAGCGTCTGCTGCGCCGGGTCGAACCACTCCGTGTCGGTGAGCTCTCGCCCGTCGCGGCCGAACCAGGCCAGGTCCTTCACGCCGTCCTCGCTGACCGCGTGGCCGGAGAAGAAGGCCTTCTGCCGGAAGACCGGATGGGCCTTGCGTAGGGCGATCAGGCGGGCCACCAGGTCGTAGACCTCCTGGCCGTCCGGCGTGACGTCCCAGTCGACCCAGGAGACCTCGTTGTCCTGGCAGTAGGCGTTGTTGTTGCCCCCCTGGGTGCGGCGGATCTCGTCGCCCATCGTCACCATCGGCACGCCGGTCGAGAGCAGCAGGGTGGTCAGCAGGTTCTTGGCCTGGCGGAGCCGCAGCCCGTTGATGTCCGCGTCGTCGGTCTCGCCCTCGACCCCGCAGTTCCACCCGCGGTTGTGGTCGTCGCCGTCCTGCTCGTCCTCCCCGTTGGCGACGTTGCGTTTGGTCTCATACGTCGTCAGGTCGCGCAACGTGAACCCGTCGTGCGCCGTCACGAAGTTGATGGAGGCATAGGGCCGGCGGCCGTCTTCCTGGTAGAGGTCGCTGGAGCCAGACAACCGGTAGGCAAGCTCGCGCAGGCCGACCTGCTCGCCGCGCCACACATCCCGGACGGTGTCGCGGTACTTCCCGTTCCACTCGGTCCACAGCGGCGGGAACTCCCCGACCTGGTAGCCGCCCTCGCCGACGTCCCAGGGCTCGGCGATGAGCTTGACCTGGGAGACGATGGGGTCCTGCTGGATGACGTCGAAGAACGCCGACAGTTTGTCGACGTCGTGCAGGGACCGGGCGAGCGCGGAGGCGAGGTCGAAGCGGAAGCCGTCCACGTGCATCTCGGTCACCCAGTAACGCAGCGAGTCCATCAGCAGTTGCAGGACGTGCGGGTTGCGGGCGTCGAGGGTGTTGCCGCAGCCGGTGTAGTCGCGGTAACGGCTGGGGTCGTCCTCTTCGAGCCGGTAGTAGTGCTCGTTGTCGATGCCGCGGAACGACAGGGTCGGCCCGGTCTCGTCCCCCTCCGCGGTGTGGTTGTAGACGACGTCGAGCAGGACCTCGATGCCGGCGGCGTGGAGCGCCCGGACCATCGCCTTGAACTCGCGCACCTGCTCGCCGCGCGACCCGCTCGCGCTGTAGCCGGCGTGCGGGGCGAAGTAGCCGACCGAGTTGTAGCCCCAGTAGTTGGTCAGCCCCCGCCGCAGCAGGTGCGGTTCGGACACGAACGCGTGGACCGGCATCAGCTCGACGGCAGTGACGCCCAGGCTCTGCAGGTGCTCGATGGCCGCCGGGTGGGCGAGCCCGGCGTACGTCCCGCGCAGGTGCTCGGGGATGCCGGGGTGCAGGGCGGTGAACCCCTTGACGTGCAGCTCGTAGATGACCGTGTCGGACCACTGGTGGTGCGGTCGGTGGTGGTCCTCGCCCCAGGGGAAGACGTCATGCACGACCACCGACGTCGGGACGTACGGCGCGCTGTCGCGGTGGGTCTGGGTGCGGTCCTTGCCGGGCGCCGAGCCGAGCACGGCGTCGTGCAGCACGAACTCGCCCTCGATCGCTCGCGCGTAGGGGTCGAGCAGCAGCTTGCTGGGGTTGAAGCGCAGGCCGCGTGCCGGCTCGAACGGTCCGTCTACGCGGTAGCCGTAGCGCTGGCCTGGGCCGACCTGCGGCAGGTAGCCGTGCCAGACGTGGAAGGTGGACTCCTCCAGGGGGATCCGCCGCTCGCTGCCGTCGTCGTCGTCGTCGAGCAGGCACAGGTCGACGGCCTCGGCGGAGGAGGAGAACAGCGCGAAGTTGGTCCCCTCGCCGTCCCAGGTGGCGCCGAGGGGATAGGGGCGCCCCGGCCA
>JANOTZ010000121.1:0-8044 GCA_031416735.1 Frankiales bacterium
GACCAGCGGCCGCCGGCGGCATGTGGTGCGTCCGGTCCAGGCGAAGTCAACGGACGCGGAAGGGGTCCGCGACGCCGTCGGGCGCCCCTTCCGCGTCCGTTGATCGGGTCGGGATAACGACTCCCGGTCAGACGGGGTCGGGGAGCTCGCGAAGGCCGGGTGACAGCTCGCGGCGGGTGAGCCGGGCGGCGAGGGTGTCGGGGGAGTCCCCACCCGAAACGACCGCATGTTGGTCGTGACGATCGGCTCCCAAGCGGGGTCGGTGGCGTCGGTCCGATCCCAGGCGGGGTCCGTGGCGACGGTCAGGGCCGGTACGCGGATCATGGCGCCGATCGGGGTCGCGGCGGCGAGCAGCGGTGGCGGTGGGCGCGTGGACGGTTCGGTGCCCAGCGCCCAGATCTGTGTCGCCCAGACTCGAGTTGTCCAGGCCCGGGTCCTCCACCTCGGCGCGGCCCAGCGGCGAGTGGCGTTTGACGTGCAGGCAGGCGGTGTGGGTCCGGGTGGTGAGCCACTGCGCGACCTCTCCTGCGTCCCGTAACTCGTCGAGGTGCTCCGCCAGCGAGGCCCAGGTCGCTCGCGCCGCCTCTTCCTGCTGCAAGGGAGTCAGGTCGTGGCTGCGGATCGCCCACTTGACCTGGGACGCGAAGGCGAGCGCCAACTCGTTCCACGCCTTGTTGCTGGTGGCGGCATCGCGGACGAGGTCCGCGATGCGCCGATCAGTCAGCTTCATCGATCCTCCTCGTTCCCGGGTCGGATCGACCCGGGGAGGCCCCCGGCAGGCCCGGCTTCCTCGTGCCAGGAAGCAGCGGCTGATCACCTCATGCTGACGCGGGCGGCCTGACTCCTCTCTGATCCGAAAGGATCATTCGACGCCTCGTGAAGTGGCGTTGCTCTCCGCGACACCTCTTCTCTGCGCGAAAGGGCGGCGGACGGACGGTCCTGACCGGACGGGTGGGGGTGGGGGACATCCCAGCGTTCAGGGCAGGAGGGAGGCCGCCACCGTGGCGGACAGCTCACCGAGCGCGGCACGGTCCGCTGTCGTCGGCTCGCCGATCACCAGGACCGGCGCCGCCACCTGCCTCCACTCCAGGGCGTGGGCGACCTTGTCGACCGAGCGGACCGCGCCAGTGCAGTCGTTGCCGCCGTGGACATACAACCCGTACGGCCGTCCCCGGGTGGTGTCGAGCCCCAGGTAGTAGAGCTGGTCGAAGAAGTGCTTGAGGGCGCCCGACATGTACCCCAGGTTTGCCGTGGTGCCGAACAGGAACGCGTCCGCCTCGAGGGCTTCCACGGGTGAGCAGGTCAGGGCCGGCCGGGCCACCACCTCGATCCCCTCGAGGCCTTCTTGCAGCACGCCAGCGAGGGCGGCCTCGAGCATTGCACGCGTCGACGGTGCGGGGGTGTGATGAACGACGAGGAGGCGGGGCACGAGGGCAAGTCTTCCAGCGTTCGTCCCACGACAGGTGCTTGGCGACGTCCACCCCGCGAAGGTGGCGTGTGACCGTCCTCACAGGTACGTTTCCCACGTCCTTGTCCGATGTATCCGCCCGGGGAGCAGAAGTGGCGCCGCCGCTGGTCAAGGGTCGAGCCCTGCTCCGCCGTCGCCTCGCCGGGATCGTCTTCCTCGTCGTCATCGCACTGCTCGTCGAGCTTTCGATCGCGATCTACCAGAAGAAGTTCACCGACACCGTCGACGTCGCGCTCGAGACCAGCCGGGTCGGCAACCAGCTGTCGGTCCACGGCGACGTCAAGGTGCGGGGCCTGGTCGTCGGTGAGGTCCGCAAGATCACCTCGAAGGGCGACGGGGCGGTGCTCCAGCTGGCGTTGAAGCCCGAGCAGGTCGCGCTGCTGCCCAAAAACGTGACGGCCCAGTTGCTGCCGAAGACGCTCTTCGGTGAGAAGGAAGTGGTGCTCGTCGTGCCGAGCGACCCCAGCAGCGAGCACCTGCAGCACGGCGACCGGATCACCCAGGACCGATCCTCGACGGCGCTCGAGACCGAGACGGCGCTCAACAACCTGCTGCCCCTGCTGGTGTCCCTCGAGCCCCAGCAGCTCTCGCTGACCTTGAACGCCCTGTCCGAGGGCCTCCGGGGGCGCGGTGACCAGCTCGGCAAGAACCTGGCCCTCAGCGCTGCCTACTTCCGACAGCTCAACCCGGCGCTGCCGACGCTGGCGCAGGACATGCAGGGCCTCGCGGACCTGACCAACACCTACTCCGCCGCGACCCCTGACCTGCTGCGCACCCTCGACAACCTGGCCTTCTCCGGTCGCTCGCTGGTGCAGCAGCGACGGGAGCTCGATGCCTTCCTGCGGAGCACGAGTGACTTCGCAGCCAGCGCGACGAGCCTGGTGGCCGACAACGAGAAGCGGTTCGTCGACCTGGCGCGGGACAGCCTGCCGACCCTGGAGGTGTTCGCCGCCTACTCCAACAACTACCCCTGCCTGCTGCGCACCTTGGCGTTCCAGAACAAAGAGGGCGAACGGGTCCTGGGTGGCGCCCAGCCCGGCCTGCACATCACCTTGGAGGCGACCCGCGACCACGGCGGCTACCGCACCGGGGACGAGCCGAAGTACGACGACACCTACAACACCCGCTGCTACGGCCTGCTGGGCAAGAACATCGTCCCCTTCCCGGCCTACCGCAACCCGCAGGACGGCTATCGGGACGGCGACCCTCCCGAGGACCCCGGCACAGGGCCACGGGGGGTGTCCTGGCTGGGTCCGGTCACAGCGTCCCCCTCGCAGGACGTGGTGCGCACGATGACGTTCCCGAAGGCGACGACACCGTTCGCGGCCCTCATGCTGGCGCCGCTCACCGGCAACGGCTCCTGACACCAACTCAACAGATGTCTTGACACGGCGTGGGTCGGTGTCAAAGAGTGTGACGGTGATCACCACCCGGGAAGCGCTGCTCGATGCCGCGTACGACGCCGCGTTGGCCGGCGACTGGGAACGCGTGCGGATGGCCGACGTGGCCAAGGCGGCGGGGGTGAGCCGGCAGACGCTCTACTACGAGTTCGGCTCCAAGGACGCCCTCGCGGCGGCCCTGTCGATGCGCGAGGCGGCCCGTTGGATGGCGGGCGCCGACGCCGCCATCGTCGGCCACGAGGGCACACCGTCGGAGGCCATCGCAGCCGGCACGGTCTGGACCCTCGAGGAAGCGGCCCGCAACCCGCTGCTCAAAGCCGCCCTCACCGACGACGTCGGTGGGCTGCTGCCCTACCTCACGACCCGGTCCGAGTCGCTGCAGGCCGCCGCCCGCGACCACTGCGCCGAGCACCTGTGCGCGCGCTGGCCCGAGATCCCTGCCGCAAGGGTCCAGCTGATCGCGGACACCGTCACCCGACTGACCTTCAGTCACCTCGTCCTTCCTGGGGGTCACCCCGAGGAAGTCGCCCGCCAGATCGCCGTACTCGTCGACGCACTGCTTGAAGGAGCCCCATGAGCACCCATGAGCTGTACACCGTCCCGGTCGAGATGGCGACGTGGGACATCGAGGCCCAGGGGGCCGCGCGCTTCACGTGGGAGTACGACGACGGGCGCGACCAGCTGCTCAACCTTTACCAGAAGGGCAAGGACAAGCAGTGGGACCAGGTGCACCGCATCGACTGGTCCGAGGAGGTCAACCCCTACGACCTGCTCGGCATGCCGGAGGAGGCCATCTCGATCCACGGCACCCCGATGTGGGACAAGCACTTCGCCCGTGACCAGAAGGCCAAGGACGAGCTCGGCCTGCACCTCGGTGCCTGGCAGTTCAGCCAGTTCCTGCATGGCGAGCAGGGCGCGATGATCTGCTCCGCAAGGATTGTGGAGTCGGTGCCGGACCTGGACTCGAAGTTCTACGCCGCCACGCAGACGATGGACGAGGCCCGGCATGCCGAGACCTACGCCCGCTTCCTGCAGGAGAAGGTCGGCCTGCTCTACCCGATCAACCCGCACCTGAAGGCGCTGCTCGACGACACGCTCTCGGACAGCCGCTGGGACATGCCCTACCTCGGGATGCAGGTCCTCATCGAGGGCCTGGCGCTGGCCGCGTTCGGGCTGCTGCGGGACATGACCACCAAGCCGCTGCCGAAGCAGATCCTCGCCTACGTCATGCAGGACGAGGCCCGGCACGTGGCCTTCGGCCGGATCGCCCTGCGCGACTACTACAAGGAGCTGACGAGCAAGGAGCGCGAGGAACGCGAGGAGTTCGTGGTCGAGGGCTGCTACCTGATGCGCGACCGGTTCCGGCAGCAGGAGGTCTGGGAAAACATGGGCCTGGACGTCGACGCGTGCCTGGAGGCGGTGGCCAACGCGCCCTACTTCCAGGCCTATCAGTCGCTGCTGTTCCAGCGGATCGTCCCGTGTGTGAAGGACATCGGGCTCTGGGGCGACAAGGTGCAGAAGGCCTACGCCGACATGGGGGTGCTCGACATGGCGGGCATCGACCTCGACGCCCTGATGAAAAACGACGAGGACCAGGCGGAGCTCATCGACGCCGAGAAGCGGGACATGGTTGCGCGCAAGCAGCAGGTCGAGGCGGTCATCTCCCTCGCTGACTAGCGGGTACGACGGCTCATCGGGGATACGTTTCCGGTGTGGAGTGGATTGAGCACGGCGAGCGGTCGGTCTATGAGTCGCCCTGGGTGTCACTGCGGCTCGTCGACGTCGAGGTCCCCGGCGGTGCCCGTTTCGAGCACCACGTCATCCGGCGGCACCTCCCGGCTGCGGGCGTCGTCGTCCACGACCCCGCCCGTGGGGTGCTGCTCCTCTGGCGGCACCGCTTCATCACCCGGACCTGGGGCTGGGAGATCCCGGCCGGACGGGTCGAGCAGGGCGAGGCGGTGATCGAGGCGGCGGCCCGCGAGGTGCTCGAGGAGACCGGTTGGGCGCCGGGTCCGTTGCGGCCGTTATTCGGCTACCACCCGGCGAACGGGATCTCGGACCTGCGCTTCGAGTTGTTCGTTGCGGACGGGGCAGAGCACGTCGGGGAGCCGAGCGACCCGAGCGAGGCCGACCGGGTCGAGTGGGTGCCGGTCCCGCGGGTCCGGGAGCTGGTGCGCGAAGGTCGCGTCGGCGATGGGCTGTCCCTCACCACGCTGCTGTGGTGGCTCCTGCACGAGGCTCCCTGAGATGTGGGGGCTGTTGGCCGACGAGCAGCGCCTCCGGGTGTTCGGAGCGGTTGCCCTCGGCGTCGGCTCGGTGGAGGAGGTACGCGACGCCACCGGGCTGTCAGCCCGGGAGGTCATGGCTGCCCTCGCCAAGTTGGAGGCGGGTGGGGTGCTCCGGGTCGTCGACGACGTGTGGTCGGTCGACCGGGCATCGCTGCGCCGGCATGCACAGGAGGCGTCCCCGTCGTCGTCGCATGAGGAAGAGGGGCTCGAACCGCGAGTGGCGGTGGTCCTGCGTGCGTTCCTGCGCGACGGGCGGCTGGTGTCCGTCCCCACCCTGCGCGCGAAGCGGCTGGTGGTGCTCGACCATGTAGCGAAGGTCTTCGAGCTCGGGGTGCGTTATCCGGAGCGGGAGGTCGACGCCTTGCTCCGCGCCTTCTACGACGACTACGTGACGCTCCGGCGGTACCTCGTGGACGAGGACTTCCTGTCGCGGTCGGAGGGCCTGTACTGGCGGTCTGGCGGTTCCTTCGACCTGTGACTGGTCGACGCCGGAGTCGCAGAACCCTTATGGGGTACGGCGAAAGACCGGCGTCGACCAGCCAGTGAGCGACTAGAAGCCGCTGACGTTGAGTCGTCCGCCGGTGAGCGTCTTGCCGGCGAGCGAGGCCGTGGGCACGACCGAGCCCAGGAGGGCGCTCTTGATCTGCGCCGCCGTCGTACCGGGGTGCGTCGAGGCGTAGAGAGCGGCGGCGCCCGTGACGTGCGGCGTCGCCATCGAGGTTCCGTTGTAGGACGAGTAGCCGTTGTAGGCGGTCGTCGACCAGACCCCGACACCGGGGGCGCCGAGGTCGACGGTGGTGGCGCCGTACTGGCTGAAGGAGGCCAGCGCACCGGTGCGGTCGATGGCCGCGACGGCGATCACGTTGGCGACGTCGTAGTTGGACGGGTAGGACGCCGTCGTGTCGTTGTTGGTGCCGCTGTTGCCGGCGGCCGCGACGAACAGGATGTTCGCCGTGTTGGCGCGGGTGATGGCGTCCAACAGGGTCTGCGAGAACGCGCCGCCCCCCCAGCTGTTGTTGGTGGCCACGATGTTCAGGCCGTGCCGGGTCTTGAGGTCGGTGAAGTAGTCGACGGCCTTGACCGCGTTGGCGAGGGTGCCGCCCTGACGGCCGAGGAACTTGCCGCTGATGAGGGTGACGTCCCAGTTCATACCGACCACGCCCTGGCCGTTGTTGGCCTTGGCGCCGATGGTGCCCGAGACGTGGGTGCCGTGGTCGTCGAGCGAGCCGCGGGTGCCACCGTCGTAGATGGTGTTGTTGTTGCCGTCGAAGTCCCAGCCGTTGGTGTCGTCGACGTAGCCGTTGCTGTCGTCGTCGATGCCGTTGACGGTGTCGAAGGGGTTGGTCCAGACCTGGCCGGCGAGTTCAGGGTGGGTGAGCTGGATGCCCTCGTCGATCACCCCGACGTAGACGCTCTTGGAGCCGGTGTGCCCGGCGGTCCAGGCCTCAGCGGCCTGGCTGCCGTAGGCGTTCGCGGGGGTCGACGCGTCGCCGTACATGCCCCAGAGGTCCTGGGCGGTGTTGGTGCTCGTGAAGTAGGGGTCGCTGGCGGTGGCCTGGTGACTCATCACGAAGTTGGGCTCGGCGTAGGCGACGGCAGGGTCGCTCTGCAGCTCCGCGACGGCCTGGTCGCGGTTTTTGCCCGCAGGCAACCGGACGAGCTCCACCTCGGTGCGGTCCGCTGCGGCCACGACGAGGCGCTCGGCGAGCCGGGCGGAGGCCCGGCCACGGGCCTGCTCCCGCTGGCCGGCGGAGGCGCCGGCGACATAGCCGACCACGAGCTGGTCGGGGACGGCGGCAGCGGCGGTGCTGCTGGCCTGTGGTGCCGGGGAGGAGGCGGTGGCCGGCGCGGACAGCGCCAGCCCGGTGAGGCCCAGGGTGAGGGTGCAGAGCAGGGAGAGGGGACGACGCACGAAGTTCCTCCAGCTGTGGGGGGAGTGGTGCGGCACTCTGACACGCCCGATCTCGTCCCGTCTACGACCCTTCATCCGATTCGAACCGGTTGGCCTAGGACATTTCGGGCTTACTGCTCCAGGTCGCCCTCGCGGGAGGACAGCAGCCGCCGGTAGGAGTAGAGCCGGGCCGCCGTCGCCTCACCGTCGAGCACCAGCCGGTCGAGGGCGCAACCGGGGCTGAGGTGGTCGCAGCTCGGCGGGCACTCCTCCGCGGTGAGAGCCAGGTCGGGGAAGGCCGCCAGCACCCCGGCAGGGGTGACCGCCCCGAGGCCGAACGACCGGATGCCGGGGGTGTCGATGACGGTCCCGCCACTGGGCAGCTCGAGGGCGATCGCGGACAAGCTGACGTGCCGGCCCTTGCCCACGCCGGAGACCTCGCCGACGGCCCGGAAGGCATCCGGAACGAGCTGGTTGACCAGGGTCGACTTCCCGACGCCCGACTGGCCGAACAGCACCGAAACCCTGCCCTGCAGGCGGGACAGCAGCTCGGCGACCCCTGACCCGTGACCGGTGACCACCGCCTCGACGCCGAGCGGCTCATAGAGCGCGAGCAGCTCCGACGGTGATGCCAGATCGCTCTTCGTCAGGCACAGCAAGGGAACCAGCCCGCCGTCGAAGGCCGCCACCAGGCACCGGTCGATCAGCCGCGGTCGCGGCACCGGGTCGGCCAGGGCGGTGACGACCACCAGGACCTCGGCGTTGGCGACGACGGCGCGTTCGAGCGGGTCGGTGTCATCCGGCGTGCGGCGCAGGACCGAGGTCCGCTCCTCGACCCGGACCACCCGGGCAAGCGCATCCGGCCCACCGGAGAGGTCGCCGACCACCCCCACCCGGTCACCGACGACGACGGCCCGCCGGCCGAGCTCGCGGGCCCGGACAGCGGTGACGATCACCCCGTCGACGCGCACCCGGTAGCGGCCGCGGTCGACCGTCA
>JANOTZ010000122.1:0-5877 GCA_031416735.1 Frankiales bacterium
CCCGAAGGCGTCGACGACTCGCCGTACAGCCAGATCGTGGGCAAGAACGTCAAGCAGGCGCAGAAGATCATCGTCGAGATGCTCGACGCAGCAGGCGATCTGGTCGGCGAGCCGAAGCCGATCACCCACCCGGTGAAGTTCTACGAGAAGGGCGACCGGCCGCTCGAGGTCGTCACCAGCCGGCAGTGGTACATCCGCAACGGCGGCCGCGACGCCGTCGTCCGCGACGAGCTGCTCGCGCGCGGCAAGGAGCTCACCTGGCACCCGGCGCACATGCAGTCGCGCTACGACAACTGGGTGTCGGGGCTGCTCGGTGACTGGCTGATCAGCCGGCAGCGGTTCTTCGGCGTGCCGATCCCGCTGTGGTACCGCCTCGACGCTGCTGGCGAGCCGGTGTACGACGAGCCGCTGGCGCCCGCGGAGGACCTGCTCCCGATCGACCCGTCCAGCGACGTGCCGGTCGGCTTCACCGAGGACCAGCGCGGCGTGCCCGGCGGGTTCATCGGCGACGCGGACGTGATGGACACCTGGGCGACCTCGAGCCTGAGCCCGCAGGTGGCCGGCCGCTGGGAGGACGACCCGGACCTGTTCGGCCGGATCTTCCCGATGGACCTGCGCCCCCAGGGCCCCGAGATCATCCGCACCTGGCTGTTCTCCACGGTCGTCCGCAGCCACCTCGAGCACGGCGTGCTGCCCTGGCGCGACACCACCATCAACGGCTGGGTGCTCGACCCGGACCGCAAGAAGATGAGCAAGAGCATCGGCAACGTCGTCACCCCGATGCCGCTGCTCGAGGAGTACGGCTCCGACGCGATCCGCTACTGGGCCTGCAGTGGCCGCCCCGGCACCGACACCGCCGTCGACTTCAACCAGATGAAGGTCGGCCGGCGGCTGGCGATGAAGCTGCTCAACGCCTCCAAGTTCGTCCTGGCCTTCCCCGAGGCCGGCCCGGGGGAGGTCACCGAGCCCCTCGACCTGGCGATGCTGCAGCAGCTGTCCGAGGTGGTCACGTCCGTCACAGAGGCGTTCGAGGTCTACGACTATGCCCGGGCGCTCGAGCGCGCCGAGGCGTTCTTCTGGACCTTCTGCGACGACTACATCGAGCTGGTCAAGGCCCGCGCGTACGGCGAAGGTCCCGCCGCCGACTCGGCGAACCGCGCCCTGCGGACCGCCCTGGAGACGATGCTGCGGCTGTTCGCCCCGATCGTGCCGTTCGCGACGGAAGAGGTCTGGTCGTGGTGGCGCTCCGGGTCGGTGCACCGCGCGCCCTGGCCGGTGGCCGCTCCGACCGGTGGCGACCCGGACGTGCTGACCGTCGCCGGTGAGGTGCTCGGTCAGATGCGCAAGGCCAAGAGCAGCGCCAAGGTCACCATGAAGACCCCGGTGACCCTGCTCCGCATCGGCAACGCCACTCCCATGCTCGCCCGGATCGCGCTGGCACAGACCGACCTGGTGAACGCCGGTCTGGTTCAGGAGTTGGAGCTCGTCGACGGCCTCGAGGACTTCCTCGAGGTCACCCTCGGCGAACCCCCGGTCAAGCCGGCGAAGGCGTGACGCTGCAACGGGTGATGGCAGCGCTCGGGACCCGCTTCCCGAGCGAGGACAAGATGGTCCCCGACCTCGAGCGGATGATCGCCCTCACCGACCTGATGGGCTCCCCACAAAGGGCTTTCCCGTCGATTCACCTGACCGGCACCAACGGCAAGACCTCGACCGCCCGGATGGTCGACGCCCTCGTACGCGGCTTCGGACTGCGGCCCGGCCGCTACACCAGCCCGCACCTGGACACCGTCACCGAGCGGATCTGCATCGACGGCGACCCGCTGAGCGACGAGCGCTTCACCGAGGTCTTCGACGAGGTCATGCCCTACGTCGAGCTGGTGGACTCCCGCTCGCCGGTCCCCATGACCTTCTTCGAGGTGCTGACCGGCATGGCGTTCGCGGCCTTCGCCGACGCCCCCGTCGACGTCGGGGTGATCGAGGTCGGCCTCGGTGGACTGTGGGACGCCACCAACGTCGTCCAGGCCCAGACCTGCGTGATCCTGCCCGTCGGGCTCGACCACGTCCCGCTGCTCGGCACCACCCTGGCGGAGGTCGCCACCGAGAAGGCCGGGATCATCCACCCCGGCGCGACCGTCGTCCTGTCCGCCCAGCCGCCCGAGGCCGCGGAGGTGCTGCTCCGCCGCTGCGCCGAGGTCGGCGCCACCGTCGCCCGCGAGGGCCTGGAGTTCGGGGTGCTCGAGCGGCGCACCGCGGTCGGCGGTCAGCTGCTCACGCTGCGAGGCCTGGCCGGGACCTACGACAACGTCTTCCTGCCGCTGCACGGGCACCACCAGGCCGCCAACGCCGCCGCCGCCCTCGCCGCCGTCGAGGCCTTCCTCGGCGGAGGACAGGGCTCGCTGGACCCCGACGCGGTCCGGCAGGGGTTCGCCGACGTCAGCTCCCCCGGTCGCCTCGAGGTGGTCCGCACCTCACCGACCGTCCTGGTCGACGCGGCCCACAACCCGCACGGGATGGCCGCCACCGTCGCCGCCCTCACCGACGCGTTCTCCTTCACCCACCTGGTCGCCGTCGTCGCGTGCCTGGGGGACAAGGACGTCCGGACGATGCTGGAGATCCTCGAGCCGGCGGTCGCCTCGATCGTGGTCACCGAGAACACCTCCACCCGCCGGATGCCGGTCGAGGAGCTCCGCGAGCTGGCCGAGGCGATCTTCGGCGAGGACCGGGTCCGCGTGGAGGACCGGCTCGACGATGCGCTGGACGCCGCGATGGCGCTCGCCGACGACGAAACCACCCTGACCGGGCTGGCCGGCGGCAGCGGTGTCCTCGTCACCGGCTCCGTCGTCACCGCCGGTGAGGCCCGCACGCTGCTCAAGGCCCGCTGACCGCCGTACTGGGCCGGACTGGATGGGCCGTGCGGTCCGGCGCCGACACCGCCGGTTCTGCTGCGGTTCCTTCTTACGTCCGCTCCCTAGGACACGTCAGACGCGTAGCCGGAGCAGACGTAAGGAGCCCAGCCGGCCAGCACACCCGTAGCGTCTGCTCGGCCACGCGGCTGACATGGCCAGCTGAGCAGACGTAAGGAGCCCAGCCGGGCACAGCAAGCGGAAGATCGGGCAGGGGTCGGCCGTGCCGAGCCGGTAGCCTGGAGGGCAATCCGCGGCGGAGCCGCCGCGCGCACCCCCAATCTCAGGAGAACCGCCAGTGACCACCGAGCGCACCCTCGTCCTCGTCAAGCCCGACGGTGTCCGTCGCGGCCTCGCCGGCGAGGTCATCAGCCGGCTGGAGCGCAAGGGCCTCACGCTCATCGCGATGGAGCTCCGCACGCTGGAGCGCGCCACCGCCGAGGAGCACTACGCCGAGCACAGCGAGCGCCCGTTCTTCGGTGAGCTCGTCACCTTCATCACCGGTGGCCCGCTCGTCGCGCTGGTCGTCGAGGGCCCGAACGCCGTTGCCGGCGCCCGCCGCCTGATGGGCGTCACCAACCCGGTCGAGGCCACCCCCGGCTCGATCCGCGGCGACTACGCGCTGGAGATCGGCGAGAACCTGGTGCACGGCTCCGACTCGACCGTCTCGGCCGCCCGCGAGATCGCGATCTTCTTCCCCAACCTGTAGCACCATCGGCACCCGACGGCCCGTGGCGCGTTTCACAACGCGAGCGGGCCGTCGGCCTGTCACACGCTCCCCAGCGCCCTCGACCTCGACTACAGGCTGACGTCAGGTTTCGGCTGAGGGGCTCATTCCGGATACAGTGGGGGCTCCGCCGCACCGCCGACCGGCCCCCGAGGTCGCTGCGGCACATGCGACTGTTCCGATGATCTCCGATGGTGAAGGGCTTTCCCTGTCATGGCGAAGAACGCCAACAAGATGTCTTTCCTCGGCCGTGACATGGCCGTCGACCTGGGTACCGCCAACACGCTCGTGTACGTGCGGGGCCGCGGTGTCGTCCTCAACGAACCGAGTGTGGTGGCGATCAACACCAGCACCAGCGGCATTCTTGCCGTTGGCACCGAGGCGAAGCGCATGATCGGCCGCACCCCCGGCAACATCGTGGCCATCCGCCCGCTGAAGGACGGTGTCATCGCCGACTTCGACACCACCGAGCGGATGCTCCGCTACTTCATCCAGAAGGTGCACAAGCGTCGCCACTTCGCGAAGCCGCGCATCGTCATCTGTGTGCCCAGCGGCATCACGGGTGTCGAGCAGCGCGCCGTGAAGGACGCCGGCTACCAGGCCGGTGCCCGCAAGGTGTTCATCATCGAGGAGCCGATGGCGGCCGCGATCGGCGCCGGGCTGCCCGTGCACGAGCCGACCGGCAACATGATCGTCGACATCGGTGGTGGCACCACCGAGGTGGCTGTCATCTCCCTCGGCGGCATCGTGACCAGCCAGTCCATCCGCACCGGTGGCGACGAGCTCGACAGCGCGATCATCTCCTACGTGAAGAAGGAGTACTCCCTCATGCTCGGGGAGCGCACCGCCGAGGAGATCAAGATGGCGATCGGCTCGGCGTTCCCGATGCCGGACGAGCCGCACGCCGAGATCCGCGGCCGCGACCTCGTCAGTGGTCTGCCCAAGACGATCGTGGTCTCCGCCGAGGAGATCCGTAAGGCCATCGAGGAGCCGGTCAACGCGATCGTCGACGCGGTGAAGAACACCCTGGACAAGTGCCCGCCGGAGCTCTCCGGCGACGTGATGGACCGGGGCATCGTCCTCACCGGCGGTGGCGCCCTGCTCCGCGGCCTCGACGAGCGGCTCAAGCACGAGACCGGGATGCCGGTGCACATCACCGACAACCCCCTCCACTCGGTCGCGATCGGTTCCGGCAAGTGCGTCGAGGAGTTCGAGGCCCTGCAGCAGGTCCTCATCTCCGAGCCGCGCCGCTAGCCGCGCGCCCCCGTGCGGGGTTCTCGACGCCTGCGGCTGACGTTCGTCCTGCTGCTGCTGACCGCCTTCACGCTCACCGCGCTCGACTACAACACGGCCAAGTCCGGTCCGATGGCCGGCCTGCGCCGGGGGATCGACACCGTCTTCGGGCCGGTCGAGCGGCTGGTCGGGGGAGCGGCGTCGTCGGTGGGCAACGCCTTGGGCGGCCTGCCCCGGCTGGGTTCCTACCAGTCGGAGAACCGGGACCTCAGGGGCAAGATCGACGAGCTCAACGGTCGGCTCGCCGCGCGGGAGGGCCAGCAGTGCCGGCTCGACCAGTGGCAGTCGCTGCTCAACCTGGTCGACTACACCGACTACAAGACCGTGCCGGCCCGGGTCGTGTCGGTCGGGCCGGTCGGCACCTTCGAGTGGACCGCCACCCTCGACGCCGGCAGCGACGACGGCCTGCGCAAGGGGATGTCGGTCGTGACCGGCGCCGGCCTGGTGGGTCGCACCACCGAGGTCAGCGCCCGCACCTCCCACGTCCTGCTGCTGGCCGACCCCGAGTTCAAGGTCGGCGGGACCCTCATCGGGCAGTCGGCGCTGGGCTTCGCGGTGGGCCACGGCTCGAAGCCGATGACCTACAGCCTGGCCAGCACCCGGTCGATGGTGCGCAAGGGCGCGGTGCTGCTCACCACCGGCTCGGACACCTACGCGCCGGGCATCCCGATCGGGACGGTCACCTCCGTGACCCCAGACACCAATGCCATCAGCCGTACGGCGATCATCGCGCCGTTCGTCGACGTGTCGGCCCTGGACCTGGTCGGCGTCATCACCGACCCGACCGGCCGGGCGCCGCGCGTCCCGCTGCGCCCCCTTGGTCCCGGCCCGAGCGCCACCTCCACGCCCTGCCCGGCGGCAGTTCCGCAAGGGCCGGTGCCCACCTCGCTGCCCACCCCGAGTCCCACGCCGGCCAGCTCCGCCGTACCCGGTCCGTCGGGCAGCCCCACT
>JANOTZ010000123.1:0-2589 GCA_031416735.1 Frankiales bacterium
GCGCCGGTGCCCTGGACCGCACGCCAGGCCACCAGCTGGCTGACGTCACCGGCCAGGGCGCAGCCGGCGGAGGCGGCGGCGAACACGGCGAGGCCGGCGAGCAGCACCCGCTTGGCGCCGAGCACGTCGACCAGCGCGCCACCGGCGAGCAGCAGGGCGGCGAGCGCCACCGTGTAGGCCGTCACGATGCCCTGCAGGCCGGTCACCCCCGAGCCGAGGTCCTTCTGGATGTCGCGCAGGGCGACCGAGACGACGGTGTTGTCGAGGGTCGCGGTGAACGCGGCGAGGGAGGTCGCGACGAGGACGAGGGGGGCGCGGCGCACGTCGCAGAACCTACGGCGTCGGCCAGGCTCAGGTGCGGCGGCGGACGTCGTGTCCGCGGCCGGGGTGCCAGGACTCCACGACCAGCAGGTCGGGACCGGTCACGACGTAGGTGAGGACCACCTCGGTCAGGTCGAGCCGGAAGCGGTGCGACCCGTCGTCCCGGGTCGTCTGCGGCACCTCGACCGCTCTCCCCGCGAGCTTGGCCTCACCGGGCCAGCCGGAGGGATCCTCGGTGGGCGGGTCCACCGTCGGGCTGTGCAGGGCGAAGCGGCCGTCCCGGACCAGGTCCTTGGCTTTCCACGAACCGGGCATGCTCCCGAGCCACACCTGCCCGTCGGTGAACTCGACCTCGGTGCCGCTGATGCGGGGGGAGCCGTCGGCGCGCAGCGTCGCGAGGGTGCAGTGCTTCCCCACGGTGAACCGCTCCCGGACCCTCGCCGCGAACTCGGGGACCTCCGCGGTCAGCTCGGCCCAGCTCGTCATGGCCCTCAGGTTGCCGTACGCCCCCGTCCGGCGTCACTAGGGTGGCGGTGTGTCCCGCCCCCGCACTGTCGCCGTCGTCGGGGGAGGGATTGCTGGGTTGTCGGCGGCCCTCGAAGTGCAACGCAGCGGTGGCACGGCGATCGTGCTGGAGGCCGGCGCCCAGGTCGGCGGCAAGGTCCGGCTGTCGGAGGTCGGCGGCGTCACCGTCGACGAGGGCGCCGACTCGATGCTGCGCCGCGTGCCGTACGGCGTGGACCTCGCCACCGCGGCCGGCTTCGCACTGGTGTCCCCGGTCGTCGCGGAGGCCTCGCTCTGGACCCGGGGACGGCTGCGCCCGCTGCCCACCGGAACGGTGATGGGCATCCCCGCCGACCTCGCGGCGTTGGCCCGCTCGGAGGTGCTCAGCAGTGCCGGTCTCGCGCGGGTGCCGTGGGACCTGGCCAAGTCGGGCGAGCCGTTGACCGAGGACATCTCGGTGGGGGACCTGGTCACCCGCCGGCTCGGACGCGAGGTGGTGCAGCGCCTCGTCGACCCGCTGCTCGGCGGGGTCTACGCCGGACGGGCCGACCTGCTGTCGTTGCAGGCGACGTTGCCGCAGCTGTGGCCGGGGGTGCAGCGGCACCGGTCGCTGATCGTGGCGGCCCGCGAGGCGAGAGGTGTCCCGTCCACCGACCCGGTGTTCGCCGGCATCGCCGGTGGCCTCGGGCACCTGCCGCCCGCACTTGCCGCCGGGCTGGATGTCCGCCTCCGGTCGACGGTCCGGGCCCTGACCCGCACCGAGGCGGGGTGGCGGGTCGAGACCGGTTCGGCGGCCGACCCGTCGTACCTCGAGGTTGATGCCGTTGTCCTTGCGGTGCCGGCAGCCGCGGCGGCCCGACTGCTTGCGGGGCACGTTCCGGTCGAGGAGCTCGGTCGGGTCCACTACGCCTCGGTCGCGATCGTGACCCTCGTTCTGGACGGGCCGTCGCCCGGCCAGGGTTCGGGTTATCTGGTGCCGGCCATCGAGGGGCGGGTCACCAAGGCCGTGACGTTCGCGAGCCGCAAGTGGGGCCGTCCCGGGCCGGCGGTGCTGCGCGCGTCGGTCGGGCGCTACGGCGAGGAGATCGACCTGCAGCGCGACGACGACGAGCTGGTCGCGGTCGTGCTGGAGGAGCTGCGCGCCGCCGTCGGGCCGGTGCCGCAGGTGCTCGACAGCCGGGTGACGCGGTGGGGCGGCGGGCTGCCGCAATACGCGGTCGGGCACCTCGACGTGGTGCGCCGGCTCCGGGCCTCGCTGCCTGGGGGGTTGGCGGTTGCCGGAGCGGCCTATGACGGGGTCGGGGTGCCGGCGGTCGCCAAGAGCGGCCAGGACGCCGCCAGGGTCCTGCTCCCGTAGCGCACAATGGGGGCATGGCCGAGTCCCCGCTGTCCGCGAACGAGCTGAACGACCAGCTCCTTTACACCACCTATGCCGTCTTCAAGGCGGTGACGCCGCTGCCTGCCGACCGCACGCCGCTCATCGACGAGGCGCAAGGCCTGCTCGACGAGGTCCTCGGGAAGGACGTCTACACCCGCGGGACCTACGACATCAGCGGCTACAAAGCCGATGCGGACCTGCTGGTCTGGTGGACCTGCCCCGACCCGGACGTTTTGCAGGAGGCCTACGGCCGCTTCCGCACCACCGCGCTCGGTCGGCACCTCGCGCCGGTCTGGTCCAGTGTCGGACTGCACCGGCCGGCGGAGTTCAACCGCAGCCACATCCCGGCCTACGTGCGCCGCGAGGACCCGAAGAAGTACGTCTGC
>JANOTZ010000124.1:0-1603 GCA_031416735.1 Frankiales bacterium
CGCGCCTCGCCGGCCTGGAGCAGCGGCTCGCCACAGCCACCCGCCTGCCCGTGCAGGCAGCCCGTCCCATGTCCCTGCTCAAGCTCGGCAAGACCGGCCTGACACCCGACCAGCTCGCATACGTCGAGCCCATGGTCACCGTGCCGGTGGGTCTCGCCATGGGAGTGTCGTCATGACCGTCCTGACCTCCGAGACGCGCCTGATCGGCACGGGCATCGCCTTGCTGCCGCGCGTCAACCTGCTCCCGCCGGAGATCGCTGAGAAGCGGGCCTTCCGGCAGATCCAGATGGGCCTCGGGGCCGCCATAGTGGCGGCGGTCGGGGTCGTGGGCCTGCTCTACGTGTCCGCGACCCACGGTGTGTCCGCGGCCAACGCCGACATGGCCACCGCGACCTCCCAGGGCACCACCCTGCAGGCTGAGGCGGCCAAGTACCGCAACGTGACCGCCCTGTACGCCCAGGCGGCCGCCGCACAGTCCCAGCTCACCGTGGCGATGGGCGATGAGGTGCGGTACTCCCAGCTCCTCAACGACCTGAGCCTGTCGATCCCCACCAACGTGTGGGTCACGAGCGTCTCGTTCACCACCGGCGCCGTCCCCACGGCAGGTGCCGCCGCAACGGCAGGTGCCGCCGCGGGAGACAAGATCGGAACCTTCAGCGTCACGGGGATCGGGTTCTCGCACGACGACGTCGCGGTCTGGCTCGAGTCCATCTCAGGGCTGAAGACCTACACCAACCCCTACTTCGCCAGTTCCACCGAGGGTCTGCTGGGGACGAAGAAGATCGTCAACTTCACCTCGACGGCTGACGTCACCAGCAAGGCCCTGTCCGGTCGTTACACCAAGCCGGTCGGAGGCCGATGATGGACAAGCTCAAGCAGTGGGTGACTCTGACGGTCGTCGGTGTCCTGGTAATCGGGGCGGCGGGCTACTTCCTGCTCATCTCCCCGAAGCGCACCGAGGCAGCCGACGTCCGGGTGCTGGTGGACCAGCAGGTGAGTGCCAACAGCATGCTGAAGACCCAGATTCAGACGCTGAAGGCGCAGGCCAAGCTGCTCCCGCAGCAGCAGGCCAAGCTCGCTGCCGTCGCCGCCAAGATCCCCGACAACTCGGCGATGCCCACGCTCATCCGGGCGCTGTCCGACGCCGCTGACGAGGCGGGCGTGGAGCTGGTTTCATTGGCTCCGAGTCCGCCGACCGTTGTGGCGGCTGCCCCCGGTGCGGCGCCAGTGGCGCCTGTCGCAGGTGGTGCCCCGGCCGCAACGGGCGCTGGAGCTCCCGCCGCCAGGACCGTTGCGCCGGTCAGTTCCTCGGCCGGTGTGCTTCAGTCGATCGGGCTGTCCCTCAACGTTGTCGGCGGCTACTTCCAGGTCGAGCAGTTCCTGGACCGCCTCGAGAACCTCAGCCGGGCGCTGAAGGTCACCACCGTCTCCCTCGCTCCGGGAAGCAATCCGGTCAAGCCCGCGACGGACGCGGGAGCTGACCCCGGGCGCGTGCTGACCGCCACCATCACCGGTTCCGTCTACCTGGCCACCGGCCGGTCGACCACCGCAGCCCCCGCCGTCGTTGGGAAGTGAGTGACATGACGACAACTCCCGAGTTCGG
>JANOTZ010000125.1:0-6560 GCA_031416735.1 Frankiales bacterium
GTTCCGCGCCGACCAGCTCAGCAAGAACTACTTCGCGGGGCGCACCAGCGACCAGATGACCGACCTGTCACCGGCGCTGCGCGAACGCCTGGCACCGCTGCTCCCCGAGCTGTGGACCCGGGTGCGCGACGTCGACTGCGATGGCGGGAACACCATCAAGTCGCTGTGGCGCGGCCAGGACAGGACCCTCGTCGAGTCGGTGACGATGCGCTACAAGGAGCGCACCACCGTCTGCATCTCCAGCCAGGCCGGCTGTGGGATGGCCTGCCCGTTCTGTGCGACCGGGCAGGGCGGCCTGACCCGCAACCTGTCGACCGCCGAGATCGTCGACCAGGTGGTGCGCGCCAACGCCGACGAGCTGGCCCGCGGAGCCCGGTCGATCTCCAACGTGGTCTTCATGGGCATGGGGGAGCCGCTCGCCAACTACAACCGGGTCGTCGCCGCGCTGCACCGACTGGTGGACCCGGCGCCCGAGGGCCTGGGTATGTCGCAGCGCAACATCGTGGTCTCGACCGTCGGGCTGGTGCCGGCGATCCGCAAGCTCACCGAGGAGAACCTGCAGGTCACCTTGGCGGTGTCGCTGCACGCCCCCGACGACGAGCTGCGCAACACCCTCGTCCCCGTCAACACCCGGTGGCCCGTGCGCGAGGTCCTGGAGTCGGCCTTCGCCTACACCCGCAAGACCGGCCGTCGGCTGTCCATCGAGTACGCCATGATCCGCGACGTCAACGACCAGCCGTGGCGCGCCGACATGCTCGCCAAGCGGCTGCAGGGCAAGCTCGTGCACGTCAACCTGATTCCGCTCAACCCGACGCCGGGCTCGGAGTGGGACGCCTCCCCCAAGCCGGTCGAGGACGAGTTCGTCCGCCGGCTCCAGGCTGCGGGTGTCAACGCGACGGTGCGCAACACCCGCGGCCGCGAGATCGCCGGCGCCTGCGGCCAGCTCGCCGCCCTCGAATAGCGCCGGCCCTGCCCGGCGCCCTCGCGCGGCGCCGTACCAGCGCTTCTGCTCGCGCGGAAGGTCGGCGGGGATGGCCCTGGACGGAAACGACCCGGCACATGCACGACAATGAACAGGTGACCGCCCGCGACGTCGTGCTGCTGGGGTCGACGGGCTCCGTCGGCACCCAGGCTGTCGACGTCGTCAAGGCCGCTCCGGACCGGTTCCGGATCGTCGGCATCGGCGCGGGCGGTGGCCGGGTCGACCTGCTCGCCCGGCAGGCCCTCGAGCTGGGCGTCGAGGTGGTGGCGGTCGCGAAGGCGACGGCCGCACAGGACCTCCAGCTGGCGTTCTACGCGGAGGCCCAGGCGCGCGGCTTCAGCGCGGGGCAGTTCGCCGTACCCAAGATCCTGGCTGGGCCCGATGCCCTGAGCGAGCTCGCTGCCTGGCCCTGCGAAGTCGTGCTCAACGGCATCACCGGTTCGGTGGGCCTCGCGCCGACCCTGAGCGCGCTGGAGGCCGGGCGCACCGTCGCGCTGGCCAACAAGGAGTCGCTGATCGCCGGCGGTCCGCTCGTGACGCCGTACATCGACCAGATCGTCCCGGTCGACTCAGAGCACTCGGCGCTCGCGCAGTGCCTGCGGGGCGGCACCCGGGCTGAGGTGGCGAAGCTCGTCCTCACCGCCAGCGGTGGGCCGTTCCGGGGGCGCACCTCGCTCGCCGGCATCACCCCCGAGCAGGCGCTGAACCACCCGACCTGGGACATGGGTCCGGTCATCACCGTCAACAGCGCCACCCTGGTCAACAAGGGCCTCGAGCTGATCGAGGCGCACCTGCTGTTCGCCGTCCCCTACGACCGCATCGAGGTGGTCGTGCACCCGCAGTCGGTGGTGCACTCGATGGTGGAGTTCGTCGACGGCTCGACCCTGGCGCAGCTCAGCCCGCCGGACATGCGGCTGCCGATCGCGCTCGGCCTCAGCTGGCCGGCGCGGGTGCCCGGGGTGGCCCCGGCGGTCGACTGGACCCAGGCCACGACGTGGACCTTCGAGCCTCTCGACGAGGGCGTCTTCGGCGCCGTCGCGCTGTGCCGCGCCGCCGGCACCACCGGGGGCACCGCGCCGGCCGCCCTCAACGCCGCGAACGAGGTGTGCGTCGAGGCCTTCCTCGCCGGTCGCCTGGAGTTCGCTGCCATCGTCGACACCGTCGCCCAGGTCGTCGAGGAGCATCCGCTCAGGGAACTCCCGACCCTGGTCGAGGTGTTGGAAACAGAGACATGGGCCCGCGCCCGCGCCGTATCGCTCACCCAGGAAGGTCCTCGTTGACCACCGTCGGCATCCTTGCCTTCATCGTCGCCCTGCTCGTCTCGGTGATGCTCCACGAGGCCGGGCATTTCTTCACCGCCCGGCGCTACGGCATGAAGGCCACCCACTTTTTCGTCGGCTTCGGCCCGACGCTGTGGTCGCGCACCAAAGGCGAGACCGAGTACGGCGTGAAGGCGCTGCCACTCGGCGGGTTCGTCAAGATCATCGGCATGACGCCGTTGGAGGAGGTGGAGCCGGGCGACGAGGACCTCGCCTTCTACAAGCAGTCGGCGCGGCGCAAGACGGTCGTGCTCGCGGCGGGCTCCACGGTGCACTTCGTGATCTGCATCCTGCTCGTCTTCGGCGTGACGGCGATCTACGGCACCGAGAAGGAGACCTCACCGGCCCTCGGCTCGATCAGCGAGTGCGTCGGCGACAAGCCGGGCATCGCGTGCGGGGTGCCCGGGGCCAAGCCGGGTCCGGCCCGACTGGCCGGCCTCAAGGCCGGCGACACCGTGGTTGCCGTCGACGGCAAGGCGATCTCGACCAGCAAGGCGTTCGTCGAGTCCATCAAGGAGAAGGCGGGCGTGCCGATCGCGATCACGGTCCGCCGAGGCGACGCCCTGCAGGTCCTCACCGTGACCCCGGTGGCCGTCACCCGCCCCGGTGCCAGCGAGCCGATCGGGGCCATCGGCGTCGGGGTGCAGTTCACGACCGAGGTCGTCCGGGAGGGCGTCGTCGGCACCTTCACCCAGACCGGGGAGACCCTCGGCCTGATCGTCACCGGGACCTACGAGACGGTGACCAAGAAACTCGGCACGATCTCCGACGTCTACGGGCCGGACCGCGACCCCACCGGCTTCGTCGGGGTGGTCGGCGTGAGCCGGGTGTCGGGCGAGCTGGCCTCGACCGACCTGCTCGACCTGAGCGACAAGGTCGCCGCGTTCTTCCTCATCGTGGCCGGCCTCAACCTGTTTGTCGGGGTCTTCAACCTGCTGCCGCTGCTCCCGCTCGACGGGGGCCACATCGCGGTGGTGTTCTACGAGTCGCTGCGGGACAAGATCCGGCGGGCCCGTGGCTACACCGGTGAGATCAAGCGGGTCGACTACAACCGGCTGATGCCGGTGACCTTCGCGGTCATCATGCTGTTCGCCGGGTTCACCGTCTGGCTGCTCGGCGCCGACATCGTCAACCCGATCCGGATCACCCAGTGACCGTCTCCCTCGGACTCCCCGAGGTCCCGCAGCGGCTGGCTTCCCGCCGTACCACCAAGCAACTCGACGTGGGCGGGGTCCTGGTCGGTGGGGGCGCGCCGATCTCCGTGCAGTCCATGACGACGACGGTGACCGCCGACATCGACGGCACCCTCCAGCAGATCGCCGAGCTCACCGCGAGCGGCTGCCAGATCGTCCGCGTCGCCGTCCCCGACCCGGTCGACGCCGAGGCCCTCGCCACCATCGTGCGCAAGTCGCAGCTGCCGGTGATCGCCGACATCCACTTCCAGAGCAAGTACATCTTCGCGGCCCTCGACGCCGGGTGCGCGGCGGTGCGGGTCAACCCCGGCAACATCCGCGAGTTCGACGGCAAGGTCGGGGATGTCGCCCGGGCGGCCAAGGCGGCCGGCACCCCGATCCGGATCGGGGTCAACGCCGGCTCGCTCGACAAGCGCATCATGGCGAAATACGGCAAGGCCACCCCCGAGGCGCTGGTGGAGTCGGCACTGTGGGAGTGCTCGTTGTTCGAGGAGCACGACTTCACCGACATCAAGATCTCGGTGAAGCACAATGACCCGGTCGTGATGGTGCAGGCCTACCGGCTGCTGTCGCAGCAGTGCGACTATCCGCTGCACCTCGGGGTCACCGAGGCCGGCCCGGCCTTCCAGGGCACGATCAAGTCGGCAGTCGCGTTCGGGGCGCTGCTGGCGGAGGGCATCGGCGACACCATCCGCGTGTCGCTGTCCGCACCGCCGGTCGAGGAGGTCAAGGTCGGCCTGCAGATCCTCGAGTCGCTCAACTTGCGCCAGCGGGGCCTGGAGATCGTGTCGTGCCCATCCTGCGGGCGGGCCCAGGTCGACGTCTACACCCTGGCCGAAAAGGTGCAGGCCGGGCTCGAGGGCCTGACCGTCCCGCTGCGCGTCGCGGTGATGGGCTGCGTCGTCAACGGTCCGGGGGAGGCCCGGGAGGCAGACCTCGGGGTCGCGTCGGGCAACGGCAAGGGGCAGATCTTCGTCAAGGGCGAGGTCATCAAGACCGTCCCGGAGGACCAGATCGTCGAAACGCTCATCGAGGAGGCCTTGCGGCTCGCCGCGGCGTATGAAGGCCCGTCCGGTGAGCCCTCGGTGAGCGTCTGAGGCTTTAGGCTCCGGGTTGTGCTGAGAACCTCGGCGACGCGGGTCCTGGACGCGCGCGACCTCGAAGAGGTACGGGCCCTGATCGCCCGCGACCCCGTGAGTGATGTCTTCGTGGCCGCACGCCTCGATGCCGGCGGCCTCGACCCCTCTCGGCTCGGCGCCGAGGTCTGGGGCTTCGGCGAGCGGGGCCGGCTCGAGGCGGCCTGCTACTCCGGCGCCAACCTGGTGCCGGTGCAGGCCGGCAGCGACGCGATCCAGGCCTTCGCCGAACGGGCCCGCCGGCAGGGCCGGCGTTGCTCCTCGGTGGTGGGTCCGGCCGAGGCCGTCGAGGAGCTGTGGCGGCTGCTGAAGCCGCACTGGGGCTTCGCGCGGGACGTGCGGATGTGCCAGCCGCTGATGGCGATCGACACCGACCCGGCCCTCCCGCTCGACCCCGACGTCCGCCGGGTGCGTCCGTCGGAGATCGAGGTGCTGTTGCCGGCCTGCGTGGCGATGTTCACCGAGGAGGTCGGCGTCTCCCCGCTCCACGGCGACGGTGGGGTGCTCTACCGGGCCCGCATCGAAGAGCTCATCAATCAGGGCCGGGCGTTCGCCCGCATCGAGGACGGCCGGGTGCTGTTCAAGGCCGAGGTCGGGGCGGCCACTGCCGCGGTCTGCCAGGTGCAGGGCGTGTGGGTGCACCCCTCGCTGCGCGGACGCGGCCTGGGTACGGCGGGAACGGCCGCTGTCGTCGAGCAGGCCCGTTCCTCGCTGGCCCCCGTGGTGTCCCTGTATGTCAACGACTTCAACCTGGCGGCCCGCCGGGCCTATGAGAAGGTCGGTTTCGCCCAGGTCGGGGTGTTCGCCAGCGTTCTCTTCTGATCCCACATGTTGGGATCGCCGTCCCGAGTGTTGAACATCACTCTCCCCAGGACTTGCGGCGGAGATGCTCCGTCGGACATGGTTCGCCCTCGATCCTTGTCCGACGCAAGGCGAGCAACCCGAAGGGCCCCCACGTGACGCTCTCCCTGAAGCCCGGTACCTCCTGGGCCGACGTCTACGCCCGTGCCCGTGCCGTCGCGCCCGAGGCCTTCGACGAGGACCGCATCCTCAACCTCATCGGCGGCGAGTGGAAGCGCTTCGGGTCACCGGGCGAGCACGTCACCCCCCTCGACGGTTCGGTGATCCAGGGCCCGCCCCGCATCGACCACGACGACGCGGTCCTGGCCGTGTCACAGGCCGCGGACGAGCACAAGGCCTGGGGCGCAGTCGATCTCGACGAGCGCAAGACCCGGGTGGCCGCCGCCGTCGCGGAGATGCGCGAGCACCGCGAGACCCTCGCGCTGCTGCTGGTCTGGGAGATCGGCAAGCCGTGGCGGATGGCCTGCGCGGACGTCGACCGCGCCCTGGACGGCGTCGACTGGTACCTCGGTGAGATCGAGCGCCAGATGGTCGGCCGGCAGCCGCTGCACGGACCCGTGAGCAACATCGCCTCGTGGAACTACCCGATGTCGGTGCAGGTGCACGCCGAGCTGGTGCAGGTCCTCGCCGGCAACGCCGTCGTCGCCAAGACGCCGTCGCAGGGCGGCTTCCACACCCTGACCCTCGCCCACGCCATCATGCGTCGCCAGGGCCTGCCCGTGACGTTGCTGTCCGGCGTCGGCTCCACCCTCGGCAACGCCCTCATCAGCGGCCCGGAGATCGGGGCGCTCGCCTTTGTCGGCGGCCGGGCCAACGGCCGGAAGGCCGCGACCACCCTCGCCGACACCGGCAAGCGGCACTTCCTCGAGCAGGAGGGCCTCAATGCCTGGGGTATCTGGGATTTCAGCCAGTGGGACGACCTCGCCGGTCACCTGAAGAAGGGCTTCGAGTACGCCAAGCAGCGCTGCACCGCCTACCCGCGCTATGTCGTGCAGCGCGAGCTGTTCCCCGAGTTCCTGGAGATGTACCTCCCGGTGGTGCAGTCCCTGCGGTTCGGCCACCCGCTCGC
>JANOTZ010000126.1:0-27589 GCA_031416735.1 Frankiales bacterium
ATCCTGGCCGACCCCCTCCGGCAGCGCCGGATCATCGGCGAGGAGCTGGCCGAGATCGTCGACAAGTACGGCGACGTCCGTCGTACCCGCATCATCCCGTATGAGGGCGACATGTCCGCCGAGGACTTCATCGCCCAGGAAGAGGTTGTCGTCACAGTGACGACAGGTGGCTACGCAAAGCGCACCAAGACCGAGCTGTACCGCCAGCAGCGCCGCGGCGGCAAGGGCGTGCGGGGCGCCCAGCTGCGGCAGGACGACGTCGTCCAGCACTTCTTCACGACCAGCACGCACGACTGGCTGCTGTTCTTCACCGACCAGGGCCGGGTCTACCGGGCCAAGGCGCACGAGCTGCCCGAGGCCAACCGCGACGCCCGCGGTCAGCACGTCGCCAACATCCTGGCGTTCCAGCCGGGCGAGAAGATCGCCCAGGTCATCGATATCGCCAACTACGCGGTCGCGCCGTACCTCGTGCTCGCCACCCGCACCGGTCAGGTGAAGAAGACCGAGCTGTCCAAGTTCGACTCCAACCGCACCGGCGGGCTGATCGCCATCAACCTGCGCGACGGCGACGAGCTCATCGGCGTCGGCCTGGTCAGCGCCGAGGACGACCTGCTCCTGGTCAGCAAGAAGGGCATGTCGGTGCGCTTCACGGCAGGCGACGAGCAGCTGCGCCCGATGGGCCGCGACACCTCCGGCGTGCGGGGGATGAGCTTCCGCGCGGGCGACGAGCTGCTCTCGATGGACGTGGTGCGCGCCTCGCAGGAGGGCTCTGAGGACGCCCGCTACGTCTTCACGGTCACCGACGGCGGGTTCGCCAAGCGCAGCGCCGTGGGCGAATACCGCGTCCAGGGCCGGGGCGGTCTCGGCATCAAGGCGGCCAACATCCCCGAGGCCCGCGGCAGCCTGGTCGGAGCGCTGATCGTCGGCGACGACGACGAGGTGATGTGCATCCGCTCCAGCGGCAGCGTCACCCGCAGCCGGGTGGCCGAGGTCGAGCCCAAGGGCCGCGTCACGATGGGCGTGAAGTTCGTCGCGCTCGACGCCGGCGACGCTGTGGTCGCGGTCGCCCGCAACGTGCCTGAGCCCGAAGAGCCCGAGGAGCCGGGTACGGCGGAAGACGCCGTCACCGACACGGCGACCGAGAGCACGGAGGACGCCGCTCCTGAGTCCGACGCCACCGACCTCGACCTGGTCCAGGAAGCGCCCGCTGACGCTGACGCTGACGCTGATGGTGATGGCGATGGCGATGGCGACCCTGACTCCGACGGTGACGCTGACCCTGACGGCGGGCCGGCCGATGAGGGTGGGCAGTCGTGACCGGTCCCGGCAACGACGAGCGACCGGAGGGGGACTCCGACGAGCAGACCCCGGAACCCAACCTCGCGCCTTCGACCGAGCGGGTGCTACCTCCCTATGGCGGGCGCGCGAGCGGCTGGTCTGGGGGCACTCCTGCCCCCGACGCTCGCCCGTCCGACGGGACCGGGAGCGGCCCCACGGCTTTGCCTCCGCACGCGCCTCCGCACGCGCCTCCGCACGCCCCGCCGCACCTGGCACCGGCCCGCACCGCTGGGGTGTCCGCCCAGCACCGGGGTGAGGCGACGGGTGCGGGGCCGACCGGTGCAGCGCCGACGGGTGCCGTGCCGACCGGGGCAGGGGTGCCGTCGCGGCCCGAGCCGTTGCCGCCGCCGCGCCCGGACGTGCCCGGGGCCGACGCACCCACGCAGGCCACGGCGCGCGGCCGGGGCCCCGCCACGGTGGTCCCGGAACGTCGCCCGTTGGACCGGCCGGCGGGCCCCCGCCCCGCCACCGCTACCCGACCCGAAGGGCGTCCGGATGGACGGGCTGACGGGCGTGCGGATGGCCGGCCAGTGACCCGGCTGGTGACGGGCCGCAAGGCGAAGCTGGCCCTGCGGCGCGTCGACCCGTGGTCGGTGTTCGTGACCTCCCTGCTGCTCTCCCTGTTCCTGGCGGTCGTCACGATCGTGGCGGCGATGGTCCTGTTCGGCATCCTCAACAAGATCGGGATCCCGGACAGCATCAACAAGACGCAGGTGGAGATCCAGGGCGGCGAAGGCGCCATCACCCGCGGCCGCTTCGTCGGCGGGGCCGCGCTGCTCGCCGGCCTCAACGTGGTGCTGCTGACGGTCCTGGCGACCCTTGGCGCCTTGCTCTACAACGTGTGCGCCACCTTCACCGGTGGGGTGGAGGTCACGCTCGCCGAGCATGAGTGACCCCGTCGTGTACGCTCTCCAGCCGTGTCGGACCCGGTCCGCCCGGGCCTATAGCTCAGTTGGTTAGAGCGCATCCCTGATAAGGATGAGGCCGGAGGTTCAAGTCCTCCTAGGCCCACCGTCACACCCCGCACCGCCGAACAACCCGCATGACCCGTACCACCCTTTCCACCCGAGGAGAGCTCATGCGCCGACCTGCCTTCCTCGTCGCACTCCTCGGCACGGTGGCCGTTCTCCTGAGGCGGCGCAGCAAGGCGCAGCAAGCCGAGAGCGAGTTGTGGACCGAGGCAACCACAGCTCCCGACCTGCGCTGAACCTCGGGCGCGGTTCGTCCCGGAGGGCTCCCGCAAGGGTGTGCACTCGGTAGCATGGAACGTTCGTGGGGGCCTTAGCTCAGCTGGTAGAGCATCGCGTTTGCAACGCGAGGGTCAGGAGTTCGAGCCTCCTAGGCTCCACACATCGAGGTCGCGTCAACCGGGCCGCAAGGAGCGCAGCGGGCCGACGGCTGGCCCCTCTTGCTCCATTTGCTTCGTCAGGGCCAGGTGACCGGTCCTGAGGTAGTACGCGAAAAACGGCTGAATGGCCCTCTTGCTCGCGCCATCTTCTGCCGATCCCTCGCTGAGGCGCGTCATCAGCACGCCCGCAGCTGGCCGACTCGGGCCTACCCAGGCTGCAGCAACCTTTCGGGAGCATCGATGGACAAGGGCAGGCGCTTCTCGCTGACCCAGAGTCGACCGGTGCGCGCCGTGGTGGCCCTGACGCTCACGCTAGCCGTCGCCGCGACCGGCGAGGTCGCCTGGGCGACGCACGCGAAGGCCGCACACGTGCTGATCACGTCGCCGTCGTCCCCCGGCAATGCCACCACCCCCACCTGGACCTTCATCTCGCCGTCCGGGACGTTCGAGTGCTCCGTCGACCGGGTCCCGAACCCGCCGTCAGCCTGGGTCGACTGCAGCACGGGCACCTACACCCCGCCGACGCTCACCCCGGACGGCGACTACGTCCTCTCGGTCCGTGAGGTTGTCGGGACTGTGCCGGGGGAGGTCACCACCTCGGGCATCTACACCCTGGACACGACGGCTACCGGCACCGTGACGCCGACCCGTTCGCCGTACAACGATCCGCGGCCGAGCTGGACGATCGGGGTGGAACCCGGGGGCGCGGCCTCCTGCAGCCTCGTGAGTCCAGCCACTGTCCCCGCCCCGACCCCCGACCCGTGCACGACGAGGTTCACCGCCGGGGCCGACCTGAGCGATGGCCCGCACACGTTGTATGTCAGCTTCACCGACGGCCTGGGCAATGCCGGGACGACCACGTCGACGTCGGTGGTCGACCTGACGAAGCCGGCGCCCCCGGTGCCGACCGGCCCCCCGGTGCTCAGCAACAACGCGGCCGTTGCCTGGTCGTGGGCCGCCGACCTGACCGACACGGCGACCTGCACCCTCACCGGTCCGGGCACGACCGTGACCCCGGTCACCTGCACCACCAACCGGAGCTTCAGCACCACGGTGGCCGACGAGGGCGTCTACTCCTTGGCGGTGGTCCTCACCGACGAGGCGACCAACGTCGGGGCTGCGGGCACCAGCGCCGACTTCACCTTTGACCCGACGCCACCGGGCGCGCCGGTCTTCCAGACTGGTCCTCCGGCGACGGCCAAGGACCGCAACCCGACCTGGACGTTCACCGTCCCGGGTACGGCTACCACCTGCCGGCTCAGCGGCACCTCACCCGCCGTCCTGCCGGGCACCCTCCCCGCCCTCCCTCCGGGCACCCCCACCACGACCGTCGTCGTCAATCTCGGTAACTGCCAGGGGGGCACGGCGAGCGGAACCGAGCTGGCCGACGCCAGCTGGACGCTCACCGTCACCACGAGTGACGCGGCGGGCAACGCGGTCTCGGCCACCAGTCCGCCGTACCTCGTCGACAACACCGGACCGGTGGCGCCGGACGTCGACCCGCCGGCCTCCGCGGGCAACGACACCACCCCGCGTTTCACCTGGCTCGGCGAAATGCCCAGCACGGCGGTGTGCCGCGAGGTGAAGACCACCTCGGTGGGCACCACGCGTGGGTCCTGGGTCGGCTGCACCGGCCGCTACGTCGACCTGGCGCTGACCGAGGACGGCGACTACCAGGTCGAGGCGCAGCTGACGGACCCTTTGGGCAACGTCGGCGGGGTCGGCATCAGCGAGATCTACCGGTACGACCGCACAGCCCCCGGAACCCCGGTGGTGACGTCGCCGCCCAGCCCGTCGTCGACGCTCGCCCCGGCCTGGTCGTTCGTCTCACCGGCGGACACCTCGGCCCAGTGCCAGCTGCTGAGCGCCGGGGCCACCGTGCGCGGGTGGGCGAGCTGCACCAGCCCGGCGACCATCAGCCTCAGCGGCCTGCTGGACGGGGAGTACGTCTTCGAGGTCTACCTGACGGACTCGGCCGGAAACGTCAGCCCGACAGTTTCGTCGACGCCGCACCTGCTCGACACCCGAGCGCCGGACGCGCCTGCCGTGGCAGGTCCGGCTGGACCCTCGAACGACAGCACGCCGACCTTCACCTGGGTAGGTGAGTCGGGTGCCTCGGCGCGCTGCCTCCTGGCCCACGAAGGCGTCGCACAGGGGTCGGCCTCGTCGTGCACGACCCCCTACGACCCGTCGCTCGCGGTGGACGGGCGGTGGTCGCTCCAGGTCTTCCTCGTCGACCGGGCCGGCAACGTCGGCACCATCCCAGGACAGAGCGGGACCTACATCCTGGACACCGTGCTGCCGGCGACCCCCTCTGTGACAGCGCCACCGAGCCCGGGGCGTGCCACCGCCCCCTCCTGGTCAGCGGTGGTCGAAGTCGGCGCCACCACCGAGTGCCGGCTGACCGGTGTCTCGGCGGTGGTGTTCGACTGGAGCCGGTGCCAGTTGCCCACGACGACCGACCTCTCCGCCCAGCCCGACGGCAGCTACGAACTCGCTGTCCGTGCGACCGACGGGGCCGACCAGACCGGGGCAGCTGGGACGGGCAGCTACCAGCTCGACACGGGGGCACCCAGCGCCCCCGTTTTCACCTCCGTCCCTGCGTCTCCGTCCCGGAGCCGTTCGGTCTCGTTCGGTTTCAGCTCCGAGACCGCGTCGACCCTCACCTGCCGGCTCACCCGGGGGCCTGTGGTCATCAGCCCGGACACCACCTGCGCGAGCCCACTGCCGGTCAGCCTGACCGGTCTGGCGGACGGTGCCTACACGTTGTCGGTGCACGCCACCGATGCTGCCGGCAACTCAGGTGCGGTGCAGACCGCGCTGTACGTGCTGGACACCACCGCGCCCGCCGCCCCGGTGCTGGTCAGCGGCCCCGCTGCCACCTCCCCCGACCACCGGCCGTCCTGGACGTTCACCGCTGAGGTCGGGGCGGGCGTGACGTGCCGCGTCACCGGTGCGGCCAGCGGTGTCGTCATCGCCGACACCCCCTGCACCAGCCCCTTCGACCCGGATCTCACGAGCGCCGCCGACGACACGTACGTGCTCACCGCCAGGGCGACCGACGCGGCGGGCAACACCGGCCCCGCCCTGTCGACGGGCTACCTGCTCGACTCGTCCGCGCCGACCACCGCCGATGTTGTCGGGCCCGCCACTCCTGGGCGCAACCAGACCCCCACCTGGCAGGTGTCGGCCTCCGAGGGCACCGTGCAGTGCCGCGTTCTCAAGGGAACCGTCGTCGTCCGGGACTGGACGACCTGCGGCCCGACCTTCACGTACAACCTGGGCGGCACCGGTGATGGGCTCTACGTGATGGCGGCCCGCGTCGTCGACGACGCGGGCAACTTCTCGGCGGAGGTCACGAGCCGGTACCTGCTGGACACGGCGGCTCCCGTGCCCGCGATCCTCACGACACCCGGGTCCCCGGCCACGGACCGCTCGCCCGTCTGGACCGTCGCATCTCCTGACCCGGGCGTCACGGCCCAGTGCCAGGTCACCGGACCGACGGCTTCGGTGACGCGGGCGTGGGCAGCCTGCGAGGTGAGCGCCGCGGGTTCGCCGTACGACCTCGATCTCACGATGGCCCAGGACGGGTTCTGGACGCTGGTGGTTCGGCTGACTGACGCCGCCGGCAACGTCGGCGGCGACGCGCGTGGCGTTTACCAGCTCGACAGCTCGGCCCCCCAGTCGGTCCTCATCGAGGCGCCGGACAGCCCCTCGTTCCTGGCGACGCCGGCCTGGCAACTCATCGGCGACAGCGACTCCGTCCTCGAGTGCCGCCTGACCGGGCCTGGCCTGGTTGCGGTCGCCTTCGCGCCGTGCGCGGCGGTCCCCGGCATTCCCGGCGCGGGTTCGTTCACCGCCGACCTGACGTCGCGTCCGGACGGCACCTACACCCTCGCGATCCGCAGCCGTGACCTGGCTGGCAACCTCGGACCGGAAACCACGAGCGGGTACGAGCTCGACCGGGTGGATCCGGTCGAGCCGACCGTGCCGATCGCCCCGCCGTCGCCGTCGGAGAAGTCGGCGATCACCTGGATCTTCACCGTCGAAGCAGGGTCCACCGGGCTGTGCACCCTGAGCTCGTCCACCGAGGTGGTCGAGCCCGAGCAGCCCTGCGCCTCACCGTGGGCGACCGACCTCGCGCTGTACGGAGATGGCAACTACCGGCTCTCGGTGCGTGCCGTCGACAAGGCCCTCAACCACAGCCCAGCGGTCGGCGCGCACTACGAGCTCGACCGTACGGCTCCGGACCCGCCGGCCATCGTCAGCTCGCCCGGGTCGCCGGCCCCCAGCCTCACACCGATCTGGAGACTGCAGCCGAGCGCGGCCGGGGACACCCTCGAATGCCGGCTGTTCGGGATTGCCACGCCGCTCTGGGGGCCGTGTGGCGACCACGCGACCTTCAACCTGGCGCCCGCCACGTCGGGTACCTACCGGCTGCAGGCGCGGGAGATCGACGAGGCCGGAAACGTGTCCCTCCCGACGACCTCCGGTGACTACGTCCTGGACCCCACCGCGCCGTTCGCACCGGAGGTGGTCCCTCCAGGTCCGCAGCGGGGCAACACTCTCCGGCCCGCCTTCACGATCACCCGCCAACCTGGCGACGTGACGACCGATCACCTCACGTGCACGGTGGGCCGGTTCGACGGTGGTACGTCGGTCGCAGCGCCGTGTGCCTTCGGGACGTCGATCGTCGACCTCACCAGGACGCCCGCACTGAAGGGTGCCGGAGACGTCGTCCTCGGCGTCCGGGCGGTCACCGTCCTGGGCAAGATCAGCGCCGAGGCTACGGCGACCTACTCCTACGACGACATCCCGCCGGCCACCCCGAGCATGCTGGCGCTGACCGAGCGGGCGGATTTCGTCCCGACGGTGCAGTGGACCTTTGCCAGCGCCGCCAACACCGACACCTTCCTGTGCCGGCTCACGCGCAGGGGTGTGACTGCTCCGGTCAGCCGTGACGCCTGCCGCTCGCCGCAGACCGTGACCTTGAAGGAGACCGGCGAGTACACCCTGTCGGTCTGGGCGGTCGACCCTGCGGGCAACATCTCGGGTACTGCGGCCTCGTCGACCTACACCTACCTCCCACCGGTGCCTGCGGTCGCGGCTCCCGTGGGTCCGGCGTCGGGCGCCGATGCCACCCCCACCTGGACGTTCAGTGTCCCCCGTGGCTATCAGGCCACCTGTTCGCTGTCCGGCCCGGGAGCGACGAGCCTCGACAGTCGGGCCTGCGCCAGCGGGACCTACACGGGACCGCTCACCGGGCTGACGGGCGGCACCTACAGCCTGTCGATCCGACTGACCGACGCCTTCGGAAACCCGAGCGATCTGGTCACCAGGACCACCTACCGCTTCACGCCGCGGGCAGCGCTGGAAGGACATCTGGGCCAGACCGGACCGACGGGACCGGCGCCTCAGACCCCCGACGACCGGACGCCCGGGGTCCACCCGCGCCCGGTGTCACCCCCCTCCGCAGCAGGCACGCCAACAGTGGGACCGATCGCCGCGCCCCCCCGGGCCATCCCGGCGGTGAACGCCGCTGTCAAGCCGCCGGCCAAGAGGCTCGCGGTCTCACCGCTCACGGTGGCTCCGGCGCTGAAGGAGGTGCCCCGCCTCGTTGGCGAGGCGCTCAGCGGCCTCGGCCGGAAACCGACGATCCCCCTCCTGCTGCTCATCGTCGTGGTTGGCTTCTTGTTGCTGCAGAACCAGATCGACCGACGCGACCCCAAGCTCGCCTTCGCACCGGTCGGAGCTGAGCCGGAGCTCGACTTCGGCCCGGTTCTCAGGTCGGGTTTCTCGGTGAGCCGCAACCTGGAAGGAGGGGCACCCGCATGAGCAGGATCGCGACGCCCTCCGGGGAGGCAGTTCCGGTCGCCGAACGCTTCCGGGTGACCCAGTGGCTGCGCGTTGTTGCCGTCAGTCTGGTCGGCCTGTGTATGGCTTTCTCGCCCCAGGCGTTGGGACCGGACCGCGCCGAGCTGGCGCCTTGGACACTCGGGTTCTTCGGTCTGACCCTGCTGGCCGAAGGTGCCGTCCGGGTCTTCCCTAGACGGACCCTGCTCCTGTTCAGCGCGATGCTCATGCTGGACGGCGTCTGGCTCGCCTATTCCGCCTACGTCACCGGTGGTGTGACCAGTCCGCTGCGCTACGCGATGCTGCTCCACCTCGGAGCGGTCTCCCTGATCGCGTCCTACCGGACCGGCCTGAAGCTGGCGGTGTGGCACTCGCTGCTGCTCATCACCTTCCGCAACCTGGTCGAGAACCACGTCCTGAAGGACACCGTCCCGCCCGGCCTGGTCGGGTATGGCAGCGCCGGACAGCGGCTGTCCATCTTCATCGTGGTGCTCTGGCTGGTGGCGATCTCAACCAGCACCCTGTCGGCCATCAACGAGCGGGAGCTGCGCCGCCGGCGAGGTGACCTCGAGGCCCTCACCAGCCTGGCTGAGCAGATCGAGCGCACTGACGACTCGAGCAGCGTGGCCCGGACGCTGCTCGACGCGGCGATCGCCACCTTCGGCTTCCCCCGCGGCGTCGTACTCGCCAGCTCCGACGGCCACCTGGCATTGCTGGCGTCGTACGGGCTCGAGGAGGAGCTCGCCCGGAGGCCCGGCCGCCCAGGGCCGAGCACCGTGATCGCGCAGGCCCACACGCAGAAGGGGACCGTGCTCGTGCGTGGCCTCGACACCGAGGCGGACGAGTGGCTCGCGCGGCTGCTGCCCGGCGCCACCAACCTGGTCGTCGTCCCGTTGTCAGCCGAGGGCCGGTCGCTGGGGGCGCTCGTCGTCGAGCACCCCGCGGGCAGGATCCAACGTCGCGTGGTGACCGGCCTCGAGCGCTCGGCCACCTATGCGGCGCTCGCGCTGCGCAACGCCTGGCTTCTCGAGCAGGTACGCCGACTGGCCGCCACCGACGGCCTGACCAAGATCGCCAACCGTCGCACCTTCGAGTCCACCCTGGAACGCGAGGTGGCCCGGGCGACCCGCAGCGCCGAGTACGTCAGCCTCGTGATGGTCGACATCGACCACTTCAAGTTGCTGAACGACAACCACGGACACCAGACCGGCGACGACGTGCTGCGCAACGTGGCCGCCGCGCTGTCCTGCGAGTGCCGCGACTTCGACACCGCCGCCCGGTACGGCGGGGAGGAGTTCGCGATCATCCTCCCCGGCTGCGGACCGGAGGAGGCCTACGAGATCGCCGACCGACTGCGTCGCTCCGTGGCGTCCGCCCCCAGCGTCGTCCCCATCACCGCCTCGGCGGGCGTGGCGACCTACCCCTCCCATGCCGGCGACGCCGACACCTTGGTCCGGGCCGCCGACGAGGCGCTCTACGCCTCCAAGCACGCCGGCCGCGACCGGACCAGCGTCTCGGCGGGCATCCCGCCCGAGGCGCAGGTCGACGCGCTGCTGCGCCGGGCCGTCACCCAGCGACTGGGTCGGCAGAGCAGCCCGGAGACCGCCGGCACGGACCTCGCTCCGGCACCTCGGGGGAACGACAACTAGAGTCGGGAATTCTGACCCCGACCCGATGGGAGCCTTCGTGGCCACCGAGCTGTTCGCGACCCTGTCCACCAACCACGGCGACATCCGGGTGCAGCTGTTTCCCGACCACGCCCCCAAGACCGTGAAGAACTTCGTGGGTCTCGCCGACGGCACCGGCCAGTGGACCGACCCGAAGACCGGCAAGGCAGGCGAGGGCCCCCTTTACGCCGGCACGGTGTTCCACCGCGTCATCAGCGGTTTCATGATCCAGGGCGGCGACCCGCTCGGCACCGGCACCGGCGGTCCGGGCTACCGGTTCAACGACGAGATCCACCCGGAGCTGCAGTTCTCCAAGCCCTACCTGCTCGCGATGGCCAACGCCGGACCGGGCACCAACGGCTCGCAGTTCTTCGTCACCGTCGGGGCGACGCCTTGGCTGAACGCCAAGCACACCATCTTCGGTGAGGTTGCCGACCAGGCGTCCCGCGCCGTCATCGACGCGATCGCCGCCCTGCCCGTCGGTGCCATGGACCGCCCGGTCAACGCCGTGGTCATCGAGAAGATCGCCATCGAGCAGGTTGAGTCCTGACCGCTCCCACCTCGGTCTGCTACCGGCACCCGGGCCGGGAGACCTTCGTCAGCTGCACGCGCTGCGAGCGGCTCATCTGCCCGGACTGCATGAAGCCGGCGTCGGTGGGCTTCCACTGTCCTGAGTGCGTGCGGGAGGGTTCCGCCAACGTCCGTGTCCCCAAGGCGGCGTACGGCGGAAAGGCCGTCGGCACCCCGACGGTGACCTTCGTGCTCCTCGGGCTCAACGTCCTGGTGTTCCTGCTCACCACCCTCACCGGGACGGGGCTGGCGTTCGGGGGTAACCCGTCGTCGGTCTTCGAGAAGCTCGCGCTGGCGCCGACCAATCACCCCATCTTCACCGACGGGCAGCTCAGCGGGTTCGCGCCGGGCGTCGCCCAGGGGGAGTACTGGCGGCTGCTCACCTCAACGTTCCTGCACTTCGGGATCATCCACATCGCCCTGAACATGTACTGCCTGTTCCTGCTCGGGCCGTTCCTGGAGCAGAACCTCGGCCGGCTGCGGTTCACCGCCGTCTACCTGCTGTCGGGGCTGTCCGGCGCGGCCCTGTCCTACGCGCTGGGGCCGTCCAACGAGCAGGCCGCCGGTGCGTCCGGCGCCGTGTTCGGGCTGTTCGCCGCCTTCTACGTCCTGCAGCGCCAGCGGGGTGGGGACGTCAGCTCGATCGCCATCACGATCGGGATCAACCTGGTCTTCAGCTTCTCGGTGCCCAACATCGACTGGCGTGGTCACGTCGGGGGCCTGATCGGCGGCGCCCTGGTGACGGCCGCGCTGGTGTATGCCCCGAAGGGCCAGCGGCGCTGGGTCTACCAGGCCGCGGGGGGGCTCGCGGTCGGACTCCTCGTCGTGGCCCTCGTGGTCGTCCGCACCGCCGCCCTCACCGGCTGACCGCCGTACCCGGTGTGCGGTGTGTGGCTTGGGGGTTGGGGCGTCGGCGGCGGGGAAAGATGTCCACACTGTGGAGATCTCCTGGGGAGAACTACACGGTTGTGAGTCGCGCTCCTAGCGCCACTGCGTGGAGAGCCCGAACCCCGCGATGATGAAGCCGAAGCCGACGAGCAGGTTCTTGTTGCCGAGGTCGCCGACGAAGGGCATGTCCGCGCCGACCATGTAGAACACGACGAGCCACAGGATCCCGATGAGAAACAGCCCCAGCATCAGCGGGGCGAGCCAGACCGGGCTCGGGCCCTTCTTCTTGGAGGCGCCGGGTGTGCCGGGCGGCGTGTAGACCGACTTCTTGCGCTTCTTGGACTCGGGCACGTCCGTACCTCCTGGTTTTGTCGGGGAGCCGTTAGCGTAACGGGCAACGACGTAGGGAGGTCACACGTGCCCCAGGACACGCGCCGCGCCTCGCTGGGCTGGCGACTGCTCGTGCCGGTGACCGCGCTCGGCGCCGGGCTGATGTTCGCGACCAGCGCGTCGACCGCCCAGGGCACGGATCTGCGAGCCGGCCGCTTCTCCCAGCTCACCGATCTCATCACCTCCACGTCAGCCAGCGTCGAGCAGCAGCAGAAGGACGCCGCGTTGCTCCGGCAGGAGGTCGCCTCGGCCCAGCGTGGCTCTGCAGCCTCGTCCTCCACCGTTGCGGCCGAGACCGCCCGAGGTGATGCCCTCGCAGGGGCGGCCGGACTGTCCGCCGTGAAGGGGCCGGGCCTGACGGTGCACCTCGACGATGCACCGCGACCCAAGGCCGGTGACCGGGCTGCCAGTGACAACCCCGACGACCTGGTCGTCCACCAGCAGGACGTGCAGTCGGTCATCAACGCGATGTGGGCCGGCGGCGCGGAGGCCATGACGGTGATGGGCGAGCGGGTCGTCTCGACGACAGCGGTGCGCTGCGTCGGCAACACCCTGCTCATCCAGGGTCGGCTGGTCGGCCCCCCGTTCATCATCAGCGCGATCGGCGACCCGGAGGCGATGCGGTCCGCGCTCGACCTCGAGCCGGGGGTCGCCCTGTTCCGGCAGTACGTCGAGGACTACGGCTTGGGCTATCGGGTCGCGCGGCAACGCACGCTCCACCTGCCCGCCTATGACGGCCCGCTCGAGCTGCCCTTCGTCGCCCGGACCGCAACGTGAGTTTCGACCGGATGCGCTGGTTGCTGCGTGGCGTCGGGCAGACCCTCATCACCGCCGGCCTGGTGGTGCTGCTCTTCTGCGTCTACGAGTTGACGGTCACCGGGCTCTACGCCGAGCAGCAGCAGCAGACCCTGGACAAGGAGCTCAGCCAGCAGTGGGCGGTCCCCCTCCCTTCGGCGCCCCCAGGCAAGCCGCAGCTGCAGGCCTACGAGGAGGGCAAGGGCATCGCCCGGCTCTACCTGCCGACCCTCGGCGAGAACCAGGTGCACGTGGTGATCGAAGGGGTGTCCAACGAGGACCTGAAGAAGGGTCCTGGCCACTACCCGGGCACCGCCGCTCCGGGCGAGATCGGCAACGTGGTCGTGAGCGGTCACCGCACGACGTACGGCGCACCTTTCAACACGCTCGACGAGCTGAAGGACGGCGACCCGATCGTGCTGGAGACCCAGGGCTTCTTCTACACCTACCGGGTCACGGGTACGACGATCGTGAAGCCGTCCGCGATCGGGGAGGTCGCCCCGGTGCCCAACCAGCCCGGAAAGGTGCCGACCCAGCGGCTGCTCACGCTGACCACCTGCCACCCGAAGTACTCGGCCCGCTCACGACTCGTCGTACGCGCTCTGCTCGAGACGCCGTTGGCCAAGCGGCCCGGCGTCGTCCCGCCGGCTCTGGGAGGCTGAGGTGTACGTCTGGATCTGGCGCCACCTGCCCGGGCCCTTCGCGGCCCGGTTCGCGCAGACGGTGCTGCTGCTCGCGGGCGTCGTCGCTGTGCTGTTCCTCTACGTCTTCCCCGAGGTCGAGCCGCTGCTGCCCTACACGGACGTGACCGTCGATCCGGGGCCGACGACCAGCCCCTCGTAGCCGTCAGGCACCCTCGGCTGACCAGGCCCTGTCACGTGAATTGCATTGTTCTGCCACAATTCTAGGCGGCCCCCGCCTGGTGGGCCTCCCACCTGCTCTTCGCGACCGTGCGCGTGTCCGCGTGCACTGAAAGGCGTTGTCGTGCCCGGCCCCAGCTCTTCCCTCACCCGCTCCCCTCGCAAGACCCCGGCGAAGGCGACGCTGAAAAAGCATGTCGCCCCCAAGGCACCGGTCACCTACGCCGATAAGCCCTGGCTGAGCAGCTATCCGGCGGGTGTCCCCACGTCCTATGACTTCCCGAAGTACGCGCTGACGCGGCTGCTCGACGACTCGACGCTGGCGTTCCCGAACCAGGTGGCGCTCGCCTTCCTCGGCGCCACCACGACGTACTTCGACCTCAAGGCGCAGGTCGACCGCTTCGCCGGTGCGCTCGCGGGCCTCGGAGTGAGCAAGGGCGATCGGGTCGCGCTGGTCCTGCCGAACTGCCCGCAGAACGTCATCGCTTTCTTCGGGGCCCTGCGTCTCGGCGCCGTCGTGGTGGAGCACAACCCGCTCTACACGGAGGCCGAGCTGCGCCACCAGCTCGCCGACTGCGGAGCCAAGGTCGTCGTCTGCCTCGACCGGGTCTACGACACGGTGGCCAAGGTCGTCAAGGACACCTCGGTCGAGCACATCATCACCACCTCGATCGTCGACTTCCTGCCCCGCGTCGACCAGCTCAAGCTCCGCCTCCCCCTGGCGAAGGCCAAGCGCCGGCGCGCCGAGATCTCCGCGTTCCTGCCCAAGGGTGCGAAGGTCCTGGACTTCCGCGCGCTGCTCAAGAGCGCCGCCCCCGTAGCCCGGCAGACGCCGGTCGGCCCCGACGACCTGGCACTGCTGCAGTACACCGGCGGGACGACGGGGCTGTCGAAGGGCGCGATGCTCAGCCACCGCAACCTGGTCTCCAACGCCTACATGAACCGGCTGTGGGACACCGAGGCGAAGGCCGGCAAGGAGGTCACTCTCGCGGTCCTCCCGTTGTTCCATGCCTATGGGCTCACCGTGGCGATGACCAACACCATCCTGCTCGGCGGCACCCTGGTGCTGCTGCCGCGGTTCGACCTGGACCTGGTGTTCAAGGCGATCGACGAGCACAAGCCCACGCTGTTCCCCGGGGTGCCCCCGATCTACAAGGCGCTGTGCGACAGCCCGAAGGCCAAGTCCCACGACCTCAAGAGCATCCGGCTCTGCGTGTCCGGTGCGATGAAGCTCCCCACCGAAATTGCCGAGCACTTCGCCCGCATGTCCGGTGCCACCTTGATCGAGGGCTACGGCATGACGGAGACGTCGCCGTCGACGCACGCCAACCCGGTCAAGGGTGGTGGCAAGGTCGGCAGCATCGGGCTGCCCCTGCCCGGGACCGAGTGCAAGATCGTCGACCAGGACGACCCGAACAAGCTGGTGGCACCGGGCTCACCTGGTGAGCTGGCCATCAAGGGCCCGCAGGTCTTCTCCGGCTACTGGGGTCGGGACAACCAGGACGGTGTGTTCACCTCCGATGGCTACGTCCTGACCGGCGACGTTGCGGTGATGGATGACGACGGCTACTTCACCATCGTGGACCGCAAGAAGGAGCTCATCATCGCGGGTGGGTTCAACATCTACCCGTCGGAGGTCGAGGAGGTCCTGTTCTCCCTGGCGGGCGTGCAGGACGCCGTCGTGATCGGGATCCCGGACAAGTACCGGGGCGAGACGGTCAAGGCGTTCATCGTGAAGGCACCGGGAGCGACCTTCACCGAGGACGATGTCATCGCGCACGCCGCGAAGGAGCTCACTGCCTACAAGGTCCCGAAGCTGATCGAGTTCCGCGATGCGCTGCCCCGCACGGTCGTCGGCAAGGTGCTGCGTCGCGTCCTCGTCGAAGAGGAGCGGGTCAAGATGGTTGGTGGTGCGGTGAAGCCGGCATCGGTCCCGTCGAGCGCTCCCAAGGCGAAGGCAGCGGCGGCTCTGGCAGCGGCCGCTGGGCAGCCGTCGGCCGCCAAGGAGAAGGCTGCGGCTCCGGTCACGAAGGCTCCGGTCACGAAGAAGGCTGCGGCGCCTGCGAAGAAGGCGGCCATCGCCAAGAAGGCCGCGGCTCCGGTCAAGAAGGCCGTCACGACCAAGGCCTCTGCGACGAAGGCCCCCACGACCAAGGCCCCTGCGACCAAGGTGCCTGCGAAGAAGGTGCCTGCGAAGAAGGTGCCTGCGTCCAAGGTGCCTGCGAAGAAGGCCCCCGCGAAGCGGGCCTGACCCGCACCAGAGTTGACGGGCGCACCCCTCAACGGCGACCAGGCGTCGTACCGTTGGGGGGTGACCCGTGTTCTCGTCGTCGACAACTACGACAGCTTCGTGTTCAACCTGGTGCAGTACCTCGGGCAGTTGGGCGCGGAGACGGTGGTCCGGCGCAACGACGAGGTGACCGCGCAGGACGTCGACGGGTTCGACGGGGTGCTGCTGTCACCCGGCCCGGGCAAGCCGGAGGACGCCGGCGTGAGCGTCGAGCTGGTCGGGGTCTGTGAGGACAAGGGCGTGCCGCTGCTCGGCGTGTGCCTTGGCCACCAGGCGATTGCGGTCGCGCACGGGGCGACGGTGGGGCGCGCACCGGAGCTCCTGCACGGCAAGACCAGCGAGGTCGAGCACAAGCAAGCCGGCGTGCTGCACCCGCTGCCGAATCCGTTCACGGCGACCCGCTACCACTCGTTGGTGGTCGAGGAGCACACCTTGCCGCCTGAGTTGCAGGTCACCGGACGCACCCCGGGGGGTGTCGTCATGGCGATGCGGCACCGGGACAAGCCGGTCGAGGGAGTGCAGTTCCACCCGGAGTCGGTGCTGACGCAGGGCGGGCACCTGCTGCTCGCCGCCTGGCTCTATCAGTGCGGAGACACCCACGCGATGGACCTGGCTCCGGCCTTGTCCGACAAGGTGGAGCAGCTGCGCCTGTCGGCCTTCGTCTAGGGCGTCGGGCTGACCGAAGGCTCGGGGCTGGGGGTGGGCTCGGCCGCCACCTCGAGGATGACGTCGGAGCCGAGCGGCGCCAAGATGTTGACCGGCGTCTGGGTCAGCACGGTGCCGGGCGAGATGGTGGAGACCACCTGCCGGATCCCGATCCCGAACCCTGCCTGGCCGAGTTTGGCGATCGCCATCTCCTGGGTCATCCCCCTGACGTCCGGGACCTGCGCGTTGCCGGACGCGACCACCAGCGAGACCGTCGACTCAGCCGCCAGCACCGACCCCGGACGGGGCAGGACATCGAGCACCTGACCCGCGGGGAAGTTGCCGTCGCGAGCGATGACCTTGACCTGCAGCTTGACCGCCTGCAGGTCGGCCTCGGCCTCCTGCTGCGAGCGGCCGACGAGAGCGGGCACCTGGACCATTTCGAGGCCGCGCGAGACAGTGAGGTCGACGGTTCCGCCTTTGCGCACGAAGAAGTTGACGTCCGGACTCTGCGCCAGGACGGTGCCCACCGGCTTCGCGTCGAACGCGCCGATGACCTTGTCCACCTTGAGCCCGAAGCTCGCCAGCTGATGGACCGCCGCGGTCTGCGACTGCCCGACGACCGGCGGCGGTTTGATGAGATCGCTGTCGTTGCGGAGCAGGGCGCGGACGACCAGAGCGGAGCTGACGGCGACGACCAACAAGACGACGGTGAAGAAGCCGTAGACGAGACGGTGGCTGCGCTCCTGCGGCGGCCGCGTCCACTGCACGGTGGGGGCCGCGTCGGCCAGCAGCACCGGGGTCGCCTTCACCGGCTGGCCGGCCACCGCACGCAGCAGGTCCTCGCGCATCTCGTCGGCTGACTGATAGCGGTTGGCCGGGTTCTTGGCCATCGCCTTCAAAATCACGGCGTCGATGTCGGACGACAGTGACGGGTCGTAGGTGGACGGTGCCACCGGGTCCTCACGCACGTGCTGGTAGGCCACCGCCACCGGGGAGTCTCCGACGAACGGGGGCGCGCCGGTCACCAACTCGTAGAGCAGGCAGCCGGTGGAGTAGAGGTCGGACCGGGCATCGACGTGCTCGCCCCGGGCCTGCTCGGGTGAGAGGTAGGCCGCCGTGCCGATGACGGCGGACGTCTGGGTCATCGTGGACTCGTCGCCGGCGGCGGCCCGGGCGATCCCGAAGTCCATCACCTTCACCTCGCCGCGCGAGGTCAGCATGACGTTCGCCGGCTTGATGTCGCGGTGCACCATCCCGGCCGCATGCGCGGCGTGCAACGCCGAGCACACGTCGGCGGTGATCTCCAACGCACGTTGGGGAAGCAGCCGACCTTCGGTGTTGAGGATGTCGCGCAGGGTCCGGCCGTCGACGTATTCCATGACGATCCACGGCACGCCACGGTCGTCCTCGCCGGTGTCGTAGACGGCGACGATGGAGGGTGCGTCGAGGGACGCGGCTGCCTGCGCCTCGCGCCGGAACCGGGCCAGGAAAGCCGGGTCACGGGCCAGGTCTTCGCGCAGCACCTTCACCGCGACGTCGCGGCCGAGGCGTACGTCGGTGCCGAGCAGCACCTCGGCCATTCCCCCACGTCCGATGACGTGGCCGAGCTCGTACCGGTCCCCCAACACAGCGGGGCCGTTCATCGCCCGAGGACCGCGCGCATCACGGCCTGCGCGATCGGGGCGGCCAGCTTTCCGCCGGTACCGGAGGAGTCAAAACCTGAGGCCCTGTCGAGGAAGACGGCCACCGCGACCTTCGGGTCCTCGGCGGGTGCGAAGGCCACGAACCACAGGTTGGAGCCGGCTCCGGTGGCGCCCTGCGCGGTACCGCTCTTGGCAGCGACCCGGACGCCGTTGATGGCAGCCCGGGTGCCGGTGCCGTTGGTGACCACGAGTTCCATCATGGCCGTCAACTGGGCGGCAACGGCGGAGGACACGGCTCGCGACAGGACCGAGGGCTCGGCCAGGTCGAGCCGGGACAGGTCCGGTGCCTGCACCTCCTTGACGAGATAGGGGCGCATGACCTCGCCGCCGTTGGCGATGCCGGCAGCGACCATCGCCATCTGCAGCGGGGTGGCCTGCACGTTGTACTGGCCGATCGCGCTCTGGGCCAGGAACGGGTCAGCCAACTGGTCTCGCTCGCCCCCGAGAACGGTGCTGTCGGCGACCGGCTGCGGAAGGTAGAGGTCGTTGCTGCCGAAGCCGAAGGCCTTGGCCTGCTTGTCCAGATCGCTCTGCCCGACTCGCAGACCGAGCGCTCCGAACGCGGTGTTGCACGACGTGGCCAGCGCGTCCGCGAGCGTCTGCTTGCCACTCGCGGCGCAGGTCTCTCCCGCGAAGTTCCGCAGGGGCTTTCCGTTGCGGAACGTCAGGACGGTCGGTGCGTCGATGAGGCTGTCGGGCTTGACGATGCCCTTGCTCAGCGCGGCCGCTGCCGTGACGAGTTTGAAGGTCGAGCCGGGTGCGTAGGTGCGTTCCACGGTGCGGTTGGTCAGCGGGTCGAGCGGGTTGTCGAAGAGTGCGTTGTAGCTCTTGCGGATCTGGCTGGGGTCGTGCGACGACAACCTGGTCGGGTCGTACGACGGGCGGCTGACCATCGCGAGGACGGCCCCGGTCCGCGGGTCGAGAGCGACCACCGCACCGACCTTGCCCGCCAATCCGTCGTACGCCGCCTGCTGGGCCGCGCGGTTGAGGGTGAGCACGATCGAGCCGCCGGCGATCTGTCGCCCGGTGATGTAGTCCGACAGCCGGCGCACGAACAACCGGTCGTCCTCGCCGGACAGCACGGAGTTCTCGCGGCGCTCGATGCCGCTGTAGCCGTAGACGAGGGAGGCGAAACCGGTGACCGGGGCGTAGACCTCGCCGCCCGGGTAGGAACGCAGGTATTTCAGGGTGTCGCCCGTGGCCTGCGACTTGGCCACCGCCTGTCGGTCCTTGCCGGCGCCGATGACGATCGGGCCGCGTTCCCGGTCGTAGGTGCGCAGCAGCACTCGCTTGTTGCGCGGGTCGTTGCGGTATTGCTTGGCCTTGACGACCTGCACCCAGTTGGCCTGCACGAGCAGCATCCCGAACAGGACCATGCAGGCGACGGCGACCCTGCGCAGCGGCCGGTTCATCGGCGCACGATCGTGGTCGGGGCGTCCTGCAGAGTGGCGCGGACCGCCGACGGGCTCACCGGTGCGGGGGCGGGTCGGCGGGCGGCATCACTGATGCGCAGGAGCAGGGCGACGAGGACATAGTTGCTCACGATCGAAGAGCCGCCGTAGGACAGCCAGGGCAGGGTGACGCCGGTCAGGGGGATGAGGCCGGTGACGCCACCGACGATGACGAACACCTGCAGCCCCAAGGCAAACGACAGCCCGGCGGCGAGCAGTTTGCCGAACGAGTCGCGGCACGACAGGGCGGCGCGCAGGCCGCGTTCGACGATGAGGGCGAACAGCACGAGGACGGCCATCACCCCGACGAGCCCGAGCTCCTCGCCGATGGCGGCCATGATGAAGTCGGTCTTGGCGAACGGCACGGTCCCGGGCGATCCTTCGCCCAGCCCGGTCCCGAAGATGCCTCCGGTGCCCATCCCGAACAGCCCCTGCACCAGCTGGTAGCCGTTGCCGGAGGTGTAGGCGAACGGGTCGAGCCAGGTGTCGACGCGTTTCGCGACGTGCCCGAACAGGTGGTAGGCCAAAAAGCTGGAGGCGCCGAACATCCCCATGCCGATGAGCAGCCACGACGTGCGTTCGGTGGCGATGTAGAGCATCACCACGAAAATGCCGAAGAACAGCAGCGAGGACCCGAGGTCCTTCTCGCGGACGAGCACCGCGATGCTCGCCGCCCAGGCCACGAGCACCGGTCCGAGGTCGCGGGCCCGCGGCAGGTCGATGCCCATCACCCGACGGCTGGCGAGCGACAACACATCGCGCTTGGAGACGAGGAACGCCGCAAAGAAAATCATCAGCAAGATCTTGGCGACCTCGCTGGGCTGCACGCTGATCGGACCGATCCGGATCCACAGCCGAGCACCGTTGATGGTCTTCCCGATCCCGGGGATGGCCGGCAGCATGAGCAGCACCAGACCCGCGACGGCACTGGTGTAGGCATACCGCGCGAGCCGGGTGTGGTCGCGGACGAACACCAGCAGGCCCACGAAACCGAGCACCCCGATGGTCGTCCAGAGCAGTTGCTGCGGGGCGTCGGCACCGGGCAGCGACCGGCCGGCCTGGCGGGCGCTTTCCGCGGCAGCCAGGTCGAGCCTACGGACCAGCACGATCCCCAGCCCGTTGAGCAGAGCAACACACGGCAAAATCAAAGGATCGGCGTACGGCGCAAGCCGCCGCACTGCCAGGTGCGCGAGGCCGTAGAGAACGGCCAGCCCCGCGCCGTACCCGAGTGCACTGGTCGGCACCGTGCCGTCCTGGGCGATGGACACCGCGGCATAGCCGAGGGCAGAAAGCCCGGTGGCAAAGGCGATCAGCACGAGCTCGGTGCCGCGCCAGGTGCGACCGGGGAGCGTCGGTGCCGTCACGGACACGGCCCTGGGCTTGGCGTTGCGGTCGGTGCGGGCGTGGCTGCGGGCGTGGCTGCCGGGGTCGGTGTCGGGGTGGGCGGGGCATCGCAGGCGGTGCTGGTGAGGAGGCGTTGCACGATGGCGCGCGCGTCGCGCTCATCGATGGCGGTGATGCCGTCCTCGAGGCGGGCCTGCTCGATCTCCGACAGGTCCAGCTTGGTCAGGGAGGTCAGGATCGAGACGCTGTGGAACGGCAGGCCGGCCAGGTCTCCGGGCACCCCACGGAACACCGCGACCCGATCGCCGTCCAGGCCGACGTAGTACTGCGACCGCACGTAAGACCAGCCCAGGACAGAACCTGCCACCAGCAGCACCAGGACCCCGAGCACCACAAACGGGGTACGGCGGCGAGCTCGCCGAGCCGGTGCGGCCGGGGCCCTCGGGGCGGGCGCGGTGTCCCGGCCTTCGGCGACCCGGGCCCGGCTGGCCGCACTGTTGGCGATCCCGGGCGGCGCTTCCTGCGGCGCCTCGGCGGCGGCACCCGCCACCACCGGTGAAAAGGCCGGGAGGTCCTCGTCGACGACGTCGGCGACGATCACCGTCACGTTGTCGGGGCCGCCACCGCGCAGCGCCAGCTGCACAAGCAGGTCGACGCTCTCCTGCGGGTCCGCGGAGGTCAGCGCTTCGCGCAGGGTCTGGAGGCTCCCGACTGGACCGGTCAGGCCGTCGCTGCAGACCAGGTAGCGGTCGCCAACGCGGGCCTCGCGCACCGAGAGGTCGAGCTCCACATCGCTGCGGCCATCGAGCACGCGGGTGATGACCGACCGCTGCGGGTGGGTGCTCGCGTCGGCCTCGGAGATGCGCCCCTCGTCGACGAGGGCCTGGACCAGCGTGTGGTCGTGGGTGATCTGGGCGAGCTCGCCGTCGCGCAGCAGATAGCAGCGCGAGTCGCCCACGTGCAGCAACCCGAGCCGGCTGCCGGCAAACAGCAGCGCGACCAAGGTGGTGCCCATGCCGTACAGCGCGGGGTCGGCTTCGACCATGTCGCGCAGGTGGAGGTTGGCCGAGTCGGCCGCCTCCTTCAGGGCGGCGAGCAGGTCCGCGCCGGGGGCATCCTCATCGAGCGGCGCAAGGGTGGCGATCGCGACCGCACTCGCCACCTCGCCGGCGGCATGCCCGCCCATCCCGTCCGCCACGGCCAGCAGGCGGGGTCCGGCGTAGACGCTGTCCTCGTTCGTGGTCCGCAGGAGACCGGCATGGGAACGGGCCGCGAACCGGAGCGCGAGGGTCACTGGTTGTCCGTCACGGGGACAGCGGGTCGCCGGGTCTGGCGCGGGGCGTTCATGAGCGGAGCTCCATCACGGTCTTGCCGATCCTGATGGGTACGCCGATCGCCACCCGCATGGGTCGAGTGACCTTCGCGGTGCCGAGATAGGTGCCGTTGGTGGAGCCGAGGTCCTCGAGGGTCCGGCCCTCCCCGTCCGGCACCAGCCGGGCATGTTTGTTGCTGGCGTAGTCGTCGGTGATCACCAGCGTCGAGTCGTCCGCCCGGCCCAGCGTGACCGGTGAATCGGCGAGGGTGACCGAGGTGCCCTGCAGGGCGCCTTCGGTCACGACAAGCTTGCGGGCCGTGCCCTTCTTAGGCTTCACCGGCTTTGGCGCCTTGGCGGCGGGGGCGGCGGCCGGTGCCTTGCCGGGGCGGCCGTAGAGGTCTGCGCGGATGGTGCGCACAGCGAGCAGGACGAAGACCCACAGGAGTGCCAGCAGGCCGTACTTGACGACTGCGACGACGAGGGCGCTGCCCATCAGAAGCCGGCCCGGAAGACGAGCTCGCTGCCGGCGATGGTGACGACGTCACCGTCGGCGAGGGTCACGGCCTCGACCCGCTGGCCGTTGACCCTCGTGCCGTTGGTCGACCCGAGGTCGTGCAACTCGACCCGATCCTGCAGGACGCAGAACTCGGCGTGCCGCCGCGAGACCCCGGTGTCGGGGATCTGCAGGTCGGCCTCCGCCCCGCGGCCCACGACCGTGGTGCCCACCAACTCGACGGTGCGGTCGGCGGCGACCAGGTGGGGGCCTTCGCCGGGACGGCGTACCGGCTCGGCAGCGGGCGGCATGACGCCGGCGACGACGGCACTGCGCACCCGGAAGGTGCCGGTGTCCACCGTCTCGATCTCCTCGAAGCGCACGTCCACGGGACCCACGAACGACCAACCCTGCTCCTGGGCGGCCTCGGCGATCATGTCGCCGAGCTCCTTACGCAGCGGCTCGTCGTATTCGCGCAGCCGCTCGGAGTCCGAAGGCCCGAGCTCGACGATGTAGGTGTTGGGGACGAGCACCCGACCAGCCGCCACGATGGCCTTCTTGTCCTCGGCTTCGCGGGTCAGGGCGGCAGCTACCTCGACCGGTTCCACCCAACCACCGAAGGCGCGGGCGAAGGCGCCCTGAACGAGCCCCTCGAGCCGTCGTTCGAAGCGTTGGAGCACACCCACGCCGGTCCACCTTCTTCCGTCGCGCCCGATCGTATCCGGGGTCCCTGCTAACGTTGTGCCTCGCACCTCGGGCGAGTGGCGGAATGGCAGACGCGCACGGTTCAGGTCCGTGTGTCCGTAAGGACGTGGGGGTTCAACTCCCCCCTCGCCCACAGATTCGAAAGATGCAGATCCCTTGCAGCGCAGGGGATCTGCTTCGTTTCGGTCTCCGCGAGGTGCCCGTTCGGTGATGCCACGTGGCATCACCCTCCCCGTGCACCATCCCCCCTCTGCCGGACGTACCCCTTGTACCGCCGTCGGACGCTCACTTGTCTCCTGTTGACGCTAGAGTTGTGTGCATGTCCGAGGTGACGGTGCGGGAGGCTGCCGAGCGGCTCAACGTTGACGTGTCTCGGGTCCGTCAGCTCCTGAGCGCGGGGACGCTCGAGGGTCGCCGGCTGGGGCGGCAGTGGCTGGTCAGCGCCACGGATCTGGATCGGCACCAGGCGCTCACGAGCTCCGGTGTGCGCAGCCGTGCGTTCAGCGTCCGGGTTGCCTGGGCCGCGGCTGCGCTGCTGGACGGTGGGGACGCCGAGTGGTTGACGAGCGGGGAGCGGAGTCGGCTCCTTGCCCGTCTGGCCGATGCTGAGGGGACAACGGTCTTCCAGCGCTGGCTGCGGCGGCGGCACGAGGGCGTCACCCGGTATCGGGTCGCGGACGCGGACGTCGCCTCGCTGCTACAGGAGGAGGGGATCGTGGCAACGGGGTTGAGCGCTGCGCGTCAGTACGGGCAGGCGCTTGGCGCGGCGAACGACGCGGAGGCGTACGTGACCGCCGACGTGCTCGGGCAATTGGTGCGCGACTACGTCCTGGTCGCCACCGCGCGCGGCAACCTGCTGCTGCACCGCGTCGACGGTGACTGGCACCGACGATCGGGCGGCGACCAGGCCAGCGCGCGGGTGGCGCCTCGCTTGATGACGGCTGTGGACCTGCTCGACGCCGGCGATGCTCGGGCCACGGCCGCCGGCCGTGCGCTCTTGGCGGAGGTGGTCGGCCAGCTCCGAAGCGCCCGGCCGCCCCGGAGCGACGCATGACTGACCGTCCCAGTGGGCGCGCCGAGGAGCTCCCCACGCTTGGTCGTGTTGCTGTGGTGCTGCCACCCCTCCCAGCGGAGCAGGAACTCGTCTGGCACGTGCTGCTCGACCTTGACGCTCGCGACGTGCCGTGTCCCTCGTCGGCGGGCAGATGACGCTGTTGCACTGCCTGGAGCACGGGATCGACGGCGCACGTCCGACCGATGACGGGGACGTCGTCGTTGATGTCTGGACGCGCCGCGACGCAGTCCGGTCGACCGGTCACTGGCTGATTGCAGTGCACGGTTTCGCCCTCGCCGAGACCCACGACGGCTTCGCCTACCGCTACACCCGCGGAGGGGCGTCGATCGACCTGCTCATCCCGGAGGGGCTCGACCGGCAGCGCACGCCACCCCGAACCGCTTCCGGGCGAGACCCGCTCCCGATCGACGGTGGGAACCAGGCGTTGCTGCGCGTGGAGCGCGTCCCCGTGCAGCTCGGTACCCGGATAGGGCACGTACGACGACCTGACCTCCTCGGGGCGCTCGTCCTGAAAGCCGCCGCGTACGTCGCAGACTCCCGCGACACCGACCGACACGCCCAGGACCTCACTCTGCTCGCCCAGGCGGCACTGGACAGTGGGCAGCTACGCGCCCTCTCCCAGCAGGCGAAGCCCCACGACCGCAAGCGACTCCGGACCGCCCTGCGCACCCTGCTCCCAGAGCACGCGTGCTGGCGCACCAGGCCCGAACCCGCGGCAGTCCGTGAAGCCCTGACGAGACTGGCCGACGTCTGAGGTTCCGACCCACCGAAACCATGATCATCGGAGATGCTCGCTGGCATCACCGACCCGATCCGGGCATCATCGGGGTGGCTCGAAAGGCCGGGCGCGACACGGCTGACCTGCAGGTTTGAGTATCGTCGCAGGTCAGGGAGCTGGCGATCAGTGGTTCAACTCCCCCCTCGCCCACATATTCGAAAGATGCAGATTCCATGCGGGCGGAACTCCCAAAACACAAGGGCCACGAAACGACACAAGTCGAGGTGGGAGCACGTCGCCGCCAGCGGCGGCTCACGCCGTAGGCGTCGGAGACCTCCCGCCACCGCCGTACCTGGGAGAACTCCAGGACCACCAGCAAGTGCGTTGACCTGCGGCGGTTTGCGGTCGATGACTGCTAGCGGTTCGCGAGCACTTTCATCGCCAGCACGATCCCGACGAGCGACACGAGGACAGGAAGGACGAGCAAGATCAGGTAGAAGTGCGGCGCAGTGGCGACGTCCTCGAACGCCAGGCCCAGGTACTTCGTCAACGAGATGGCCCCCAGCGCGAAAGACACCTGACTGACGTATCCCTCCCACGTCGATGACGCGACTGTACGCCCAGAAGTGTTGCGGGAGCCTCGGCAGTCTGCGCCGCTGTGCCTTGCCCGGAATGAGTTCCTCTTGACAGCCGCACCCGAGGGGACGGGACCATGGTGCACCGATTCAGCGTCGGGTGTTCTTGCCCGACAGACCCTAGGTGTAGCCATGGCTACTAGATCGCATCCCGTGTTCACATCGAGGCCAACCGGCGTGGCTGCTCGTCACAGATGCGCCAGGGGGCGAGGCCTGGTGGCCGTCCTGACGGTCGTTCTGCTGCTGCCTTTCGGCCAAGGGGTGGCCGAGGCCGACCCCGGCGACTACGGCTACATGGACGGCACGTACTCCGGTACGAACTCCCCGACGGGGGAGAAGCCGGAGAGCAAACTCTGGTTCAACGACGGTTCCTGGTGGGCCTCGATCCTGGACCCCGTCACCAAGCAGTACATGATCCAGCGGCTGGACCGGGGCAACCAGTCGTGGGTGAACACGGGCACCGTGCTGGATACCCGTCCCGCCTCGCGGGCCGACATCTTGTGGGACGGCACGCACCTGTACGTGGCGTCCCACGTCTTCTCTACCTCGGGTGGGTCCTCGCCTGCCCATCTCTACCGCTTCTCCTACGACGGCAGCACCCGGACCTACCGCTTGGACAGCGGCTTCCCGGTGACGATCAACAACGTCGCGAGCGAGACGCTCACCATCGACAGGGACTCGAGGGGTCGCCTCTGGGCCAGCTGGACCCAGTCCGGGTCGGTGTACGTGAGCTGGACCACGACCGGTGACGGGGTCTGGAGCACCCCGGCGGTCCTGCCGGCTACGGGGGCGACGGGTCTCGGCAGCGACGACATCTCCTCCGTCGTGGCGTTCGGTGGCAACTCGGTGGGCGTCATGTGGAGCAACCAGGCGGTATCGGCCATGTACTTCGCGGTCCATCGCGACGCAGATCCGGCGACGACCTGGCAGGCGTCCCGGACTGCGGTGCAGGGTCCGAAGTCCGCCGACGACCACATCAACCTCAAGGCTTTGCAGGGCGACTCGCAGGGCCGGGTGTTCGCGGCTGTGAAGACCAACTTCGACGCTTTGAAGACCTCCTCTGCGCCGCAGATCCTGGTCCTGGCGCGGGAGGCCGCGACCGGTGACTGGACGAGTGCGGCTTTCGGGCGGATCAGCGACTGCCACACCCGACCCGTGATGCTCATCGACAGCAGTGCCCAGCGGCTCCATGTGTTCGCCACGGCGCCCAGTGATTCTTCCTGCCCCTTCACGGGGACGCCGGGAACCATCTACGAGAAGAACTCGCCCTTGTCGCCGATGTCGTTCCCGCTCGGCAAGGGGACACCGGTGATCCGGGATGCCTCGTCGCCGAACATGAACAACGTCACCACCACCAAACAGACCGTGAACAACGTCACCGGCATGGTCGTGCTGGCTTCGGACAACGTGGCGAAGCGCTACTGGCACGCGGATCTGCCACCGACCGCGCCGACCCCACCGACCGCGCCGGTGGCGTCGTTCACGGCGACGCCGAGTTCGGGG
>JANOTZ010000127.1:0-8632 GCA_031416735.1 Frankiales bacterium
GCTCGCGGTGACGCTCAACGGCGGGGTGGCGCTCTGCCTCGACGTCGACCCCTCGCGGATCGCCAAGCGGCTCGAGACCCGCTATCTCGACGAGCAGGCCGACTCGCTCGAGCAGGGCCTCAAGCGAGCCAGAGAGGCTGCCAGGCAAGGGATCGCGCTGTCGATCGGCGTGGTCGCCAACGCCGCCGAGGCCCTCCCGGCGCTGCTGGCGGCGGGTGAGTCCTTCGACGTCGTCACCGACCAGACCAGCGCCCACGACCCGCTCAACGGCTACGTCCCGACGGGGCTGTCGGTGGAGGAGGCCGCGGAGCTGCGGCGCGACAAGCCTTCCGAGTACATCGAGCGGGCCCGCGCCTCGATGGTGGAGCACTGCCGCGCGATGGTCGGCTTCTCCCGGGCCGGCGCGGAGGTCTTCGACTACGGCAACAACCTGCGGGGCGAGGCCCAGGAAGCCGGGCTGGCCGAGGCCTTCGACTACCCCGGCTTCGTCCCGGCCTACATCCGGCCGTTGTTCTGCGAGGGCATCGGGCCGTTCCGGTTCGTCGCCCTGTCGGGCGATCCGCAGGACATCGCGGTCGCGGACGCGGCCCTGCTCGCCGCCTTCCCCGACAACCCCTACGTGCAGCGGTGGATCCCGCTGGCGCGGGAGAAGGTCGCCTTCCAGGGCCTGCCTGCGCGGATCTGCTGGCTGGGGTACGGCGAGCGGGCCGAAGCGGGGGCGCTGCTCAACAACCTGGTGGCCCGCGGGGCGATCAAGGCCCCGGTGGTCATCGGCCGGGACCACCTCGACTCCGGTTCGGTGGCTTCGCCGTACAGGGAGACCGAAGCGATGCAGGACGGCTCCGATGCCATCGCGGACTGGCCGATCCTCAACGCGCTGCTCAACGTCGCGTCGGGTGCGGCGTGGGTGGCGGTCCACCACGGCGGCGGGGTCGGGATGGGCAAGTCGATCCACTCCGGCGCGCAGGTGCTCGCGGACGGCACCGCCGACGGGGCGCTGCGGTTGCAGCGCGTCCTCACCAACGACCCGGGCACCGGGGTGGTCCGGCACGCCGACGCGGGCTACGACATCGCCCGCCGGGTCGCGACGGAACGCGGCATCGACATGCCGATGTTGTGAGCGGCCCTGTGCACCCTGCCGACGACCAGGCCCACTCGGTCCTGGTCTCGCCGATCGGCCGACTGGTGTCGTGGGCCGACGAGCCGGCCGACGCTCTCGTCCTCGAGAACGGCCGGGTCGCCTGGCTCGGCTCCTCCTCGGCCGCACCGGCTGCGGACCGGCGCCTGGACGCCACTGGCAAGTGCGTGCTGCCGGGGTTCGTGGACTGCCACACGCACCTGGTGTTCGGCGGGGACCGCAGCGAGGAGTTCGAGGCGCGACTGGCCGGACGTCCCTACGCCGCCGGTGGCATCCGCACCACGGTCGAGGCGACCCGGGCTGCCGACGACGCGACCCTGCGCAGGAACGCGGAACGCCTGGCGCAGGAGGCCCTGCGGTCCGGGACGACCACGCTGGAGATCAAGTCGGGCTACGGCCTGACCGTGGAGGACGAACGGCGGCTGCTCGAGATCGCCGCGGGCCTCACGCCGCACGTGACGTTCCTGGGCGCGCACGTCCCCGACGGGGACCCCGAGGCCTACACGTCGCTCGTCGCCGGGCCGATGCTCGAGGCCTGCGCACCGCACGCGACCGGCATCGACGCGTTCTGCGAACAGGGCGCCTTCGACGCCGACCAGTGCCGCCGGGTGCTGTCGGCCGGCCAGGCCAAAGGGCTCGCCGTGCACGTACACGCCAACCAGCTCGGACACGGACCGGGCGCGCAGCTCGCCGCCGAGCTGGGGGCGGCCAGCGCCGACCACTGCACCCACCTCACCGACGGTGACGTCACCGCGTTGCGCGATGCGGCCGTCACCGCCGTACTCGTTCCTGTTGCCGAGTTCAGCACCCGCTCGCCTTATGCACCGGCCCGGCGGCTGCTCGACGCGGGCGTCACGGTGGCGCTGGCGACGGACTGCAACCCGGGCACGAGCTACACGACCTCGATGCCGTTCGTCATCGCGCTGGCCTGCCGCGAGCTCGGCCTGACGCCGCTGGAGGCGGTCCGCGCCGCGACCCTCGGTGGGGCGGCTGCCCTGCGGCAGGACGACATCGGGCACCTGCGGGTCGGCGCCCAGGGCAACCTGGCGATCCTGGACGCGCCCTCCCCCACCCACCTGGCCTACCGGCCGGGAGTGGCCCTGGTCGAACGCGTGCTGGTCGGGGGGCGGGAGGGATGGTGAGCCACGTGGTGAGCACTGGAGGCGCGGGACGCTCCGGAGGCGCAGCGACCGAGGACCCGCTCTGGCCCCGCGCCTCGGCCTGGTTCGCCTCCGGTGGCGCCCGGTCCGGACCGCGCCTCGCCGTCGTCGGGGTGCCGCTGTCGCGCACCTCGATCTCCCCCTCCGGCGCGCACACCACTCCGGCCGCGGTGCGCGCCGCTCTGCGCCGGTTCGCCACCTTCCACGCCGGTCTCGACGTCGACCTGGAGCACGTGTCGGTCACCGATCTCGGTGACCTCGACGTCGCCGACGCCGGAGTGCACGACCACCTGCGACGGGTCGGGGAAGCCCTGGCGCCGGTGTCCGGCGCCTTCGACCTGGTGGTGCTGCTCGGTGGGGACAACGCGATCACCCGGCCGGCGATGCGCACCCTGCTGCCACTCGCCACGAGCGGCCTGCTGACCCTCGACGCCCACCACGACGTCCGCGGCTTCCATGCCGGACCGACCAACGGCACCCCCGTCCGCGGCCTCGTCGAGGACGGCCTGCCCGGACACCACGTCGTGCAGGTCGGCATCGGGCAGCTCACCAACAGCCGCGCCTACCGCGACTGGTGCGAGGACCGGGGGGTCCACCTGGTCGGGGTCGAGGACGCGCGCGGTCGGGTCGGGGCCGTCGTGAGGGAGCAGCTGGACCGGCTCGCCGAGACCTGCACCGACCTGTACGTCGATCTCGACGTCGACGTGGTGGACCGCGCCTTCGTCCCCGGCTGTCCTGGGGCGCGCCCGGGTGGGCTCGCTCCGCACGAGCTGCTGGAGGCGGCAGTCGAGGCGGGGAGGCATCCCGCCGTACGTGCTGTGGACCTCACCGAGGTGGACGCGAGCGCCGACCCGGACGGGCGCACCGTCGACCTGGTCGCGATGTGCCTGCTGTCCGCCGCCGCTGGCCTCGCCAAGCGCTGAGTACCCGGGGAGTGAACGGAACCGGCAGGGGTCCCGTACCGCCGGAATCGCCCCTTCCGCGTCCGTTCATCGTGGAGACGGAGAGGTTGACGTGGATCATGAACCGAGCGGGCGGGGCTCCTCGAAGGTGGCCTGCATGGTCTCGGTCCAGGTGGTGATGACGACCGCCGCGTCGGGCAGCCCGAGGGACTCGAGCTCCTTGGCGACCGGGTGCGTGCCGAGGGTCAGCGCGACGCCCTCACCGAAGCCCATCGAGGATCCGCCGCCGCCCTGGGAGAAGGCGGTCGCGTGCGGCCGACCGTCGATCAGCGTGTAGGAGGTCATCTCCATGCGCGGCATCTCGTCGGTGCCACCGCGCGGGACGGTGAGGTCCAGGACCAGCTCGCCGTCCATGGTCAGGACCCAGCGGGACGACTCGGCGGTCTGGGTCACGTCGATCTGCTGGACCGACTTCGGGAAGCCCCAGATCCGGTTGCCCGCCTCACACGTGAACGGCTGGTCCACCGGGAGGTGGGTGATGAAGTTCCCGTCTGGCCCACCACCGGCCGGGCGGACGAAGAAGATGGTGCCCACCTCGCGGTAGGCACCGAGGTCGTTGTCGCGGTAGTCGACCAGCGCGATCGCGAACTGGGCCCGCCCGGGCGAGCACTCGATGACGTCGAAACCGGTGGGCGCGAGGGCGGTCGCGGCCGCCAGGCCGACGTCGAAGATCACCGTGCCGGCGGAGGCGTCGCGCACCTCGACGGGCATCGTCACGGTCTGTCCCAGGATGTCATGGCTCGTCATGGCTGACATAGAACACGTTCCAGTCCGGTTCGCCAAGCCCACGGTTGACGCTGACCTTCCCCCAGCGTAGAACTCAACGGGTGATGAACTCGGTGGAGGTGACCGGCCTGTCGGTCGCCAGGGGTGGCCGCCAGGTGCTCCACGACCTGAGCTTCACCCTGCAGCCCGGTCAGATCACCGGCCTGCTCGGCCCGAGCGGCTGCGGCAAGACCACCCTGATGCGCGCCCTCGTCGGTGTCCAGAGCAACGTCCGCGGAACCCTGCGAATCCTCGGGGAGCCCGCCGGCAGCCCAGGGTTGCGGCACCGGGTCGGCTACGTCACCCAGGCCCCGGCGGTCTACGGCGACCTGTCGGTCGAGGAGAACCTGGTCTACTTCGCGGCGGTCCTGGGCGCCCCCCACCCGCGGATCGCGGAGGTGCTGGTCCAGGTCGACCTGGGCGATCGCCGTACCCAGCTGGTGCAGAGCCTGTCGGGAGGTCAACGGGCCCGGGTGTCGCTGGCGACCGCCCTGCTGTCGGCCCCCGAGGTGTTGGTGCTCGACGAGCCGACGGTCGGTCTGGACCCGGTGCTGCGCCGCGACCTGTGGGACCTGTTCGGCCGCCTCACCGACGCCGGGGCCACGATCCTGGTGAGCAGCCACGTGATGGACGAGGCGGTCCGCTGCGACCGGCTGCTGCTCCTGCGCGAGGGCCGTTTCGTGGCCGACGACACCCCCGCGGGGCTGCTTCGGAAGACCGGGGCAGGCGACCTCGAGGGAGCGTTCCTGACGATCGCAGAGAGCACGCGATGAGCGCCCGGGTCACCCTCGCCACCGCCCGTCGGGTCCTCACCCAGCTGCGCCGCGACCACCGCACCATGGCGCTGCTGCTCGTCGTCCCGTGCGTCCTGCTGACCCTGCTCCGCTATCTGTACGACGACCAGCCGGCCGTCTTCGACCGGGTCGGCGGACCGCTGCTCGCGTTGTTCCCCTTCACCACGATGTTCCTGGTGACCAGCGTCGCGATGCTCCGCGAACGGATGTCCGGGACCCTCGAACGACTGCTCACCACGCCGCTGGCCAAGGGCGACCTGCTGTTCGGCTACGCGCTCGCCTTCGGTGTCGTGGCGGTCGTGCAGACCGCCCTCGCCTCCTTCGTCGCGCTGGTGCTGCTCGGCCTCGACCTGGCCGCCTCCCCCGCACTGGTGGTCCTGCTCGCCGTACTCGATGCCTTGCTGGGTATGGCCTTAGGGCTGTTCCTGTCGGCGTTCGCCCGGTCGGAGTTCCAGGCCGTGCAGTTCCTGCCCGCGTTCGTCCTGCCGCAGTTGCTGCTGTGCGGGCTGTTCGCGCCCCGGGAGGCGATGGCCGCGCCGCTGCGCTGGCTGTCGGACGTGATGCCCCTCACCTACGCGGTCGACGGCATGCAGGAGCTGGCCGCCTCCAGCGAGCCGACGGGCGCCTTCGTCCGCGACCTGGTGGTGGTGGCCGGCGCGTCCCTGCTCGCCCTGGCCCTCGGCGCCGCCACCCTCCGCCGGGAGAGCGCCTGACCCGGCCCGGTCGCCGGACGGGTCCCAGCGGCACCCGCGAGGCGATCCTCACCGCGGCCAAGGAGGCCTTCAACACCAAGGGGTACGGCGCCACGTCGGTGCGCGCGGTCGCCCGGACCGCCGACGTCGACCCGGCGTTGGTGATCCACTTCTTCGGCACCAAGGACGGCCTGTTCGAGGCCGCACTGGAGCTCCCCCTGGACCCCGCGACCGTGGTCGCCGAGCTCCTTGCGGGCGACCCGGCGGATCTGGGCGAGCGGCTGCTGCGGACCTTCCTCGGCAGCTGGGACGCCACTCCGGGGCAGGGCCCGATGTTGGCGATGCTCCGCTCGGCGGTGTCGCACGAGGACTCCGCGACGATGCTCCGCGGGCTGCTCGTCCGGGTGCTCCTGGGCCCGCTCGCCACCGGCGCCGGCGCCTCCGAACCCGCCCTGCGGGCCGCCCTGCTGTCGTCCCAGATCACCGGGCTGGCCCTGACCCGCTATGTGCTGAAACTGGAGCCGATCGCGTCCGCCACGGCCGACGACCTCGCCCCCCTGATCGGCCCGACCCTGCAGCGCTACCTCACCGGATCCCTGTGATCCGGGCATCGTTCCCGTACCGTTACCTGTGCCGCGCAACCTTGTGACGGCGACGGGCGTCTTAACAATGGGACCCCCGCCACGCAAGGAGATGACGTGCACCGCAAGTTCGCCATCGGGCTCGCCGCCCTGGCCCTGCTCCTGTCCGCCTGCCAGGTGGGCCGTTCGACGCAGGTCCTGGACCAGCCCCTCCCGGTCGCACCGACGGTCGACGTCAGCCCTCCGGCAGTGGTGCCCACGGTGGCCCCCACGACCGCGCCCCCCAGCCCGACGGCGAGCCCGAAGCCCAAGCCTCCGTCGTACGACGTGCGCGCTGTGCAGACCAAGCTGACCGCCCTGAAGTACTACATCGGGCCGATCAGCGGCGAGCGCACCGGCGCCTTCCGCAGCGCCGTGATGGCCTTCCAGAAGGTCAACGGCCTGAGCCGCGACGGCAGCGTCGGCACGATGACGCTGGCCGCGTTGAAGGCCCCGAAGATCCCGACCCCGCGGGGCAGCGGCGCCGGCACCCGGGTCGAGGTCGACCTCACCAAGCAGGTGCTCTACGTGATCAAGAACGGGACGATCACGCGCATCCTGTCGGTCAGCTCGGGCAACGGCAAGAAGTACCTCACCAAGAACGGCAACGTCGCCACCGCCCTGTCGCCGGTCGGCTACTACAAGATCCAGCGCCGCATCATCGGCGAGCGCAAGGCCGACCTGGGGATCCTCTACGACCCGCAGTACTTCTACCGCGGCTGGGCCATCCACGGCTCCAACAGCGTCCCCGGCTACCCGGCCAGCCATGGCTGCACCCGGGTCTCGCGCACCGACGCGAAGTGGCTGCTCGCGCAGATCAGCGTGGGCACCAACGTCTATGTGTACGGCGGTCAGTACACCTTCACGGCGGGCTCCAGCGCCCCCGGCACGGACGACCCGGGCGGCGACCCGGTCGGCGCGACCCCGCCGACCGCGAGCCCGACGCCGACCGCGGCCCCGACCCCCAGCGCGACGCCCTCCCCGACGCCGACGCCGGCTCCGACCGCCTCCCCGTCCCCATCCCCGGTACCGACCGTCCCGTAGGTTCCCGGCATGCAGCTCAACGGATCACGGGTCCTTGTCACCGGAGCCTCGCGGGGCATCGGCGCTGAGTTGGCGCAGGCCTTCGCGTCCCGGGGCGCGTCGGTCGCCCTGGTGGCCCGCGACTCCCCCGCGCTGCACCAGGTCGCCGAGCTCGTCGGTGGCACCGCCTACCCCTGCGACCTGGCGGACCTGACCGCCCTCGAGGCCCTGGTCGGGAAGGTCGAGGCCGACGGGCCGGTGGACCTGCTCGTCAACAACGCGGGGGTCAGCGGCGTCGGGTGGTACCTCGACCGGACCCAGGCCGAGATCGCCCAGGTGATGACCGTCAACCTGCTCGCACCCATGACGCTGTGCCGGCTGCTGATCCCCGGGATGATCGCGCGCGGCCGGGGCCACATCGTCAACGTGTCCTCGATGGCAGCGGTCATCGCTCCCCCCGGGCTGGCGTCCTACAGCGCATCCAAGGCCGGGCTGTCGCACTTCACCGCCGGCCTGCGCGCCGACCTGCGGGACGACCCGATCACCTTCACCACGGTCACCCTCGGGTCGGTGTCGACCGACATGGACGACGAGGCCCGCGGCTACCAGCCGTTGCGGGAGCTGGCAGAGAAGTCCAAGGGCCGCGACATCACGCCGATGCCGGTGTTCGTCAAGGCGGTCCTCGCCGCCATCGAGTACGACAAGGCCGAGGTGCGGGTGCCCGCCTCGATGGCGCCGCTGGCGATGCTCACCAACGCCCCTCGCAAGCTGGGACGGCTGGTTTTCAAGCGGTCGGTCGCCAAGCAGCTCAGAGACGTTCCCGACGGAAGCTGACGTCGAGGGTCCCGTCAGCCTTCAGGGCCCGGACCGCGATGTTGCCTGCGGTGAGCCCGGTGGTGGCGAGCCAGTTGCCCCGACCAGGGTCGCGGTGCGCGACGTGCACCCGGAAGGTTCCGTCGCTCTCGAGCACCAGGTCCCGGTCGGTGAGGAACACCGGGTGGTGCTGCCAGTCCCCCGACTCCATGAACCGGGTGAGCAATTGGATCGACAGGTAGCGGCAGTCCGGCATCCGCCCTTCGACGACGAGCACCTCGTCGTCGCCGAGGTCGTCGAACCACTGCCCGGAATACTGGATCGCCGGCGTCGGCATGACCCGCACGATCACCGACGGGTCGATCGGCGGGTCGACGGGCATCCCCCCGGCGTCGACGAACGCCGCACCGGACCGGAACACCGCCGTGCTGATGGCCGCGGACAGCGCCGACAGCGTCGTCTCCGCCTCGACCGTCTCCAGCACATAGCGGCCGAGCGCCGCCAACCTGGCGTCCATCTGCGCCAGCGTCGGCGGTGCGGGCGGCCCGCCGTCCGGCACCGTGCCGATCGTGTACGTCGCCTCGTGCTCCGCGCCGGGGTCCCGGAAGTACTGCCTCACCATCACCTCAGTGATGTCGTCCTCCAGCGGCAGCCAGTTGCCGGGC
>JANOTZ010000128.1:0-2852 GCA_031416735.1 Frankiales bacterium
CGCAACTGCGAGAGCTACCTCAAGAGCCTCACGATCCGTTGACCCCGCCCCCCTCGCGCGCAGCCTTCGCTCCGGTCGCCGCCCTCGCTTCCCGCGCCGCGTCCCTTGCCGCCCGCCTCGACCATGATCCACGGAACCCGCACAGCCCCCAAACCGCGTTTTCCCGCTGGGCGCGTTCCGTGGATCATGGAGTGCACCCCTGCCCCGCCGCCGCCCAGTTCGTCGCTGCCCCGCGCGTTCTTGCGGCCGCGGGCCCCGAACGTGTGTGGGCCGTCGGCGTGTCCCACACACTTTGGGTGCCGGTGGTTGCTCGCCACGCTCAGCGGCGACAGCTCAGCACCGACCGAATCCCGTTCAGTGTGGGACACGCCGTGAGGCCACACAGCAGGGCTCGGACTGGTGGCGAAGGCCCGGGCCCGGCGAGCTCAGGTTGAGCCCTCCGAAGATGGTGCTCGTCGGGCCCCCCGGCTCGGGCAAGACCACCGTGGGCTGCTCGTCGCGGCCCGGCTGGGCCTGCCGTTCCGCGACACCGACGCCGACATCGAAGCCACCGCCGGCAAGACGATCGCCGAGATCTTCTACGACGAGGGCGAGGACCACTTCCGCACCCTCGAGCGGGCAGCGGTCACAGCAGCCCTGGAGACCCACGAAGGCGTGCTGAGCCTCGGCGGGGGAGCGGTCATGGCCGCCGAGACCCGGGCGCTGCTGCACCAGCACCACGTCGTGTTCCTCAACGTCGGCCTGGGAGACGCAGCCAAACGGGTCGGCTTCAGCCGCGACCGGCCGGTGCTGGCGCTCAACCCGCGGGCGGTGCTGCACGGGCTGCTGGCTGAGCGCCTGCCGCTCTACCGCGAGGTCGCCGACCTCGAGATCGTCACCGACGGCAAGACCCCCGCCCAGGTCGCCGACGAGATCGCCCCAGTGACCTGAGACCACCTTCGCCGCGCCGGCCGCAAGGCGCAGGCGCGTGCCTACGACGCGATGATCGCCGCCATCGCCATGTCTCGCGGCCTGCGTGTGCACACCAGCAATGCCGAGGACTTCAGCGGCATCAGCGGACTCGAGGTCGTCGAGGTCTGGTGAGGCGGGAGGCGTTGGGGGGTCTCAGGCGGTCTGCTTGGAAAGCTCCACGATCTCCGGATCGGTCGGCTCACCCAGCTTCTTGTTGACGTTCACGATGAGGCGGGCGGCCGAGATTCGCGCCGCGCGGAGGTTGCGGAGCCGCTTCGCCTCTGCCGCTTTCCCCACCTCAGCCACCGATTTCTCCTTCAACGGGAATGTCATTGACATCGTCGCCTGCGTCCACCGATCTGTCGAGGGCGCGGGCCGCAGCGGCCAAGATGATCTGCAGATCGTGCCTGCTCCGACCAGGTGCCCGGATCAGGACATCGAGGGAGTCGGTGCCGATCTGACGGCTCAGGGAGTCGTCGCTCAAGGCCTTGTCGATGGCCCATTGGGCCCGCTTCCACCAGGCGTCTCGACGGTCGTTGCGCGCTTTCTGGGTCAGCGAGGCAGAACCGACGACGAAGACCAACGACGCCGCGATGAGCGACGCCTCTGGGGCGCCCAAGGCTGCCATCAACGGCTGGCAAGGCGGCGGCGGGGCATGATGCGGACGCTAGGCGAGCGCTCAGCCCACCTGTTTCGATTGTCCACAGGCCGCGCCCGGCCTCGGTGAGCTCCACGGCGAGCATGGCAGGAACCCATAGGGTCGACGTCATGCTTGCCAGCACCAGGATCCGCGTCGCCACATCCCAGCCGTACGACGTCGTCGTGGGCGAAGGCCTGTTGGGCGAGCTCCCCGGTCTGCTCGTGCGGGCGCAGCGCGTCGCGGTGGTCCACCCGGAGGCGCTCAGGGCGACCGGCGAGGCGATCGCGGAGGACCTCCGGAGCAGCGGGTTCGAGGCGCACAGTGTCGAGGTCCCGGATGGGGAGCCGGCCAAGGACCTGTTGGTCGCGGCGTACCTCTGGGATGTCCTGGGCCAGGCAGGGTTCACGCGCACCGATGCGATCGTGGCCGTCGGCGGGGGAGCGACCACCGACCTGGCCGGGTTCGTCGCGGCGACCTGGCTGCGGGGGGTGGACGTCGTGCACGTCCCGACCACCCTGCTCGCCATGGTCGACGCGGCCGTCGGGGGCAAGACCGGCATCAACACCAGCGCCGGCAAGAACCTGGTCGGCGCCTTCCACGAGCCGATCGGGGTCCTCTGCGACCTGACGGCGCTGGAGACCCTGCCGAAGCACGACTTCACGAGCGGGCTGGCCGAGGTGATCAAGGTCGGCTTCACCCATGACCCCCGCATCCTGGAGCTGGTCGAGGACGACCCGGTCAAGCACACCCGCGAGCTGATCGAGCGGGCCATCGCCGTCAAGGCCGGCGTGGTCAGTGACGACCTGACCGAGCAGGGTGGGCGGGAGTTCCTCAACTACGGGCACACCCTCGGGCACGCGATCGAGAAGGTCGAGGACTACCGCTGGCGGCACGGCGCGGCCGTCGCAGTCGGGCTGGTGTTTGTCGCCGAGCTCGCGCGGCTGGCCGGCCGGCTCGACGACGTGACCGTGCAGCGGCACCGCGACGTCCTGCAGCAGGTGGGCTTGCCGACGACCTACGACGGCGACTGGCCGAAGCTGTTGGCGGCGATGCGGATCGACAAGAAGTCACGCGGTGACCGGCTGCGTTTCGTCGTACTCGATGCCTTGGCGAAGCCGCGGATCCTTGACGATCCCGACCCGACCCACCTGGTCGCGGCGTGGGAAGAGGTCCGGCGCAGCCCAGGAGGCGGAGTGTCTGGGACAGTTGATCTATGAAGATCCTCGTCCTCAACGGACCCAACCTCGGCCGCCTCGGCACC
>JANOTZ010000129.1:0-2246 GCA_031416735.1 Frankiales bacterium
GCGCGAGGGCATCCACACCGTCGGCGAGCTCGTCTCGCGGTCGGAGGCGGACCTGCTCGACATCCGCAACTTCGGCAGCAAGTCGATCGACGAGGTCAAGGTCAAGCTGCACCAGATGGGCCTCGGCCTCAAGGACAGCCCGCCCGGGTTCGACCCGAGCCAGGTCGCCAACAGCTTCGGCACCGACGACTATGCGCCGTTCACCGATGGCGCTGAGGACGACGGCACGACCTGGACCGAGACCGAGCAGCTCTAGCCGCTCCGTCGCACAGCTTTACCGGTACGGCGGAAGGCCAGCCCTTTCGCCGTACCGGCTGCACCACCCGCACGATCTGCACCACAGCCAGACAGGGATCCCGCACTTCGCGGTATCGCCCCCACGGAAGGCCAACCCGGCTTCCCGCATCTGAGATGGAGAACGCGATGCCTACACCCACCAAGGGCCCCCGTATGGGTGGTAGCCCGGCCCACGAGCGGCACATGCTGGCGAACCTCGCCCAGTCGCTGTTCGAGCACGGCCGCATCACCACCACCGAGGCCAAGGCCAAGCGGCTGCGCCCGTACGCCGAGCACCTCATCACCTTCGCGAAGCGCGGCGACCTGCACGCCCGTCGTCAGGTGCTCAAGCGCCTCAACGACAAGAGCATCGTGCACGTGCTGTTCGACGAGATCGGCCCGCGTTTCGAGAACCGTCCCGGTGGCTACACCCGGATCGTGAAGCTCGGCCCGCGCAAGGGCGACAACGCCCCCATGGCGATCATCGAGCTCGTCGAGGCTCTCACCATCGCCCAGCAGGCGGTCGGCGAGGCCGAGCGCGCCCGTGGCACCAAGAGCGCCCCGAAGAAGGCCCCGACCGGCGCGACCCGCGAAGCTGCGGAGGAGCTGGCCAAGGAGTCCCCGACCGCCGCCGCCGTCGTTGCTGAGGCAGCGGCTGCGGACGCTGCCGCTGAGGTCGCTGCAGTGGACGCCACCGAGGCTGAGGTCGTCGAGACCCCCGAGGCCGAGGTCGTCGAGACCCCCGAGGCAGAGGTCGTCGAGATCCCTGCCGCCGAGGCCGTCGAGGCTGAGGTCGTGGCCGAAACCCCCGTTGCCGAGGCTCCGGTCCAGGCGGACCTGTTCGCCGAGGGCACTGACGAGGACGCGCCCAAGGCGTAGTCCCACAAGCACCTCCGACGAGCCCGTCCCTCTGTGAGGGCCGGGCTCGCGGCGTTCAGGAACACACGCCGAGGCCCGGACAGATCGCCGTCGACGTACCGGATCCGCTACCGCAGGCGCTCCTCCGGCGGGTCGAGGATCTCCAGGATCCCGTCGGCGTACCAGCGGTGGCGGACACCGGGGCCGCGCCCGACCTCGCGCAGGATGCCGCGAGAAACGAGGACCCTGAGCAGGTTCGTCGCTCCCGGCTGGCTGACGCCCAGGGAGCCCATGACCGCCTTCACGTTGGTGACGGGATTGGCGAACAGCAGGTCCACAACCTCGCCCGCTCGGCTCCGGTTGCCGATGAGGAGTGCGCTGTACGTCACCCGAAGATCGGACAGCCGATCCGCACGGTCGAGCGCGTCAGCTGCCTGCAGCGCGACCCCCTTCAGGAAGAAGTTGATCCACTCGGTGACCTCGCCTCGCTCCCGGACGGCCTGGAGATGGTCGTAGTACGCCGGCTGGTGCTGCTCGAAGTAGGCCGACAGGTAGAGCAAGGCGGCGGGCAGCCGACCAGCGTCCAGCAGATGCAGGACGATGAACAAGCGCCCCAGCCGGCCGTTGCCGTCGAGGAACGGGTGGATCGTCGCGACCTGGTAGTGCAGCAGCGCGCAGCGGATGAGCAAGGGGAGTTGCGGGTCCTCGTCGTGGAGGTAGTTCTCCCACGCGTCGAGAGCCGGCCGCAGGTCGTCGACGGTGGGCGGGACGAAGCGGGCGCTCGAGGGCCGGTTGTCGGGCGAGGAGATCCAGTTCTGACTTCGGCGGAACTCCCCTGGTGTCTTCTCCTGGCCGCGGACCCCGGCCATCAGGTCGGCGTGCATCTCGCACATCAGCCGCAGGGACAACGGGAAGCCGTCGCGCAGGCGCACCCGTCCGTGTTCCAGGGCATGCACGTAGTTCTGGACCTCGCGCACGTCGCCTCGATCGGACGGGCTGCCGGACTCCGCCTCGAACACCTCCGTCACCGAGGCCTGCGTGCCCTCGATCCTGGAGCTCAGTACGGCCTCCCGCATGACGTAGGCCGATGCCAGCAGGTGCGGGTTGGGCAG
>JANOTZ010000130.1:0-7178 GCA_031416735.1 Frankiales bacterium
GCCGATCGCCGCGGCGGCCGCGACGTTGAGCGAGTCGACGTCCCTCGCCATCGGCACCCGCACCCGGAGGTCGCTGCCGGCCATCGCCTCGTCGGTGAGCCCCGGTCCCTCGGCGCCGAGCAGGAGGGCGGCCTTCGCGTCGTCGGCGAGGTCGATCTGCCCGAGGTCCGTCGCGTCGGCGGCGGGGGTCATGGCCAGGACCCGGAAGCCTGCAGCCCGCACCTGGGCGAGCCCGTCCGGCCAGGACGGCAGGTAGGCGTAGGGCAGCGCGAGGACCTCACCCATGGAAACCCGCATGGCCCTGCGGTAGAGCGGGTCGCAGCAGAGCGGGTTGAGCAGGACCCCGTCGATGCCGAGGCCGGCGGCGCTGCGGAAGATGGCTCCCAGGTTGGTGGGGCTGTTGACGTTCTCCAGCACCAGGATCCGCGTCGCCGTCGCGAGCAGGTCCGCGGCCGAGGGCACGGGGAGCCGGCCGAACGAGGCGAGCGCCCCGCGATGGACATGGAATCCGGTCACCGCGTGCAGTACCTCGGCGGACGCGACGTAGGTCGGACAGTCCAGTCCGACCAGGTCGGGCAACAGGTCGTCGATGCGGTTCGGCGCGAGCAGCAGCGACCGTGGCGGGCAGCCGGCCTGGACGGCGCGGCGCATCACGAGTTGGCCTTCCGCGAGGAAGAAACCCTTCTCCGGCTCGTGCTTGACCCGCCGCACGACGTCGGTCAGCCCCAGGTAGTCGGCCAGCCGAGGGTCGGCCGGGTCGGTGATCTCGATCACGGCCGCGCCCGTACATACGGTGCAGGCCAGGCGATGTCGTCGCCGAGCTCGGTGGCGGCCCGCAGCGGCCAGTGCGGGTCGCGGAGCAGCTCCCTGGCGAGCAGGACCACATCGGCCTGCCCGGTGGCCAGGATCTCCTCGGCCTGCTTGGGCTCGGTGATCAGGCCGACGGCACCGGTGGCGATGCCGGCTTTGCGGACCGCCTCGGCGAACGGCACCTGGAAGCCCGGCTCTGCCGCGATCTGCTGGGTGTGGTGCAGCCCGCCACTCGAGACGTCCACCAGGTCCACCCCCCGGTCGGCGAGCAGCGGGGCGAGCCGCACCGAGTCGTCCAGGGTCCACCCACCCTCGGTCCAGTCGGTGGCGGAGATCCGCACCAGCAGGGGACCGTCGAAGACCTGGCGGACGCTCTCGACGACCTCCAGCAGCAGTCGGGTGCGGCCGGCAAAAGACCCGCCGTACCCGTCCGTGCGGGTGTTGGACAGCGGGCTGAGGAACTGATGCAGGAGGTAGCCGTGGGCGGCATGCACCTCGACCACCTCGAACCCGGCCCGCACCGAACGGCGGGTCGCGGCGGTGAAGTCCTCGACGACCTTGGCGATGCCCCCGTCGGTGAGGGCCACCGGTCCGGCGTACCGGCCGAAGGCGATCGGGCTGGGGGCGACGGTGACCCAGCCGCCTTCGTCGAGGGGCACGCTGCCCTGGCCGTTCCACGGCCGGAAGGTGCTCGCCTTGCGACCGGCATGCGCGAGTTGGATGCCGGGCACCGCGCCCTGGGCCGCGATGAACGCGGCGATCCGGGCCCAGCGGGTGGCCTGGTCGTCGTTCCAGATGCCGGTGTCCTGTGGGCTGATGCGTCCCTCGGGACTCACCGCGGTGGCCTCGGTGAGCACCAGACCGGCACCCCCGACGGCACGTGCGCCGAGGTGGACCAGATGCCAGTCGTCGGGGAGGCCGTCGGTGGCGGAGTACTGGCACATGGGGCTGACGAAGATCCGGTTACGGAAGGTGGTGTCGCGCAGGGTCAGGGGCTCGAAGAGTCGACTCACGACGACCACAACCCCTCACTGCCGTTGGTCTGTTCCGGGTACGCCGGTAGAGTCGCAGACGTCACTCCCCCGTCCTTGTTGCAAGCAGGAGGCACCACCATGGCCGGCGGCCACAACGTCAGAGCGACCTCCTGGGTCACCGTCGTGTTGATCATCACGGGGAGCACCCTGCTCGGCTTCGCGCTGCCGATGCGGTCGCTGCCGCTCGCGGTCGTCGGCGGGATCGTGCTGCTGGCAGGGCTGGTGACCGCGGTGGTCTACCGCATCCTGGATGACGCGTACTGACCGGTGTGCCGGTCGATCAAGACCCTGCGCCCGCCGATGGCCCCTGAGGTCACCGACGAGGACGTGCATGCCGCTGCGCTGCAGTACGTCCGCAAGGTGGCCGGGATGCGCGCGCCCTCCGCCGTGAACACCGAAGCTTTCGACGCCGCCGTCAACGCGGTCGCGGTCTCGACGCAGCAGCTGCTCGACGCCCTCGTCCTGCGCCGACCGGCCGACTGACGCCTCTTCCCCTGCTGACGCCTTGCTTGGCTAGCGTCTTTCCTTGGCCCAGCGGCGCATCGTCTCGATGCGCTCCTCGAGCTGGACGCCCGTCGCCTGAGCGGACGGCGGACCGCCGCAGGCCGCCCGCAGCTCGGCGTGGATCGTGCCGTGCTGCTTGTTGGTCCGGTGGTGCCAGGCGCCGACCAGCCCGTTGAGCTCCTTGCGCAGACCGGACAGCACCTCGAAGGCCGTCTTGTCCCGCTGGGCCGGAGCCGGCACCGTGGGTGCGTTCCTGAGCTGCTTGGCCTGGTGCTGCTGGAGAAGGACGGCGACCTGGTCCGGAGCGAGCAGCCCGGGGAGGCCGAGAAAGTCCTGCTCGTCCTCCGAGCCGACTGCCGCGCCGGTGCCGTATTCGCCGCCGTCGTAGATGACCCGGTCCAGGTGGGCTGAGGCCTGCAGGGCGATGAAGCCCGGCTCGTCCTCACCGTCCTGCTCGGGACGGCCGCCCGCGGCGAGCAGCTCGTCGGTGAGGAACTGGTCCTTGGCCGGTCCGTCCAGGGCGTGGTCGCGCTCGACCTCCATCTCGGCGGCCAGGGCGAGCAGCACCGGCACGCTGGGCAGGAACACGCTCGCGGTCTCACCGGGCTTGCGGTTGCGGACGAAACGCCCCACGGCCTGGGCGAAGAACAGCGGCGTCTGCACGCTCGTGCCGTAGACCCCGACCGCGAGCCGCGGGATGTCGACGCCCTCGGACACCATCCGGACGGCCACCAGCCAGCGGTCGTCGGAGGTCTCGAAAGCGCCGATCTTCTTGGAGGCGCCGGGGTCGTCGGAGAGGACGACGACGGGCACCGTGCCGGTGATGCCGTGCAGGGTTTCGGCGTACAGCTTGGCGGTCTTGTGGTCGCTGGCGATCACCATGCCGCCGGCATCGGGCATCCCGCGACGGACCTCCGTCAACCGGCGGTCGGCGGCTGCGAGCACCGCGGGCATCCAGTCGCCGTGGGGGTCGAGCGCGGTGCGCCAGGCATGGGCGGTCTGCTCGCTGGTGAGCGGCTCGCCGAGGGTGGCGGTGATCTCCTCCCCCGCCCGGGTCTTCCAGGTCGCGGTGCCGGAGTAGGCCATGAAGATGACCGGGCGGACCACCCCGTCACGGAGGCCGTCGGCGTAGCCGTAGGAATGGTCGGAAGCCGACCGGGTGATGCCGTCGGAGCCGCGCTCGTAGCGGACGAACGGGATCGGGTTGGTGTCGGAGCGGAACGGCGTGCCGGTCAGGGACAGCCGACGGGTGGCCGGCTCGAAGGCCTCCTTGACGGCGTCGCCCCAGGACAGCGCGTCGCCGGCGTGGTGGACCTCGTCGAGGATGACCAGGGTGCGGCGCCGCTCGGTGCGGGCCAGGTGCAGCAGCGGGTGCGCCGCCACCCCGGCGTAGGTCACCGCGACCCCGTGGAAGTCGGCGCTGGTGGAGCCCATCGAGTTCTTGAACCCGGGGTCGAGCATGATCCCGACCCTGGCCGCGGCCACCGACCACTGGGTCTTCAGGTGCTCGGTCGGGGCGACGACCGTGATGGCCTGGACGACCCCGGTGGCCAGCAGCTCGGAGGCGATCCGCAGGGCGAAGGTGGTCTTGCCCGCGCCGGGTGTCGCGACCGCGAGGAAGTCACGCGGGTTGGACCGCAGATAGGTCACCAGCGCGCTCCGCTGCCAGGCGCGCAGGGGCGCTGCGACCGGGGCTTGCGGCTGGACCTGCGGGGCAGTCAACGATCTCTTTCCGGTCATGCGGGCGGTCAGGTGCACGACCGTCACCGGCCGACCCGACGAGACTAGGTGAGGGCGGCGACAGCGGCCTTTCCGGCACGCCGTTGCCGCGCCCGGAGGTTAGAAAGCCCGCGCTGGTGGGCATGTGATCATCAGCACCAACGAGGTGCGGACGTTGCACTGAAGGAGCCCCCCGTGATTGCACTCGGTTTGATTCTGCTCATCATCGGTGCCCTCGTGAGCAGCCTGAAAGTCCTGTTCACCATCGGACTGATCCTGCTCCTCGTCGGCCTGGTTCTGAACTTCGTCCCGATGGGTGGCAACCGCCGTCGGGTCTGGTGACCCCCTGATGGCGAAGGGCGGTTCCCCCAGCGGGGCCGCCCTTCGTCATGTCCTACTCCGTCACGAAATCGATGAGCCGCTCGACGGACTGCAGGAGCGGCACCTCGATGTCGGCATAGCTGTCGACCGCGGCCAGCACCCGGCGCCAGCCTTCCCAGCTCTCCCCCCAGCCCAGCGCGGCACAGACCCCTTCCTTCCAGGGCGTGCCGCGTGGAACCACGGGCCAGGCCGCGATGCCGACCGCGGCGGGCTTCACGGCCTGCCACACGTCGACATACGGATGGCCGGTCACCAGCACGTGCGGGCTGGTGACCTGCGCCACGATGCGGCTCTCCTTGGTCCCAGCGACCAGGTGGTCCACCAGCACCCCGAGCCGCTGCTGCGGTCCCGGGCCGAACTGCTTCACCAGCCCGGAGAGGTCGTCGATGCCGTCGAGCGGCTCGACCACCACGCCCTCGACCCGCAGGTCGTGACCCCAGACCCGCTCGACGAGCTCGGCGTCGTGCTTGCCCTCCACCCAGATCCGGCTGCCGCGCGCGACGCGTGCGGTGAGGTTCTCCACTGCGACAGACCCTGAGGCGGTACGGCGGGGTCCTCGCTGAACGCTCCGGGTCGGGCGGACCAGCGTGACCGGTGCACCGTCGAGCAGGTAGACGCCGAGCGGGAACACCCGCACCTTGCCGTGCCGGTCCTCGAGACTGACGTTTTCCTTGTCGCAGGCGACGACCGCTCCGCACCAGCCGGTGAGGACCTCCTCGACCACCAGTCCACCTTCGGCGGCGACCTCCGGGGCCGGTCGTCGCTTCGGCGGGGACAGGTCGATTCCGTCGTACATGCGCACGACCCGACGGTAGGTGCTCGGGCGGCCCGCGGGACCCAGCGACACCCCCGTAGGCTCGACCCTCGTGTCCCCGCCCACCGTCACACCGCCGCGCAGCGCGCTCCTCGCCTGCTGGACGACGGCCTGGATCCGGGGCGAGGCGTCCCTCCCGGACCTGGTCGAAAGGGTGACCGCGCACGACGCGGCGCACGACGTCACGGGCTTGTGGGTGGAGGACCTGGAGCTGGAGCAGGCAGTTGGGCGGCTGCGCGCCGACGGCGTCACCCAGCTCCGGGTGGTGCTGCCCGCCCCCGGCGACCCGCTGGGCCTGCCGGGTCCTGGGCCGTTCACCCAGGCCGCGCTGCTGGCCGGCGAGGGCGTGCTGGCGCTGCGACCCGACGGCACCGGCAGCGGGCTGGTCCCGGCGCTCACCAGCCACGGCTCGGACCTCGACGGCACGGTGACGACGGTGCGATGGACGGCCTCCCCCGTGGCGTTCACGGCCCCTGACCAGGGACCCTTCCTGCCCGAGGCGGAACACGACCTGCGCCTGGGGGTCGTCGGCGCCGCCCGAGCGCTGGCCGATCTCGAGGTCGCCCGGTGGAGCCCGGAGATCGGTGACGCCCTGCACGACCTGCGTGCCGCCGCCCGGCACGGCCTCGACGAGGACGAGCTGCCTGGGTCCTGGCCACCCCGGGCCCGGCAGGTCCTCGTCCAGGCCCGGCTGCTGGCCGACGTCGTGCGGCTGGCCGCCCAGGACCTCGGCGGTGCCGTGGACGCCAGCCAGGCCGAGGCCCGCGACCGGGTCCTGCGCGACCTGGCGAGGGTCGTCCGGCGGGCCCGGGTCGCCGCCTACAACGCGGGCGCGACATGAGCCTGCTCGTCACCGTCACCGGTCCCGACCACCCAGGGGTCACCGCCGCCCTGATGGACGTGCTCGCCGCCCACGGCGCCACCGTGCACGACGTCGAGCAGGTCGTCGTGCACGGCCGGCTGCTGCTCGGGATCGTCATCGCCGGCGAGGGAACGCACGTGTTCCCCGCTCTCGAGAGCGCCGCACAGGCGATGGGTGTCGACGTGGAGTTCGAGCCCCTCGAGGAGGGTGAGGACGACGCGCCGGTGGTGCGCCACCACGTCGTCGTGCTCGGCGCGCCCTTGCCCCCCGCTGCACTGGCCGCGGTCGCCCGCCGACTGGCCGCGTGCGGGGCCAACATCGAGCGGGTCCACCGGCTCTCGTCCTGGCCGGCCCAGTCCTTCGAGCTCCTTGTCGCCGGGGGCGACACCCTCCGCCTGCGGCACGAGCTGGCGGCCGAGGCGGTCGCTCAGCAGGTCGACGTGGCGGTCGAGCAGGCCTCGATCTACCGCCGGGCCAAGCGGCTGGTGGTGATGGACGTCGACTCGACCCTGGTGCAGGGCGAGGTGATCGAGATGCTCGCCGCCGAGGCGGGCTGCCTGGCCGAGGTGGCCCGGGTGACCGCGGCCGCCATGGCCGGCGAGCTCGACTTCGAGCAGTCCCTGCGGGCCCGGGTCGCGCTGCTCGAGGGGCTCCCGGTCGCGGCCGTGGACCGGGTCCGCGCCGAGGTCCGGCTCACCCCGGGCGCCCGCACCCTGGTGCGCACCCTCAAGCGGCTCGGCTGGTCGGTGGGCATCGTCAGCGGAGGGTTCACCGCGGTCACCGACGACCTGCGGGACGAGCTCGGCCTGGACCATGCGCTCGCCAACGTCCTGGAGGTCCTCGACGGGCACCTCACCGGCCGGCTCGCGGGCCCGGTCGTCGACCGCGCGGGCAAGGCCGCTGCCCTGCGCCGCTTCGCGGAGGATGAAGGGTTGCGACCCGAGCAGACCGTCGCGATCGGTGACGGCGCCAACGACCTGGACATGCTGGAGGCCGCCGGGCTCGGCATCGCCTTCAACGCCAAGCCGGTCGTACGCGACGCCGCCGACGCCGC
>JANOTZ010000131.1:0-9610 GCA_031416735.1 Frankiales bacterium
GCCGTCGATCCGGTCGGAGCGCCGCGCAGTCATGGTCTGCGGCGGGGCGAGCTCGGACATATCTATAACGTATACGCGTTCGAGGGGGAAAGCAAGCGATTCTCCACAGATATTGGGGAAAGTTGCCTCTGCTCAAAGCGGAAAATCAGGACTACGTTCAGACTGGTCCCTGGTCAGTGATGAGCCAACGCCCCGTCGCCTCGCTGAGCTTGTAGCCCCCAGGTGGTGGCCCCGTTCGGCATCGAGACCGCTCGACGCTGTTGCAGCGTGAAGGTCACCGGGACGAAAACGTCCCTGCCCTCGGGTCGAGTCGGCTGGAGTGTGAGGTCCACGATGTGGACGACGTTGCGATACCAGCTGTCGGTCTGTCCCTGCACGAGCCTGGCGTGCGCCGGCGTGGACAGTGACCTCGCCAGTTCCAGGTCACCGATGCTCAGGGCGTCGACGTAGGAACGAACAACCTGCTCGGGCGCAGCGGTCGCCCAGGCGTCGAGCGAGCCCGGCACGTCGAGGGTCTCCAGACGCAGTCCGCGGAGCTTGTCGGCGGCATCCGGGGCTACGACACAGGAGAACTCGTGCGATCGAGTTGTGCCCTCGCTGCCGTCCTCGACCCTGACGAGCGCAATCCCCGTGACCCCACGTCGCCCTCCGGGAAGCTCCTCCACCCTGACGCCTTCCAACGAGACCCGGTCGCCCTCCGGGAGCAGCAAACGCTGGGACAGCGGCAGGGTGCACTTGGCAGCGGCCACTGCGTTGGGGTCGGAGCCCTCCTCTCCACAACCGACGAGCAGCGCGAGCAAGAGGGGGGATGCCAGGAACAATCGGAGTCGACGCACCACGGCAGTCTGTCGCAGCGGGTGGTCAGGCAGGCCGGAGTTGGAGGACCAGGGACTCCCGGGCCCAGCGCTCAGGCTGGGCCTCACCGTCCGGAGGATTCAGTCGCTTCTCGTGCAACAGGGGTACGCCGCTGTCCCACTCGGGGGTGCCCGGTTCGACGCGAGAGACCTCGGCGGTCCAAGTAACGACCTGATCGTTCTGGGTCACCTTGCTCCGGACCGTCACCTCCGCCCTGGTCGCGGTGTCCACTCCTGGCAGGTCCTGCTCGGCACCGCCGGTCACGAGCCACAGGGATTCGTCGTGCCACAGATGCCACACGATCCGAGGCGGATGCTCGCCGATGGCAACCCACACCACGCCCGACCGCTTGGTGGCCTCGTCGACGAGGGGGGAAACGGCCATGCCCACATCATCGCGGTTCACGTCCTACTGGGAGAAGCTATCCCGCCGGGGACAGAGCAAAGGGATAGAGCAAAGGGATAGAGCAAAGGCGCCGCCCGGCTCCGGTAGTCGCCTGTCATCATGGAGCGGGTGACCTCCGAAGCCCTTGCGCAGCAAGGAGTCTCCCGACCCCCGACCCGCGACCTCGGTCTGCTCGTGGTCGCCCTGGTGGCGGTCTCCACCTCCGGGCCGCTGATCGCCGCGACGGCAGTGCCCGCGCTGGCCATCGCCTTCTGGCGCAACGCGATGGCGAGCGTGCTGCTCGCGCCCGTCGTGCTGTTCCGCAACCGCGACGAGCTGCGGGGGCTCGACCGCAGGGAGTGGCGGCTGGCTCTGCTCGCCGGGGTGCTCCTCGCGTTGCACTTCGCGATGTGGATCCCCGCGCTCGACTACACGACGGTGGCCAGTGCCACGGCGCTCGTGGCGACCCAGCCGGTCTGGTCCGCGCTCATCGGCAAGCTGCGGGGGCAATCGGTCAACGGCCAGGTCTGGCTGGGGATCGGCGTGGCCATGTGCGGCGCCCTGCTCCTCACCGGAGCGGACCTGCAGGTGTCCGGAAGGGCGCTGTTCGGGGACGGACTCGCGCTCCTCGGGGGCATCTTCGCGGCGGCCTACATGACGGCCGGCAGTGAGGTGCGACGGAGCGTGTCGACCACGACGTACACCTCGCTCTGCTATTCCACGACGGCGCTGCTGCTGCTGGTCGTCTGCGTTGTCGGCGGGCAGAGCCTGTCGGGCTACGACGGGATCGACTGGCTCAAGCTGGTGGCCCTGACCGCCGGGGCGCAGCTGCTCGGCCACTCGTTGTTCAACCTGGTCCTCAAGACAACCAACCCGACGGTGGTCAGCCTGTCCATCCTCTTCGAGATCCCGGGCGCCGCCCTCATCGCGGGGCTGTTCCTGGACGGTCAACACGTGCCGCTGCTCGCCATCCCGGCCGCGGTCCTGCTGGTCACCGGACTCGCCATCGTCATCCGTTCGTCGAGCCGGGATGCTGCCCCCAGCGTCCCCGTGGAATAGGCCCGTGGAAGAGGAGACCCCTATGCGAACCAGACGGTCAGTGCTGGCAGTGCCAGGAAGCAACCCGGCCATGCTCGAAAAGGCCAAGGGCTTCGCCAGCGACGCGGTCTTCCTCGACCTGGAGGACGCCGTCGCCCCGGCCCAGAAGGCCGCCGCCCGCGCCCATGTGGTGGAGGCGCTCAACAAAGGTGGCTGGGGTGAGCGGGTGCGCACGGTCCGCGTCAACGACCTGAGCACGCACTGGACCTACCGGGACGTCATCGAGGTCGTGGAGGGCGCCGGTCGGCACCTCGATGCGCTGGTCCTGCCCAAGGTCCACGAGCCTGCGCACGTGGTGTGGCTGGATCTGCTGCTCACCCAGATCGAGACGACGATGGGCCTCGAGCGGGGACGCATCGGCATCGAGGCGCAGATCGAGAGCGCCGCGGGTCTCCAGCAGGCAGCCGCCATCGCCCGCTCCAGCCCGCGGTTGCAGGCCCTCGTCTTCGGCCCGGGGGACTTCGCCGCCGACCTCGGGATGCAGTCGCCCTTCGTCGGGGCGGAGCCTTTCGAGGGCGCCTTCGACAGCGCCCTCCTGACGATCCGGGCGGCGGCGACGTCCGCGAACCTGCAGGCCATCGACGGCCCGTGGCAGCGGGTGCACGACCTCGACGGCTTCCGGGCGAGGGCCCGCCGGAGTGCCTCGCTGGGGTTCGACGGAACGTGGGTGTTGCACCCCTCGCAGGTCGGGGTGGCACACGAGGTGTTCACGCCGTCCCAGGAGGCCTACGAGCAAGCACTCCGGGTCGTCGACGCCGTGGCCGAGGGCCGCGGCGTGGCGATGCTCGGTGACGTCATGGTCGACGAGGCCAGCCGGAAGCTGGCGCAGAAGACCGTGGCCAAGGGCCGAGCAGCTGGACTTCAGCCGTCGGCGTGACGGCCGAGCAGCGGGGCTAAGGCTGGGCTAAGGATCCCCCGGTGTGAAGGGCCGAGAGCGGGGCTTCAGGTCCCCGGCTTGACGCAGGACAGCGCGCCCACTGTGTAGCCGAGGCCGGACCCATCATCGAACTGCAGGGTCAGCCCACCCAACGGTGCGCGCGCCGGTCCGACCTGCTGCGACGGCACGACACCCTGGCCGAAGACCCGCATGGTCTTCGCGGTCGGAGCCAGCAGCTTGGCACCCTTCGGCAGCTTGCTCCCCGCAGGGGCGAAGCTGGCGTTGGGTGCGCTGATCCGCACCTCCTTCTTCGCCACGTCGACGACCCCGGTGGCGTCCCCGAGTGTGTAGCTGGTGTTGACGCCGGTGTTCGGGTCCACGCCGCTGTAGCCGAAGATGTACTTGGTGCCGGTCGGGTAGACGCGGGCCGACAGGAACAGCAGGCTCTCCGCGCCCTTCACCCCGAACTCCATCATGTAGGCCCGCCCGAGGGGTGACTGCGGGTCGGGCTGGGCGAGCTCGGCGAGACGGACCACACCGGTGATGGTCTTGCCGTCGCTGGCCACGTCGCCGGACACGATGTCGTCGCTGGCATTGCCAGGCACCTCGCTGGCGCCGCCGTCACCGGTGGCGTCCTGGATGAGGTTGCACACCGGCTTCGGCTTCGGCTTGGGCTTGGCGGCCTCGGAGGCACCTGACATGCCCAGGCCGAGCACAGCGACGGTGAGGAACAGAGCGCGGATCTTCATGCGGTCCCCAAAGGGTCGGCGAGTGGTCTGCTGCTGTGTTCGACGTCACGCCGCCGATCCCTGCCGCCGACGAGAGGGAACGCGGGTGATCGCCCCGCACCAGCCGGTGGGACACTTTGACGGAACGCTGATCCCGGCTTTCGCCGTACACGAGGAGCATCATGGGCCGGCTTGCCTCCACCGAGGGTCTCACCGAGATCCAGCAGGAGATCCTCTCCACTGTCCGCACGTTCGTGGACAAGGAGATCATCCCGCACGCGACCGATCTCGAGCACAAGGACGAGTTCCCCGAGGCGATCGTCGAGGGGATGAAGGAGATGGGGCTGTTCGGTCTCATGATCCCCGAGGAGTACGGCGGTCTCGGTGAGTCGCTGCTCACCTACGCGCTGGTGGTCGAGGAGATCGCGCGCGGCTGGATGAGCGTCTCCGGCGTCATCAACACCCACTTCATCGTGGCCTACATGCTCAAGCAGCACGGCACCGAGGAGCAAAAGAACCGACTGCTCCCGTTGATGGCCAGCGGCGAGCTCCGTGGCGGCTTCAGCATGAGCGAGCCGGGCTGCGGGTCCGACGTCGCCGCCATCAAGAGCAAGGGCGTACGTGTCAGTGGCAGTGACGGGGACCACTACGTGCTCGACGGCCAGAAGATGTGGCTGACCAATGGGGCCCGCGCCGGCCTGATCGCGACCCTGGTCAAGACCGACGAGGGTGGCGACTCGGTCTACAAGAACATGACGACGTTCCTGGTCGAGAAGGAGCCCGGTTTCGGCGAGACCGCCCAGGGTGTAACGATTCCCGGCAAGATCGACAAGATGGGCTACAAGGGCGTCGAGACCACCGAGATGGTCCTGGACGGCGCCCGCGTGCCGGCCTCGAGCATCCTCGGCGGCGAGGAAGGTCGGGGCAAGGGCTTCTACCAAATGATGGACGGCGTCGAGGTCGGCCGCGTCAACGTCGCCGCCCGTGCGTGCGGCATCTCGATCCGGGCCTTCGAGCTCGCGATCGCCTACGCGCAGCAGCGCGTGACCTTCGGCAAGCCGCTGACCGGCCACCAGGCCATCCAGTTCAAGCTCGCCGAGATGGCCACCAAGGTCGAGGCCGCGCACGCCCTGATGGTCAACGCCGCTCGCCTCAAGGACGCCGGCAAGCGCAACGACGTCGAGGCCGGCATGGCCAAGCTGCTCGCCAGCGAATACTGCAACGAGGTCACCCAGGAGAGCTTCCGCATCCACGGCGGCTACGGCTACTCCAAGGAGTACGAGATCGAGCGGCTCATGCGCGAGGCGCCGTTCCTGCTCATCGGCGAGGGCACCTCCGAGATCCAGAAGACCATCATCAGCCGCGGTCTGCTCAAGGACTACAAGCTCAAGACCTGACCCCCGGTTGTACGACGAAAGGGCCCACTCCGACGAGGAGGGGCCCTTTCGACGTACCGGGGATCAGCAGACGGGGTTGATCGTGCAGGACGGCCGGGTGGCGCGGGTCTTCATCGGCTTGGCCATCTGCGGGCTCTCCTTGGTGCCGATGAAGATCGGCAGGCTGGTCGGCCGCGGCACCTCACCCGACGCGAGCCGGGTGGTGTCGGCCCCGGCGACGAAGAGCTTGCCGTCCTTGTCGTAGTTGATCGTGTAGAAGTCGCCGAGCCGACGGTCGCCCGACGGGAAGTCGGGGCTGGCGTTGCAGGTGGTGCCGTCCAGGCAGATGTCACCGCGGTGCACCGGGCCGTGCGAGGCGTTGACGACGGTCCAGCGCGACGGGACGAACTGGGTGCGGCCGTTGGCGCAACGCACCGTCGTGCCGTGCGCGTTGGTGGTCGCCCCGACCATCATGGAGAAGGCGCGTGGGTCCTTCGCGGTGCGCTGCAGCCACGCGACGGCCACCTTGCCGTCGTCGCCTGCGACGACCCAGGGCCAGAGCATCTCGCCGGCCGGCGCGGGAAGCGTGACGGGCTCGCCCCACGCCATCTTCTTGCGGTCGAAGGCGTTGAAGGTGACCTCGCCGCCCTCTACCCGCTTGTCACCGGGGCCGCCGTAGCCGCCGGCCGCGGCGCGGTAGACGTTGCCGGCCTTGTCGACCGCGACGGCACCGAAGAAGTCGACGGTCTTGCCGAGCTGCGCCCCGTCGTAGGCCTTCCAGGTCTTGCCCTGGTCGGCCGAGATCGTCATGCCCTGAGGGTTGTGCGGACCGATCAGGCCGTTGGGGTTCTTGGGGTCGATGAACATCTTCGCGTTGGGTCCGGCGTTGTTGCTCTGCGACTGCAGGAGCCAGGTGATGCCGCCGTCGCTGGACCGGAAGATCTGCTTGAAGGTGTTGACGTAGAGGTAGACCTCGTCCTTCTTGCCCGCCGTCAGCCACGGCCGGTCGCCGCTGGTGACCTCCGGGTTGCCGCGGCTGTAGGTCTGGCCGTCGTCGCCGCTGGAGAACACCGCGACGTTGGCCAGGTCGATCTCGGTGTTGTAGATCCGGCCGCCCGCGTCGATCGCGAAGTCGGGGTCGGAGAACCCGGTCGAGGTCGCGGTGTGGGGGCCGGCGCCCTGACCGGCGAGGCCGATGTACTTCCAGGTCTTGCCGTTGTCCGTCGAGCGCCAGTTCAGGGTCTGGTTGGTGTAGGTGCTGCCGACGTCCCCGGCCCCGGCCCCGACCGCGGCAGGGTCCTTGTAGATGTGTGTCGTCCCGCCGTGGGCGGAGACGCTCAGGGAGCCGTCCTGGGCCACCACGCTGACCGGCTCGCCACCGGGCCGGACGGTGTCGATGAAGACCTTGGGCCCGAAGGCCAGCTTCGGCGCCTTGACCTCGCTGCCGCAGACCGGGCCTGCGCCCAGCGCGGTGGAGGCGACCGGGACACCGGCGGCCAAGATCGTCGCGGCAAGCAGGGCGGTACGGCGTCTCGGCACGGGAACTCCTCGGTTGGCGTACCTGCCTGCTTCGCCGTGGGCCCCGCTATTCCTGCCCCGTGCCGGGGAAGTTCCGCGGAGCCAAGGGGCGGACGTTAGGTTGAGCGGGTGTCCGAAGTGCTCGAGATCGTCGAAGGCCATCTGGTCGCCGTACTGGGGCGCGAGAGCGGCCGGGCGGGGGTCAGCTTCCTCGGCACCGACCCGATCGACGTGCTGCGGTTCGGTCCCGACGACGACGGGCTGGCGAGGTACGTCACGCTCGGCATGTCCCGGGCCCCGATGGCGGACCCGGGCACCGACCTGGTGGCCCAGCACGGCCCGCGCGCCGAGCTGCTGCTGACGGTGCGCGGCACCCAGGACAGCGTCCTGCGGCGGCTCGGGGTCCTCGCCGCGAGCCCCGCGGTCGAGGGGGTCGTCGTGGGCCCCGGCGCGGGGCTGGACCTCGGTGAGCCGCTGTGGGACGGCAGTCGCTTCACCGCGGTGCTCGTCGGCGAGCCCGGTGGCCTGGTGCCGGACCTGCCGCTGGACGGTGACGAGCCGGTGCGCTTCCTCCCCCTGTTCCCGATGACCCCCAACGAGGCGGCCTGGAAGCGGGTGCACGGCGCCGCCGCATTGGAGGAGCGCTGGCTCACCCAGGGCTGCGACCTGCGCGATCCCCTCCGGACCCCGGCCGACCTGGCATGAGGACGCTCCGGCAGCGCTTTCTCGACCAGGCGCACCAGTGTGCGCTCGCCGGCAGCCCGTTGACGGCCGAGCTGCTGCGCGGGGCCGCCCGCGACCTCACGGACGGCGGTGTGGTGGCCGATCTGTTGACGCCGCACGCCCACGATCCTTCCGGTTCCGTGCCGTCGATCCGCTTCGTCGGCGCACTGCACCGGCTGGTCCTTGAGCGCAAGGCGCCCGAGCTCGCCCTGCACTACCCGAGCGTCGGCGGCACCGCACCGGTCGCTCAGATCTGGCCCGCAGCCGAGCGGGCCTGCCGGGAGCACCTGGACGAGCTGACCCGGCTGATGACCCTCCCCGTGCAGACCAACGAGGTCGGCCGCTCCGCAGCCCTGTACGGCGTTCTCCTGCTCCTCGGTGGTCCCATCCGGCTGCTCGAGGTCGGTGCCTCGGCGGGCCTCAACCTGCGCTGCGACGCGTTCGCCTACGACCTCGGCGCGGGGGTGGTGCTCGGCGACCCGCGCAGCCCGGTGCGCCTGGAGCGGCCCTGGGAGGGCACGCACCCGACGCACGAGAGCATTCCGGAAGTGCTGGTGCGCAAGGGATGTGATCCTGCTCCGATCGACCCGTCGACCCCGGAGGGCCGCCTCACCCTGACGTCCTACGTCTGGGCCGACCAGGTGCCCCGACTGGAGCGGCTGCGGGCCGCCCTCCAGGTCGCCGAGCAGGTGCCGGCCACGGTCGAGCGCATGGGTGCGCTCGAGTTCCTCACCCGGGAGCTCGCGGACCTTCCCGACGGGGTGACCACGGTGGTGTGGCACAGCGTGGTCTGGCAGTACCTCGCTCCCGCGGAACGACACGCGACCGACGTCCTGATCGAGGAGGCCGGTGCCCGGGCGACCGCGGACGCCCCGTTGGTGCGGGTGAGCCTCGAGCCGAACAAGGTGGGTGGCGCCTTCACCTACCAGGTGCACGTGCAGCGCTGGCCCACCGGTCGGCGGGTGCACGTCGCCGACGCACTGGGTCACGGCCCGCCGGTGCGCTGGACGGGTGAGAGGATCAGGTAGTGACGGCCACCCTGGTCTACGACGGCGACTGCGCTTTCTGCACGTCCTCGGTCCGCTGGGCGCTGCGTTTGAGCTTGCGCGCGGACGTCGTGATCGCCTGGCAGCAGGCCGATCTGGTCGCCCTCGGCCTGAGCCAGGAGGCCTGCGAGGCCAAGCTGCAGTGGGTGGACGACCAGGGCCCGTCCGGCAGCGGTCACGAGGCGGTGGCACGGCTCCTGCTGCACAGCGCCCTGCCCTGGCGGCCGCTCGGGCTGGTGCTGCTCGTGCCGCCGGCCTCCTGGGTCGCCGCGTGGGTCTACCGCTGGATCGCCGACCACCGCAGCTCCCTGCCCGGCGGCACCCCGGCCTGTTCCCTCCCGCAGGACCAACGCCCCCAGGCGGACTGACCGCGATCCCCCCTGGGAGACTGGGTGGCGAGGAATCCGACGTACAGGGGAGTGAGCAGTGCAGTTCGGCCGCAGCTTTGAGGAGTTCGAGGTCGGTGCCGTCTACAAGCACTGGCCAGGCAAGACCGTCACGGAGTACGACGACCACCTGTTCTGCCTCTTGACGATGAACCACCACCCGCTGCACATGGACGCCAACTACGCGACCACCACCCCGCAGGGCAAGAACGTTGTCGTCGGCAACTACGTCTACTCGTTGCTTTTGGGGATGTCGGTCGCGGACGTGAGTGGCAAGGCGATCGCCAACCTCGAGGTCGAGTCCCTCAAGCATGTCTTCCCGACGTTCCACGGCGACACGATCTACGGGCAGACCGAGGTGCTCGACAAGACGGAGAGCAAGTCCAAGGACGACCGCGGGATCGTCTACGTCGAGACCAAGGGCTACAACCAGAACGGTGTGCTCGTGTGCATCTTCCGGCGCAAGGTGATGGTGCCCAAGAACAGCTATCTCGAGGCCCGCGGCGGCGAGCAGCCCGGACGCCCCTCCCTGCAGGACTAACAGCGGGCAGTTCGGCAGGGCACTTGACATGCGCAGGGGTGGGGCGCACCGTCGGGGTATGACGGTGGCTCCGACGTG
>JANOTZ010000132.1:0-2188 GCA_031416735.1 Frankiales bacterium
CTCGTTCACCACGCCACCGTCCTGGCCCTCGACGGCGAGTCCTACCGCACCCGAACGCACCGACCACCAACCCGCTAACACCACCCCGAGGGGTCAACTTTCAGACAGCACCAGGGGGTCAAGATTCGCGCGGCGTTGACAAACGTGTCCAGCACGATCGGTCCGGTCACCGGGCGGTGGGCGGTCACGGACAGGGCGTAGCGGGAGCAGTCGTCGAGCCAGGTCAGGATCTCGACGTCGGTGCCGTGTTCGATGCGTCGGATGCCGCCGCGGTGGGTGACGTGGCGGGTGCCGTCCTGGAGCCGGTAGTGGGTGAAGTCGGACTGCCAGGTCTCGTTGGGCTGCTCGGCTTCGAACCGGATGTAGCTGCTCTTGGGCCGCTTGTTCGGCTCGGGGGTGATGGCGCCGGCGCGGGTCAGGATCCGGTTGATCGTGGCGCGGGAGACGGTCGTGGCGTGATGGTGGGTGAGGTGCCAGCCGATCGTGTCGGCACCAGCATCGAGCCCGGCTTCGGACAGCTGCTTACGCAGCCGCAGGACCAGCTCGACCGTCTCAGGTGGCGTGGCTGCGGGGCTGGAGGCTGGGGCTCGGGACAGCGGCTCGAACGCGGCCTCGCCCTCGAGCCGGTAACGGCCCATGAGCTTGCTGATCCAGCCCTGCGAGACGCCGTAGGTGGCGGCGACCTGGGACTGGGACTGGCCGGTCAGAACAGCGGTGATGACAAGACGACGCTTCGACATCTCCCACCGTGCAAGTCACGAGCTATGCCGATGACCTGCGACACGCCATTCCGATGACGCGAGACACCCCATTCCGATGTCCTGAACCAGAACACTGCCCCCGCTACAAGAGAACGCGCAGGTCAGGGGCCCTTTCCGAAAATTCGGAGAGGGCCTTCTGCATGCCAATCGGTCCGTCATCGGTCCGTGCTCGAACATCCGTGCTCCCCATTACCTCGTGGTGCCCCTGGTTGCCCTGGAGTACCGGGACGTGCCCTGAAGTGGCGTGAGGGCCATCCCCTCACCCGCAGGCGACCGGCCCTGTGGCTGGCCGAGCGCCCGTTCTGGCTGAGCGTCCCGAACGCAGGGTGCGCCCTGTCAACCGTGACGTCGATCGCGGGACGGGGGCCATAGGTTGCTGACCGCCCGCTGGGGCGACGACCTCGCTCTCATGCCGAGAAGCGGACGACGGAGAACATGGTGTTATCCACCTCGTCGAACAGGCTCGGGTGAGATGGGCTAGCGGCACTTATGCCGGTGATCGGAGATCACGCGGAGCAAGCTCCTCGGCATAAGCGCAGATCATGCCGGTGATCCTCCGTCTGAGAGGCCGGCGAAGTGCCCGAAGGATCACCGGCATATCTGTACCTACTGGTGCCTCCAAACCACAGTCATTCGCGAGCAGACCGACGGCTTGGGACCGGATCGCGTGCCCGGCTGGCTGGCCGGTCTGTCGGTGGGTGCGCCGATTAGGCGATACGCGCCTCAAGGAGGGTCTGACGCTCAGTCGGGATGGCTCGTGTCATGCGCCACCCGCTAGAGGCGAGCAACTCGCGGTACTCACCCTCGGTGCGTTCTCGTCCACCGACCAGGATCAGCATGTCCATGTCGACGTCGGTCGCGTTGAAGGCCTCGTCGTCGCCGTCCGGCACTACGAACTCCATGAGTAGCAGCGTCGATTCCGCACCGCCTGCCTCACGGACTGCATTGAGGATGGAACGCGCCTCATCGTCCGCCCAGTCATGGATGACGTTGGACATCACGTAGCAGTCGGCTTCCGGCAGCGGGTCGAGGAAGAAGCTTCCTGCCTGGATCGTGAGTCGGCCGTGCGGTATGGCGTCCTTGACGACGTGTTCCTGGTCGAAAACGATTCCCTGTGCATTTGGCGCTCGGTCAAGAATCGCGCCGATCAGGTGTCCGCGCCCTCCGCCGATGTCGGCGATCGTGTTGAACCGGGAGAAGTCATACGCGGGCACCTGGGCCGCGATCCGACGACTCGTCATCGCCGTCATCCCTCGGTCATAGACCGCTGACTCGTCGGGATGATCGGCTAGGTACTCAAACAATCCGCGGCCGTCAACGAAAGTCGTGCCCGGACGGCCTGTGCGAACAGCATCCTCTAGGTGCTCAGTGGATTTCCAAAGGATGGGCAGCGCCATCAATTGGGTCAGTCCCAGCATCCCCAGTTC
>JANOTZ010000133.1:0-6659 GCA_031416735.1 Frankiales bacterium
ACTGATCGTGGTGCTCACGACCATCGGCATCGGGACGTTGAAGGTGTTCGACATCGTCCGCACGACGACAGGAGGCCAGTTCGACACCAGCGTCGTCGCGAACGAGTTCTACAGCCAGAGCTTCCGCAGCGACAACCAGGGGCTGGGTGCAGCGCTGGCTGTCCTGCTCTTCGTCCTGGTCATCCCCATCGTCGCCTACAACATCCGCCAGCTGCGTGCCTCGGAGGACCGATGACAAGCGCCGACGCTGCGGCAGGCGTTCCCCTCGCTGCCTCCAGCACGGTCGGTGCCCTCAAGGAGGCCTCCAACCACGCCAAGCGCAGGCTCACCTCACCGTGGGCGTCGCTGACTGCGCTGGTGATCGCGGTCCTGTGGACACTGCCGACCTTCGGGCTCGCCATCTCCTCGTTCCGCCCCGAGAAGGAGCTCAAGACGACCGGCTGGTGGACGTTCTTCACCGACCCGCAGGTGACTCTCGACAACTACCGGGCGGTCCTCAGCACGACAGGCACAGGAGGCCTGGGCAGCTATTTCGTCAACTCGTTTGTGATCGTGATCCCGTCGGTCATCATCCCGATCTCGCTCGCGGCGCTTGCGGCCTATGCGTTCGCGTGGATCGAGTTCCGGGGACGCAATCTGCTGTTCGTCATCATCTTTGCCCTCCAGATCGTGCCTATCCAGGTCACGCTGATCCCGCTGCTCACCCTTTACGTTGACGGCGGCATCGCAGGCAGCTTCTAGTCGCTCTGGATCTCGCACTCGATCTTCGCGCTGCCGCTGGCCATCTTCCTGCTGCACAACTTCATGAAGGAGATCCCGCGCGAGCTCATCGAGGCCGCTCGCATGGACGGAGCCGGACACGTCCAGATCTTCTTCAGGGTGCTGCTGCCGCTTCTCACCCCGGCCCTCGCTGCCATCGGCATCTTCCAGTTCCTGTGGGTGTGGAACGACCTGCTCGTGGCCCTTACCTTTGCCGGTGCAGGCCCCGACGTCGCACCTCTCACCGTCGCGCTCGCTAACCTCAGCGGGACACAGGGCACCGCCTGGCATCTGCTCTCCGCCGGCGCATTCGTGTCCATCTTCATCCCAGTGATGGTGTTCCTGTCCCTGCAGCGTTACTTCGTTCGCGGCCTTCTCGCCGGTGGGCTCAAGGGCTGACCCGCCTCCGCGTCTCCCGCGGCCGGAGCCCTTGTTACCTCCTCGGTGCCGCGCGGGCTGATCGTTGGCGAGCGGCGGCGATGTGAGATGCGTACCAGCGGAAGGATGCCTTCGGAACCCGCCGGAGCGTCTGCTTCTCCACCGCCACCAGGCCGAAGGTCTGTGTGTAGCCCTGTGCCCACTCGAAGTTGTCCAGTAACGACCAGGCGAAGTAGTCGCGTATGTCGAGGCCCTCGGCCCGCAGTCGCTCGACCGTCGCCAGGTGCGTGCGCAGGTAGTCGATGCGGTCCAGGTCAGGCTCACCCGGTAGGTCGGGGAAGGCGCCGCCGTTCTCCGTCACGCGCAGCGGCACTCCCTGGAGCTGCCGGGAGGTGGCCCGCAACACGTCCTCGAGCCCGGTGGCGTCGACCTCCCAACCCATTGTCGTCAGCGGAGGGCGCGGACGAAAGCCGAAGTCGGGGGCGCCCGGGAAGGCGGCGACGTCCTGTCCTACGCCGGCGACGGCCGCTACCGGGGCCCCGACGCGATAAGGCGTGTAGTAGTTGACCCCGAGCCAGTCCGCAGACCCACGGACCTGTTCCAGGTCACCGTCCCGGAGCGCGTCTGGCCTCGGCAGCACCGACGGATAGCGGCCCTCCGCGAGGGCGTCCAGCCACAGCCGGTTCTGCAAGGCGTCGACCACCTCGACCGCCAACGGATCACCGTCCGGGTCGGCTCGGACCACCGTGAGGTTGAGGACGATGCCGACCTCGCTCCCAGGTCGCTGCTGCCGTACGGCCGACGCAGCCAGCGCGTGACCAAGGAGCAGGTGGTGGGCCGCGTCCATGGCCCGACGCGGGTCTCGGCCGCCCGGTGCGAACACCCCCGCGGCATGGCCCAGGAAGGCGGTACACCAGGGCTCGTTCATCGTGGCCCAGGTGCCGACCCGGTCGCCGAGCCGGTCCGTGACGAGCAGCGCATAGTCCACGAACCGCAGAGCGGTGTCACGGGCCGGCCAGCCCCCGGCCTCCTCGAGCGCGAGCGGGAGGTCCCAGTGGAACAGCGTGGGGAACGGCCGGATTCCCTTGTCCAGCAGGCGATCCACGACGTCCTCGTAGTAGTCCAGGCCAATCGGGTTGGCGACACCCCTCCCGGTCGGCTGTACGCGCGGCCAGGCGATCGAGAAGCGGTAGGCGTCCACGCCCAGGTCGACGAGCAGGTTCAGGTCCTCGGCGAAGCGATGATAGGAGTCGCAGGCCACCCGACCGTCGGAGCCGTCCAGCACAGCACCGGGCCGGGAGCAGAACTCATCCCACGTCGACGGGCCACGGCCGCCCCCGTCGACGGCCCCCTCGATCTGGAAGGCCGACGTCGCGACGCCGTACCCCATCGGGCCAGGGCTGGTCATGTGAGCTCGACCGGAGCGAGCACCGCCCGCTCGTCCGGCTTGTGTCGGAGGACCTGCTCGACGTATCCCTCGGCGGCGGGCAGCAGTCCGATGTCATGTCCAGCCGCCTCTGACAGGAACCATCGGTGCTCAAGCACCTCGTGGAACACCTGCGCCGACTCAAGCTTCCCCCGTAGGTCACGGGGAACGGCGGTCACCACTGGTCGGAACACCTCGACCAGCCACTCGTGGGCCACGATCTCCTCCGACTCCCTCTCCTGCTGCGTCGCGGCCCGATAGGAGTCGAGGTCGTTGAGAAGCCGACGAGCTTGGTTCTCCTCGACGTCGAGGCCGGTCAATCGGAGCAGGCGTCGGGCGTGATGTCCGGCGTCCACGACCTTCGGCTGGACCTGCACGTGCATCCCGTCCTCGTCGGTCGTCACCTCGACCTCGGCGACGTCGAAGCCGAGCTTGTTGAGGGCGCGGATCCTGGCGTCCACCTTGAACCGCTCCCCCACGCCGACTGTCTGCCGACCGGTCAGCGCCGACCACAGCGCGCCGTAGCGCGCCGCGATCGTGTCGCCCGTTGCGATCGGGTCGAGGGTGGAGTCGAGCAACTCACCCGCCTGCAGGTCCATCAGCTCACCGATGATGGAGGTCCGGGCGAGGGCCACCTCCTCGATGCGCTGCCCCTCGGACAAGGCCGGATGCTGCTCGGCGGTCTCGGCGTCCACGAGATACGCCGAGAAGGACCCTGCGTCGCGGCGGAACAGGGTGTTGGACAACGAGCAGTCCCCCCAGTAGAAGCCAGCCAGGTGCAGCCGGACGAGGAGCACGGCCAGGGCATCGAGCAGCCTGGCGGCGGTCTCCGGCCTCAGTCGCTGCGACAGCAGCGCCCGATAGGGCAGCGAGAACTCGAGGTGCTGGGTGACGAGTGCGGTCTCAAGGGGACTGCCATCCGCTGCCGTTCGGCCTTCGACAATACCGACCGCGTGCACGGCAGGCACTCTGGCCCGGTCGAGGGCGCGCAGGACGGCGTACTCGCGCTCGGCCGTCCAGTGACCGATCTCCTTGACCGCAAAGACTGCCTGCTCGATCCGCACGAACCGGACCACATGTCGTGAAATACCGCGCGGCAGGCCCACGAGCCACTCCGCGGGCCACTCCTCCAGCGGGACCGACCAGGGCAGGTCGAGCAACCCAGGGTGCGAGGGCTCTCCCCGCAGGTGCAGCGCCACAGGGACACCGTGCCACCTACGGGCCGAGAGGAACAGCCACCTGTCGGTCCTGGCAGGTCAGGCCAGGGCGATCAGGTCGGCGAGCGCGTCTGACCACTGGTCCTCGACGCCGTCCGGCAGCAGCAGGACCTTGTCGGGTTCCAGGGCACGCACGGCACCCTCATCGTGGGTCACCAGGACCACGGCACCCTTGTACGACGCGAGCGCCGACAGGACCTCCTCGCGACTGGCGGGGTCGAGGTTGTTGGTGGGCTCGTCGAGGAGGAGCACGTTCGCGCCGCTCACCACGAGGGTGGCCAGGGCCAGCCGGGTCTTCTCGCCGCCGGACAGCGTGCCGGCGAGCTGGTGCACCGCGTCGCCGCTGAACAGGAACGATCCCAGCACCCGACGGGCTTCGGGCTCGGGCAGGTCAGGGCTGGAGGACCGCATGTTCTCGAGGACCGTGCGGTCGGTGTCCAGGGTGTCGTGCTCCTGCGCGTAATAGCCGAGCCGACAGCCGTGGCCGGGCAGGACCTCGCCGGTGTCGGGCGCCTCGGTGCCCGACAGCAGCTTGAGCAGCGTGGTCTTCCCGGCCCCGTTGAGCCCGAGTACGACGACCCGGGCGCCCCGGTCGATGGCCAGGTCGACGTCGGTGAAGATCTCCAGGCTGCCGTAGGACTTCGACAGCTCCTTGGCGGTCAGCGGCGTCTTTCCGCAGGGCGCCGGCTCGGGAAACCGGAGCTTGGCGACGCGGTCCACCGCACGCGCACCCTCGGTGCCGGCGAGCAGCCGCTCGGCCCGCTTGGCCATGCCCTGCGCGGCCTTGGCCTTGGTGGCCTTGGCGCGCATCTTGTCGGCCTGCAGCATCAGCGTGCCGGCCTGCTTCTCGGCGTTGGCCCGCTCGCGCTTGCGGCGCTTCTCGTCGGTCTCCCGCTGCTGCAGGTAGGTCTTCCAGCCGACGTTGTACTGGTCGAGCTCGGCCCGGTTGGCGTCGAGGTGGAAGACCTTGTTGACCACCGCGTCGAGCAGCTCGACGTCGTGGCTGATGACCACGAGCCCGCCCTGGTGCTTCTTGAGGTAGTCGCGCAGCCAGACGATGGAGTCGGCGTCGAGGTGGTTGGTCGGCTCGTCGAGAAGCAGCGTGGTGGCGCCGCTGAACAGGATCCGCGCGAGCTCCACCCGGCGGCGCTGACCGCCGGAGAGCGTGCCGATGCGCTGCTCCAGCGCGCGGGTCGGCAGTCCGAGGTTGCTGCAGATCCGGGCCGCCTCGTCCTCGGCGCTGTAGCCGTCGAGGGCGGTGAAGCGCTCCTCCAGCCGGCCGTACTTCGCGAGCACCTCCGCGTCGTCGGGTCGCTCCTCCATCTCGATGTGGACCTTCTCCATCTTGCGGACCAGGTCGTCGAGCCCCCGGGCCGACAGGACCCGGTCGCGTGCGAGCACGTCCAGGTCGCCGGTGCGGGGGTCCTGCGGGAGGTAGCCGACCTCGCCCGACCGGGTGATCCGGCCCGCGGCCGGCAGCGTCTCGGCGGCGAGGGTCTTGGTGAGCGTGGTCTTGCCGGCGCCGTTGCGGCCGACCAGACCGATCCGGTCACCGGGCTGCACGCGGAAGGTGACGTTGCTGAGCAGAGCGCGGGCGCCCGCGCGCAACTCCAGGTCGGAGACGGTGATCATGGTGTTCCTTCAGTGGACGAACGGGTAGGCGGGCCGCAGAACTCGGCCCGGCTCAGTCGTTCGCGAAGGTGATCACACCTACCAGACTACGGGAGATAGCAACTCGCCAGGCTCGATCCAGGTGCGATGCTCGCCACATCCCCACCCCAAGGCGAGTGAACGGAACCGGCAGGGGTCCCCCATGGCCTGGGGACGCCCCTTCCGCGTCCGTTCATCGTGAAATGGGCCGGGGTCAGGCGCGGACGACGAGGCGGTAACCGCAGTCGAAGGTCTCGCGGTTGAGGAGGTCGGCGTTGCGGTCCGCCCACGCGCCGCTGTCGAGGTCGCCCGCGAGGCGGCGTACCGCCTGGTCGACGAGGCGCTGGTCGAGCAGCGCCAGCCCACTGATGCAGGCGCGGACCGCCGGCACGAGGTAGGCCTCCGGCCGGCGCCAGTAGGCGGCGAAGAACCCGTCGGTGCAGTCCCACGGGACGGGTACGGCGGCAACGACTGCCTCCGGCCAGGTGGCCGTCACCGTCGCAGCGGCGGCGAGCCCCGCCTCCCGCTCGCCCGCTTCGGGGAGGTAGTCGCGCAGGAACCAGAAGTGCTCGGCCGTGTAGATCTGGTCCCAGGTGAGGACCACCTGCCGCCGCGACACCCGGGCCATCTCGGCGAGCCCCGCCGCGGGATCTGACCAGTGGTGGGTGGTGAGGACGGCCAGCGCGGCGTCGAAGGAACCGCCGGCGAAGGGCAGCGCCTCGGCGACGGCCCGGACGGCGGGGGCGGCCGAGGAGGGCCGCTGCGACAGCATCACGGGTGAGGGCTCGACGGCCACCATCTGCAGGTCCGGCTCGTAGGAACCGGTGCCCGCCCCGACGTTGACGACGGTCCGGGCGTCGCCGAGGGCCGCGTGCACCACCGAGGCGATCCGCGTGTCCGGGACGCGCAGATCGGCGTAGCCGGCCCCAATCCAGTCGTAGACCGGTGCAGCGCCTGCCGAAGTCATCCGAGGTGCCAACGGGACGAGCGGGCGTGGCGACTCACCGGGTCAGACGTTGAAGCCGAGGGCCCGCAGCTGTTCGCGACCGTCGTCGGTGATCTTGTCGGGACCCCACGGCGGCATCCAGACCCAGTTGATCCGGACGTCGTTGACGAGCGGGGCCAGCGCGGCCCGGGTCTGGTCCTCGATGACGTCGGTCAGCGGGCAGGCCGCCGAGGTCAGGGTCATGTCGAGCGTCACTGTGACGTCCTCGTGCACCTGGGCGCCG
>JANOTZ010000134.1:0-3197 GCA_031416735.1 Frankiales bacterium
CCTCATCATGGCCGACGGTGCGATGGTCGGCGCGTGTGGGCTTCATCGACGGATCGGCCCTGGGGCGGTCGAGATCGGCTACTGGCTGGCGCCCTTCGCCACCGGCCGCGGCTACGCCACCCGCGCGGCGCGGGCGCTGACTGCTGCTGCACTGGAGCTGCCTGACGTCGACCACGTCGAGATCCACTGTGACCAGGCCAACACCCGCAGTGCGGCCATTGCGGAGCGCCTCAGCTTCCGGCTCGACCGGGTGGAGCCGGACGAGGTCGCCGCGCCGAAGGAGCTGGGGCTGAGCATGGTGTGGGTGTACGACGGCGGGTGACCGCGGCGCCGAGTGCGTGATGGTCAGACCATTGGCGTGGGTCAGACCGGCGGCGTGATGGGTGCCGCTGTGCCGAAGCTGCCGTAGGTGGTGACCTGACGCAGCACGCTTGTGGTCGTTCCCTTCACCGGAAGCTCCAGGGCCAGTCGCAGCACCCGGCCGTGCGGGCCGATGACGAGCGTCACCGTGACGTCGCTCCCGCCCTTGGCGTCGAGCAGCCCGGTGGCCCGCACCTCATCCGCGGTCAGGGTCACCTCCAGCATCCGCCCGTTCCGCCCGTCGAACGTCACATCGCCTTTGTCCCGAGGGGCGTCCGCAGCGGTCAGCACCTGCTGGAGCACGACTGCCGGAGCGGCGCTTTTCGCCGTACCGGTTTCGGCAGTCCAGCGGCCGCCAGGGAGGGTGCGGCTGTAGCCCTTGGCGCCGATCCGCACCACCTCAGCCTTGCTGGTGCCGACCGTGACTGAATAGGCGACCCGGTCCGGGACCGCTGCCCGGCCGTCGAGCACGGTTCGCTGCAAGGCGTCCGTGCCAGGCAGCTCGGTGACCGAACGGAACGCGAAGGTCGTGAGTCCCTGCGTCGCGCCGCGCGCCAACGTCAGCAGGCTCTGGGCGTCGGTCTTGGCGGAGGAGTCGCCTCCGGTCGCGCAGCCCGACAGCAGGGTGGTCAGGGTGGCGAGAACGGCCAGAGCGCGGCGCACAGGAACTCCTTGAAAGGTCGGGGTGTTTCGTTGGGGACGTCGGCATTCGGGGAGGTCCGCTGTAGTCCTGGTCGTGTGACACCCCACAACGGCCGACGGCCCACCCCGGTGGGGATGGGCCGTCGGACTGCTGTGGTGCGGGTCAGTTCTTCTTGCCGTGGCCCTTGCTCTTCTCGGAGCGCTTGGACTTGGCCTTCTCGGACTTGTCCTTGCCCTTGTCGGACTTGTCCTTGTCGTTCTCGTCCTCGTCGCCGGAGTCCTCCTCGGAGTCCTCGACCTCGGGGGCTTCGGTCTCTTCGACCTCAGCAGCCTCGTCAGCCTCGACCTCGGTGGACGTCGCGATGCCGGGGCGCAGCGGCCCGCCCTTGCGGGGCTTGACCTTCACGCGGACGGAGTCGCCGTGGACCTTGATGGTGACCCGCTCGCCGGTGGCGAGGACAAGCTTGATCGTGTGGGGCGTGACCTTGACCAGGGTGGCGTCGCCGGCGACCACGAGGGCGTCGGTGACCTTGCCCTGTCCGTCGACGGTGTAGCCGATCGAGACGCCCGTGCCGGCTACCTCGATGGCCACGACGGAGCTGCCGTCCGTGCCGGTGGTCAGGATGAACGGGTAGGAGTAGGCACCGTTGCCGCCGATCTGGGGCGTCGCGGTAGGCGTCGCTGTGGCAACGGCCGGGTCGGCGGCCGTGGTGTCAGCGGTGGTGTCGGCGGTGGTCTCAGTGGTGGTGTCAGCGGTCGTGACCGCGGGGGTCGCCGGGTCGGTGGCCGGGTCGGTGCTCGGGTCGGTGCTCGGCGTCGTCGACACGACCGGGGCCGTGGGGTCGGCGGGCGGCGGGCTGGGGGCCGGGTCTGCGTCAGCCGCCGGGGTGGCGGCCGTGTCGGAGACCGCCGCCGGGGTCGCTTCGTCGGCGAGGACTGGTGCGGCTGCGGACAGCGCCAGGGCCAGGGCGGCGACAGTGCCGACGGCGAGGGTGGGCAGGCGCATGAGGACAACTCCTGGGTCGGGGGATGGTGCATCTGCCCCGGAACATCGGCATCCGTGGTGTAGATCTGGTGAGCCAAACGGGTGAGTGGGGAGCTCAGCGCCGCCCGGTGTGGTGGGTCCAGGACTGCTCCTCGTCCCGGCGCGCGAACCGCCACGATCCGTCGACCCGCTGCAGGGTGTCGACGTACCAGAGCCCGACGAGGTAGGTGTCCTTGTCGTCGCAGACCATCGGGTTGAAGCAGATCGTGCGGATCCGGGCGGTGGTGCCGTCGGGGTCGAAGGCGAAGGTCGTCGTCCCGGTGAGGTGCTGGCTGCCCTTGAACATCGGCAGGACCTCGGCGAAGTAGGCCTTCTGCTCCGGCAGCGTCCCGGCGATCCCACCGGTCGAGGTGTAGTCGAGGTAGGCGTCCGCGGTGAACAGGGCGTCGAGGTCGTCCCAGGAGCGACTGTCGATCGCCGCGCTGTAGCGGGCCAGCAGGTCATAGATCTCGAGCCGGTCCGAGATCTCCTGCAGGTCCATCATGCGCGGTCGGCCCAGAGCTTCTCGGCCCGGTCCTTCAGTGCGAGGGCCGTCGCGTTGAAGCCGGCCGTCACCCACGCGCCCTGCAGGTCGAAGACGAGCTCCGCGAGATCCCCGGTGAACACATCAGTGGTGTTGTACGACGTCACACCGTCCCCGAGGTCCTGCACCCACTGGTCGCGGACCGCAAGCATCCCGGGGATCTCCGTGCCGGTGTTGTACTGCAGGTGCTGAGGGGCGTCGACGACGCTCATCCACTCCACGGTCTGGAAGGTCTCACCGGGCTTGGCCGGGTCGGGCAGGTGCAGGACCACCCGGGCGCCGACCTCCAGCGTGGCCTCGACCCGGACCGTGAAGGGGTTCCACTCCGGATAGCGCCCGAAATCGGTGAGCACCGACCACACGAAGTCCTGCGGCGCGTCGATGCGCACCGTCTCGGAGACCACCGTGGTGTCGTTCATGCCGGCATGTACTCCCCACCGTTGACGTCGAGGATCGCCCCCGTAACCTCGGACGTGTAGCTCGACAGCAGCATGAGGATCGCCCCGGCGCAGGCCTCGTCGGTGGGGATCCGGCCGAGCGGGTTGCGGGAGGCGATGTCGTCGTAGACCTGCTGCTCGGAGATGCCCTTCTGCTCCGACGTCATGGTCAGGTAGAACCGGACTCCCG
>JANOTZ010000135.1:0-1542 GCA_031416735.1 Frankiales bacterium
CCCCACGCCCCGCCCGCCTCGACGACACCAACCCCTGGCCCCAAGACAACGGCCCACTCTGGAACGAACAAGCCCACGCCCGCAAAGCCAAGACCAAGACCAAGACCAAGACCAAGGCCACGAAGACCCAGACCCCGCGAGTCGACCCCCAGGACACCCCGCTCTTCTGATCGGGGAGTTGGGGGAGGGACCGTCCTACCTGGGCCACGGTGTGCATGGGCGCCCCGCATCAGTCGGGTACGCATCCATCAGGCGCTCCAGGCCACCCGGCACAATGGGCCGCATGCGTGTCCCCGTCGTCGGAGCAGCTCTGCTCAGGGACGGCCGGGTCCTGGCCTCCCGACGTACCCAACCCGCACACCTTGCGGGTCAGTGGGAGTTCCCCGGCGGGAAGGTCGAGCCAGGGGAATCAGACGTCCAGGCGTTGGTACGCGAGCTGCGCGAAGAGCTCGGCTGCGAGGCGGAGGTCGGGGAGCGAATCGGACCCGACCTGTTCATCGGCACACAGGCAGTCCTGCGGATCTACCTGGCCACCCTGACCGCAGGCGAGCCGCAGCTCGTCGACCACGACGAGCACCGCTGGCTCGCGGCCGACGAACTCGATGAGGTGCAGTGGATCGCCGTCGACGCACCAGTGGTCGAGCACCTGCGGCAGCTCCTCGGAGGCTGATGTCAGGGGCCGACGGACGGTTCGGTCACGTCTGCCACCACTGCGTCCAAGGCTGCGATCGCGTCGGAAGCGCGCAGGAGAACCGCGACCCCGGGGGCGCCACCGCCAAGGCTGATCTCGTGCCCGACCAGGGCCGCGTCTGCAACCACCGGCCAGGCCGTGGTGGAACCGAAGGGGGTGATGGTCCCGCGCGCATATCCCGTGGCCTCAAGCGCTTCTGCGGCATCCGGGAGCGAGAGCCGTGAGACCCCGAGAAGGGCGCGCAGCTTCGGCCAGCTCAACTGCCGGTCCCCAGGGACGAGCACGAACAGGTAGTGGCCCGCTTCTCGCCGTACAACGAGGGTTTTGAGCACGGCAGAGGGACTGACGCCGCGGGCCTCAGCAGCTTCGGTGAGATTGGTCACCGGCCCGTGGCAGAGCACCTGGTGGGGGGGCGCAGCGAGCGCAGTTTCCGCACCCTCGCGGCCCACCACTTTCCTGCAGGCGGGGCCCGACCGTATCCCCCGGTAGCCTGGGGCGACTTCCCTGCTGATCATCGGAGCACCCGTATGCCCACTCGTGACGACATCCGCAACGTCGCGATCATCGCGCACGTCGACCCTGGGAAGACAACCCTGGTCGACGGGATGCTCCTGCAGTCCGGTGCCTACAGCGAGCACCAGCAGGAGGAGGGCGCGGTCAAGGACCGGGTCATGGACTCGATGGACCTCGAGCGCGAGAAGGGCATCACGATCCTCGCGAAGAACACCGCGGTCCGTCGCAAGGACCTGCTCATCAACATCATCGACACCCCCGGCCACGCCGACTTCGGTGGTGAGGTCGAGCGCGGTCTGTCGATGGTCGATGGCGTGGCGCTGCTCGTGGACGCCTCC
>JANOTZ010000136.1:0-3494 GCA_031416735.1 Frankiales bacterium
CCCATCTCCCGGCCCTGTTCGACGACGTAGTCACACACGCCGTCCTCGAGCAGGCCACTGGCCGCCAGGAAGACGCCCAGGCCAAGAGCGGCCGACCCCGTCGCCGGATCCTCGGAAATGCCCAGCCCGCAAGGGAAAACACGTGCGCGGGCTACCTGACCGTCCCAGGCCACCAACGAGATGCCCGACTCACCGAGTGCGGCCACCTTCGCCACATCAACGCGGGCCTTCGACAGGGCGTCGAGGTGGACGTGCAGGAACGCGAAGGACAGGCCGGTGCTCGCCCACCGAGGCGCCGTGCCCACGAGGTCCCCGAGGTCCAGGCCGAGCGAGGCGAGGAGCGGAGCCGGGTCGACCGGGTCGCTCACCGAGGGGATGCCGCCGGTGAGGGTCACCATGTCGGCGTCGAGGTGGACGGGCAGCAGCCCCGCGCCGCAGCCCTGCACGTTGGGGCCTTCGCTGATTCGGCCCAACGTGCGGAGTACCCAGGCCGCACCGACCGACGGATGCCCCGCGAACGGCACTTCGACCAGCGGGGTGAAGATCCGGAGCCCATACGTCGCGCCCGAAGGGGCGGCCACCGGGAAGGCGGTCTCCGACAGGTTGAACTCTGCCGCGATCGCCTGCAGCTGCGCGGTCGACAGGCCATCGGCGTCCAGCACCACCGCCAGCGGGTTCCCCGCAAAGGGCTGCGAGGTGAAGACGTCGACGAGTTCGTAGGAAAGCGTCACGGCATGACCATCCCGCCGTCCACCGGAAGGGTGATGCCGGTGATGTAGGACGACGCGTCGGAGGCGAGGAAGACGACGGCGTCGCCGACCTCGTGGGGTTCGCCGTACCGGCCTGCAGGGGTGATCATCTTGACGAGCTCGCCCTCGCTCGGGTCCAGCTCGTCGGTCATCTCGCTGGGGAAGTAGCCGGGGGCGATCGCGTTGACCCGCACCCCCTTGCGGGCGGTCCACTGCGACGCCAGGTCCCGGGTCAGGCCGATGAGGCCCGCCTTGGAGGCGGCGTACCCGGCCTGCGGAATGCTTCCCGGGCGCAGGGCCAGGACGCTGGAGATGTTGACGATCGAGCCGCCCTCGGTGACGGCCCGGCCGAAGGCCTGCGCCATCCAGTACTGCCCGTTGAGGTTGATGTCGATGACCTTGCGGAACTCGTCGGGGGTCTCCCGGGTCGCGGGCTTCGCCCAGCCGAAGCCGGCGTTGTTGACGAGGATGTTCACCTTGCCGAAAGCCTCGATCGCGGCGGCCACCATCGCCGTGCACTGGTCGGGGTCGGTGACGTCCGTCGTCACCGCAATCGCCTTACGCCCCAGGCCTTCGACGAGCGCCTGGGTCTCGGCGAGACGGTCGGTACGACGGGCGCCGAGGACCAGGTCGGCACCCGCTTCGGCGAGGCACTGGGCGATGGCGACGCCCAGGCCGGAGGACGCCCCGGTCACCAGGGCCACCTTGCCGTCGAGGCGGAAGCGGTCGAGAACGGTCGTCACGGGGTTCTCCTCGTCAGAACGGACTGGTTGCAGCATCGTGCCGCACCACGGTCTGGAGCACGTCCGGCGGTAGCCTCGCGCGGTGAGTACTGGTGGCCGTGTCTTCGTTGCGCGTCTCGCCGGCCTCCCGGTCTTCGACCCCAACGGCGACCAGGTGGGCCGGGTCAGAGACGTGGTCGTCGCGCTGCGCATCGGCACGGACGCCCCGCGCGTCCTCGGCATCCTGGTAGAGATCCAGGCCCGCCGCCGGATCTTCGTGCCGATGGGACGAGTCACCTCCATCGAATCTGACGCGGTGCTGCTCTCCACCGGCACCGTCAGCCTGCGCCGCTTCGACAAGCGGGCCGGGGAAACCCTCGTGCTCGCCGAGCTGTTGGACCGGCGGGTCACGCTGCTCGCCGGCGAGCGGGAGGTGACCGTCGTCGACGTGGCGATGGAGCAGAGCCGCGCCGACTGGTTCGTCACGAAGGTGGCCGTCCGTCACGGCAAGGGACGCCGCCGCAGTGAGCTGCTCCAGGTCGCGTGGGACGAGGTGACCGGCTTCTCGCTCCCCGAAGGAGACCAGGGGGCCGCCAACCTCCTCGCCGTCTTCGAGAAGCTCCGGCCCGCCGACCTGGCCGGCGTCATGCACGACCTGTCCCACAAGCGACGTGGCGAGATCGCCGCTGCCCTCGACGACGAACGGCTCGCCGACGTCCTCGAGGAGATGCCCGAGGACGAGCAGGTCGAGCTGATGGCCGGCCTGGAGGACGAGCGGGCCGCCGACGTCCTCGAGGCGATGGCCCCCGACGACGCCGCCGACCTGCTCGGCGAGATGCAGCCGGCCGACGCCGCCCGCCTGCTCGACCTGATGGAGCCAGAGGAGGCCGAGCCGGTCCGGCAGCTGCTCGCCTACAGCGACGACACTGCCGGTGGCCTGATGACGAGCGAGCCGGTCATCCTCGGCCCGGGGACCACCGTCGCCGAAGCCCTGGCCCGCATCCGGCACCCCGACCTGCACCCCAGCCTGGCGACGCAGGTCTACGTCGTGCGACCTCCCTATGAGACCCCGACGGGCCGATACCTGGGCACGGCGCACTTCCAACGGCTGCTCCGCGAGCCACCGTCGACCCTGATCTCCGCGGCCATCGACACCGGCATCGACCCGCTCACGCCGGAGAAGACGCTGGCTGAAGTGACCCGGCACCTGGCGTCGTACAACCTGGTTGCGGTTCCGGTGGTGGACTCCGAGCAGCGACTGCTGGGCGCCGTGACCGTCGACGACGTGCTTGACCACGTCCTGCCGCAGAACTGGCGCCAAGGACCCGGTCATGGCTGACCGCCGACCCCAGCGGCAACGGCTGGACCAGCCGGTCCAGCCGCGGTCCGCACTGTCCCGACCGCACTACGACCCGGAGGCCTTCGGGCGGCTCTCGGAGCGGATCGCGCGGTTCCTCGGCACGAGCAGGTTCCTCGTCTACCTGACCCTGTTCGCGGCGGCGTGGCTGGCCTGGAACAGCCTGGTGCCGGACGAGCTGCGGTTCGACCCGGTCGCCACCAACTTCACCCTGCTGACCCTCATCTTGTCCTTGCAGGCCTCGTACGCCGCACCCCTGATCCTGCTTGCCCAGAACCGGCAGGTGGACCGTGACCGGGTGGCCCTCGACGAGGACCGGGCGCAGAACCAGCGACTGCAGGCCGATGTCGAATACCTCACCCGCGAGCTCGCGTCGCTGCGACTGTCGCTGGGTGAGGTCGCGACCCGCGACTTCCTCCGCGACCAGCTGCGCGACATCACCGAAGAGGTGGTCGCCCGCACCTCGGAAGGTGTCTACGACCAGCAGGCGCGGGTGAACCGCGAGGAACGGGAACGCCGGGCCGAGCGCAAGAAGCGGCGGACCGAGCGGCCCGAGGTGTCCGAAGTGTCCGACAACAAGCTCTCTGAGCCGTTCGCGGGAGAAGCCGATGCCGGCTGACAGGGTTGACAGGGCCATGATGGGTGAGGGAGGTAAAGGCGTGAGCC
>JANOTZ010000137.1:0-2253 GCA_031416735.1 Frankiales bacterium
TGGGGGACCGGCGCGCGCATGCGGCGCTTCGTCGAGGAGGCGATGCCGCTGGGCCGCGAGGCGGTCGGGAAGGCCCTGGCTGCGGCCGGCCTGGACCCCTCCGACGTCGGGATGTTCGCCGTCGTCAGCTGCACCGGCTACGCCACGCCTGGGCTCGACATCCAGCTCGCCGCCGAGCTCGGCATGGGCGCGGACACGCAACGGCTCCACATCGGGCACATGGGTTGCTACGCGGCGCTGCCCGGCCTGGGGGCCGTGAGCGACTTCGTGGTGGCCCGCGGGCGACCTGCCGTGCTGCTCTGCGTGGAGCTGACCAGCCTGCACGTGCAGCCCGCGCCCGTCGGGGAGCCGACGCCCGCTGACCAGCAGCAGATGGTGGCGCACGCGCTGTTCGCCGACGCGGCCGCCGCGGTGGTGGTCGAGCCGGGGGCTGCCGGCCTGGAGTTCGTCGACGCGGTGGCCCGCACCGACGTGAGCACCGCCGACCACATGACCTGGGACGTCACCGATCTGGGCTTCGTGATGGGCCTGTCACCCCGTGTGCCCGACGTCCTGGCGGTCCACGCCCGGCCGGTGGTGGAGGAGCTGCTCGGGCGCAACGGCCTCACCCTCGGTGATGTCGAGGGCTGGGCCGTGCACCCCGGTGGCCGGCGGATCGTCGAGGTCGTCGGCGAGGCGCTCGGGTTGACCGACGAACAGACGGCAGCGTCGTACGCCGTCCTCGACGAGGTCGGTAACTGCTCCAGCGCCACGGTGCTGTTGGTGCTGGAGCGACTGGTGGGAAGCTCCGGCGGGTGGGTGGTGGCGATGGCTTTTGGGCCAGGTCTCACGCTTTGTGCGACCTTGTTGCGCCGTCGGTGATCACGCCGGACAAGCACCTTTAGGGGGCTTTTGTCAAGACCCCAAGCAGGTCGGTGGATGCCGGAAAAAGGCTCTGACCTGCAAGTTTGTCCCTCTCCGACGCCCCGGTCGGGGGTCCTGGCGTGGTAGCCTGAGTGCCGGCGAGAGGACCACCACGTGACGTTCAAGGTTGGCGAGACAGTCGTCTACCCGCACCACGGAGCCGCGCTTATCGAGGCAATCGAGACGCGCACCATCAAGGGCGAGGACAAGGTCTATCTGGTTCTCAAGGTCGCTCAGGGTGATCTGACCGTCCGTGTTCCCGCGGACAACGCCGAGATCGTCGGTGTCCGGGACGTCGTCGGTCAGGACGGACTCGACAAGGTCTTCGAGGTGCTGCGCGCACCGGCCGTCGAGGAGCCGACCAACTGGTCCCGTCGTTACAAGGCCAACCTCGAGAAGCTCGCCTCCGGCGACATCAACAAGGTCGGCGAGGTCGTCCGCGACCTCTGGCGTCGTGACCGCGAGCGTGGCCTGTCCGCGGGCGAGAAGCGGATGCTGTCCAAGGCCCGGCAGATCCTCGTGAGTGAGCTCGCGCTCGCCGAGGGCACCAACGAGGACAAGGCCGAGGCCATCCTCGACGAGGTTCTCGCCTCCTGATTCGCGCTGAGGTGGCAGGCTGCACCTCATGAGCAGCCCTGCGCCCAACATCCCCCGGCGCGTGCCGGGGCGTCGGCGCACGCCCGTGGTCGTCCTGGAAGTGCTGCGCTTCCTGGTGGTGGCCTTCTTCGCGGGGGCCGGCTACCAGGTCGGCAGCGGCATCAACGCGTCCAAGCCGCTGCTCGGCTCGCTCAACGGCACGGCGCTGGGCGTCATCCTCGGCTCCGGTCTCGGCTACGTGCTGGGTGGGGTCCTGGGCCGCACCGCCGCGACCAGCGCCGAGGCGACCCGGACCCGGCTGCACGACACCTCCGCCGAGGAGCTGGTGGCCGGCGCGCTCGGTGTCGTCGGTGGGGTGCTGCTCGCAGCCGGGGTCGCGTGGCCGGTGTTCTTCCTCAAGCAGTCCTACCTGGCGTTCCCGCTGTTCGCGTTCGTCTGCGTCTCGCTGGGCTACGTCGGGTTCCTCGTCGGTTCCAGCAAACGCGAGGGCGTCCTGGCATTGTTCGGGACCCGCGCCGGGCTGGCACCCCGCGAGGTGGCCGCCGTGGCGCTCCCCCGGGTGGTCGACACCTCGGTCGCCATCGACGGGCGGGTCCTGGATGTGGTGCGGGCCGGCTTCCTGCACGGCCGGATGCTCGTGCCGACCCCCGTCCTCAACGAGCTGCAGGGCCTGGCCGACGCCGGCGACGACCTCCGGCGGGCCAAAGGCCGGCGCGGCCTGGAGGTCCTGGAGGCGCTCAAGCGCGAGCCCGG
>JANOTZ010000138.1:0-7554 GCA_031416735.1 Frankiales bacterium
GCGTCAACGTCTTCGCCCGGGCCCACCAGCTTCCCGCGTTCAGCCGTCTCGGACCCTGGCCGGTCGACCTGCTCGACGACCTCGCCTTCGGTCGGCGCGAGCTCTTCGAGTACTGGGGCCACGAGGCGTCGTACCTGCCGATGGCCCTGCATCCCTTGCTGCGCTGGAGAATGGCGCGCGCGGAGGCGCTCGAGGAAGGTTGGGGCGGGCCGCTCCGGGTGTTCCGGGACCGCCCCGAGTTCGTCGGCGCGCTGCTGTCGCGGCTGCAGGCCGAGGGTCCGTGCGGTGCCGGTGCGCTGCGAGATGCCCCGCGGGGCAAGGACACCTGGTGGGGCTGGGACGACGTTAAGCGCGGCCTGGAGTACCTGTTCTGGTCCGGTCGCGTGACCACCTCGAGGAGGACCAACGGCTTCGAGCGGCTCTACGACGTCACCGAGCGGGTGATCCCCGCCGAGGTGCTCGCGCTGCCCACCCCGTCGCGCAATGACGCCCAGCGGGAGCTCGTCCGGCTCTCCGCGCGGGCGCACGGCGTGGCCACCGAGAAGGACCTGCGCGACTACTTCCGGCTGCGCCCCGAGGAGGGTCGGGTAGCCGTCGCGGCCCTCGTCGAGGAAGGTGCGCTGACGCCCGTCTCCGTGGAGGGCTGGCGGGACGTCGGCTACCTGTCCGCGGGGGCTGCCCAGCCCCGAGCGGTACGGCGGTCGGCGCTGCTCTCGCCCTTCGATCCGCTTGTCTGGGAGCGGTCCCGCACCTCCCGGCTCTGGGGCGTCGACTACCGCATCGAGATCTACGTCCCGGCGGTGAAGCGGGTCCACGGCTACTACTGCCTGCTGTTCCTGCACCACGAGGCGATCAGGGCCCGCGTCGACCTCAAGGCCGACCGCAAGTCCGGCGTGCTCCGGGTGCTCGCCTCCTGGCTGGAGCCGGGGCCGGTGCACGAGGACATGGCCGGGGCGCTGGCCGCCGAGCTGCGCCGGGCAGCCAGGTGGCAGGGCCTCGACGAGGTCGTCGTCGAGCTGCGCGGAGACCTTGCTCCGGACCTGCGGGCGGCGCTCGCCCACGCCACCTGACCCGCTCGCGTTGACTCGCCACCATACAAGCAATAACCTGTAGTTAGGGACATCACGCCAAGTAATAGCTTGCTTATTAAGACTCATCGATCTACGGAGGTCCGCCATGGCGATGATGTCATCCTCGCTGCGCCGCCGAGCCCGTCGGGTTCTCGATCAAGAGTTCAGTGCGGCCCGGGTGCCGGCGCGGCCGTCCTCGGGCTGGCTTCGAGCGGTCCGAGAGGCACTGGGCATGAGCACCGCCGAGTTGGCGCGCCGGCTGAACATGTCACCGCAGGGTGTCAGTGACCTCGAGCGCTCAGAAGCCGACGAGGGCATCCGCCTGAGCTCCTTGCGCAAGGTCGCGGACGCACTCGACTGCGACGTCGCGTATGCCCTGGTGCCACGCCATCGGGCTGGGCTGCAGGGGCTGGTCGCTGATCAGGCGCTACACGTTGCCCGGGCAGAGCTTGCTCCCGTGCGTCACACCATGGCGCTCGAGGCGCAGACCCTCCCCGCGGACTTCGACGAGGAGGCACTCGCTGACTTGGCGGAGCGCATCATCGATAGTCGTTCGCTGTGGTCGGCCTCCGCACGGTGACCTCACCTTCCGCCCCGTCCGATGACCACGCCACCCCTCTGACCCCGGAGGAGGAGAGGCAGCTCATCCCCAGTTTCATCAGGACCCGTGATGAGCTCAACCGGGCGGAGCAGCAGGCCATCGTCGATGCGGCTCGGGGGGTGTTCCTGCGCCCTCCGAGCCGTGACCGGCTGCTTGACGCGTCCTACCTGCTCGGCCTTCACCGGACGATGTTCAGCACGGTGTGGAAGTGGGCCGGCAAGATCCGCACCACCGAACGCAACATCGGTGTCGAGCCGTGGAGGATCAGGACTGAGCTGCAGCAGTTGCTCGAAGACGCCCAGGTGTGGGTGCAGTGCGCGAGCTATCCGCCCGACGAGATCGCCGTGCGCTTCCACCACCGGTTGGTCGCGATCCACTGCTTCGCCAACGGCAACGGTCGACACGCTCGGCTGGTAGCGGACGTACTCGCCGTCGCCCTCGGTCAATCCGCTTTCACCTGGGGCGCAGGCGATCTCGCCCCCGCAGGCGAGGTGCGGACCGCCTACATTGCCGCCCTCCAGCGGGCAGACCAGCACGTGTACGCGCCGTTGCTCTCGTTCGCGCGCAGCTGACGGCGGATCTCCAGCAAGCCTTTCGCCGATCGCACTTGCGTCCCAATCGGACGCCCTCAGAAGACGTCCTCCTCCAAGAGCTCCTCGAGCCAGCCGGGGGCGGCCTCGGCTGGCTCGCCCGGGTCCGCGACGCCGGTCAGGGCCCGCTGCCAGGCCCGCGACCGGCCCACCTTGCCGACCCGGGTGGCCAACAGGGCGAGCAGCTCCAGCTCGGTCCGGCTGTGCCGGTCCGTCCACGGCTCGAGATAGGCGTCCCGCAACCGCACGAGCTCTTGGGCCCCCGGGGCCAGCGCCCAGCGGGCGGCGACGGACCGCAACGTCACAAGCAGGGAGCTGAAAGGGAAGGCAAGGGCCGCGTCGCCCCAGTCGAAGAAGACGTCCCTGGAGAAGACGTTGTTGTCGTGCAGGTCGTCGTGCTGCAGGGTGGCCGGGATCCCGCACGTCGCCAGCTCGTCGCACCACTGTGCGAACCGCGGCTGCAGGGCCTCGAGCTCCGCCCGCGGACCGACTGGCAGGTCCCGCAGCAGCTGGTCCAGCAGCTCCGGAAGTCGCCGCGGGCTGTGGTCCTCGGTCCCGGGCAGGGCCCGGTGCTCCACCGCCCGCTGCAGCGCCGCGTACTTCGGCAGGACCCGCTCCCAGTGCGCCAGCGAGGGATCGCGGTCCAGTACCGAGCGCAACGTCGGACCGCCGTCGGGCAGCAGCAGCCACCCCCGTTCCACGTCGATCGCCAGCGGCGTGAGCAGGTGCGGTGCGCCGTACGCGACCAGCGCCCGCACCAGCCGGGCCTCGTACGACGTCCCCACGCCACCGGCTTTCAGCCACACCACCCCGTCGGCGCTGTCGATGCGGAGCGCGGTGGCCCACGGCCTCAGGTGCGGCTGCGTGGTCGGACCCGCGACGCCGTAGGAGGCCGCCCAGGCGAGAGCCGGCTCGTGGAAGTCAGGTCCGGTCCACTCGGGCATCGGGCCAGTCAACCGCAGGTCCGGCGCGCCAGCCCGGAGCGAGACCTGGTGGCGGTTACCCTGATAGCGCCGCTCTTCCCCTCCTGCGGCCCGCTTCCGCCGTACGGAGAATGTCTGTTGTCTGAAGGTCTGGCGCTCGCGCCCCTCAAGGTCCAGGTCATCGGCTACACGCACTTCGACCCGCCGGCGGATGTGCCGTGGGAGACCGACGTCGACGGTGGGCAGGCGCTCGCCGAGTTCGCCGGGCGGGCCTGCTATCAGAGCTGGAAGAAGCCCAACCCGGCCACCGCCACCAACGCGGGGTATCTGCAGCACATCCTGGAGGTCGGGCACCTGAGCGTGCTCGAGCACGGGAGCGTCAGCTTCTACCTGAGCGGCATCTCGCGCAGCCTCACCCACGAGCTGATCCGGCACCGGCACTTCTCCTACAGCCAGCTGTCCCAGCGGTACGTGCCGGAGCGCGATGCCGCGATGGTCGAGCCCGCCGTGATCGCCGACGACCCCGAGCTGCACGCGATGTTCCTCGAGGCCGGTGAGGCCGCGCTGGCGTCGTACACCAAGCTGCTCGAGGGCCTGGAGAAGAAGTTCGCGGACGTCGAGAACGTCACCGCCCGGCGCAAGCAGGCCCGGCAGGCCGCCCGCGCGGTGCTCCCCAACGCGACCGAGACCCGGATCGTGGTGACCGGCAACTACCGGGCGATGCGGCACTTCGTGGCGATGCGGGCCTCCGAGCACGCCGACGTGGAGATCCGCGAGCTGGCGATCGCCATGCTGCGCGAGCTGCAGCGGGTCGCGCCGAACGTCTTTGCCGACTTCGTCATCACGACGCTGGGTGACGGCACCGAGGTGGCGTCCAGCCCGCTTGTCGGCGAGGGCTGACCTTCCGCAGCGGGACGATTGCACCCAGTTCGGTGGAGTCATCCTGCTCATGACCGGAGTGCGCCTGCCGACAGAGTGGGCATGAGCGAGGTTGTCGTCACGAACCGCGGTGTCGGGGGTGCCCTGTGCCTCCCGGGCCGGCCCGCGCTCCCAGTGACGGTGCTGCTGCGGCACAGCTCCCAGGAGCCCCCGGCTTTGCGCGCGGTCGTGGTCCTCGACGACGAGGAACCGGTCGACCTGGTCTTCGACCGTTCCCTGGTCAGCGAGGGGATCACCGGCCGTGCCCGGGACGGCGTCGTGCAGGTCCGGGTCGAGAACGACCGGGTCGCCCTCCTCGTCGCTGGGCTGACGCTGACGCTTCCGCTGGCCGACGTGGTCGACCTGCTGCTCGCGTCCTACCTCGCCGCCCCGACCGACGCCGCCCCGACCGACGCCGTCCCAACCTGAGCCTCGCCGGGTAACCTCCCAGCCATGACGACGCCTCCGTTCGGTCGGGTGCTGACCGCGATGGTCACCCCGTTCGCGCCCGAGGGCGCGGTCGACCTCGCGCGGGCCGCCGAGCTCGCCGACCTGCTCGTCTCCCAGGGCAACGACGGACTGGTCGTCTCCGGCACCACCGGTGAGTCGCCCACCACCACCCGCGAGGAGAAAGCCGAGCTGCTGCGGGCCGTCGTGGACGCCGTCGGCGGTCGCGCGCACGTCCTCGCCGGGGTCGGCACCTTCGACACCGCGGAGTCGATCGCGCTCGCCCAGGACGCGGAGAAGGCGGGTGCGACCGGCCTGCTGGCCGTCACGCCCTACTACTCCAAGCCCCCGCAGGCCGGCATCGTCGCGCACACCCTCGCCGTCACCGCGAGCACCTCGCTGCCCGTGATGCTCTACGACATCCCGGGCCGCAGCGGGGTGGCGCTGCGGCACGAGACGCTGCTCGAGCTGGCCCGGCACCCCCAGATCGTGGCCGTCAAGGACGCCAAGGACGACCTCGAGGCGACCACCAGGCTGCTCGCCGAGTGCGACCTCGCTGTCTACTCCGGCACCGACGCGCTCAACCTCCCGCAGCTCGCGATCGGCGGGGTGGGCTTCGTCAGCGTGATCAGCCACCTGGTCACCCCGCAGCTCGTCGAGCTCATCACGGCCTTCACCTCCGGCGACGTAGCCGGCGCAGCAGCCCTCAACCAGCGGTTGCAACCGGTCTGGACCGGGCTGTTCCGCAACCAGGGCGTCATCCTCACGAAGGCCGCGCTGGCGCTGCGCGGCTTCCCCGTCGGCGGCGTGCGGCTGCCACTCGTGGAGGCGACCTCCGACGAGATCGCGCAACTCCGCACCGACCTGAAGGACCACCTGTGAGCCATCCCCACCCCGATCTGGGCCTGCCGCCCGTCCTCCCGGACGGTGCGCTCCGGGTCGTCGCCCTCGGCGGACTCGGCGAGATCGGCCGCAACATGACCGTCTTCGAGTACGACGGTTCCTTGCTGATCGTCGACTGTGGCGTGCTGTTCCCGGAGACCGAGCAGCCCGGCATCGACCTGATCCTCCCCGACTTCAGCTACATCCGGGACCGGCTCGACGACATCGTCGCGGTGGTCCTCACCCATGGCCACGAGGACCACATCGGGGCGGTGCCCTACCTGCTGCGCGAGCGCCGCGACATCCCCATCATCGGGAGCCGCTTCACCCTCGCCCTGCTTGACGCCAAGCTCCGTGAGCACCGCATCAAGCCGATGCTCGAGCAGGTCGCCGAGGGCGAGCTCAAGCAGGTCGGGCCGTTCGCGCTCGAGTTCTTCGCCGTCAACCACTCCATCCCGGACGCCCTCGCCGTGGCCATCCGCACCGACGCCGGACTGGTGCTCCACACCGGTGACTTCAAGATGGACCAGCTCCCGCTCGACGGCCGGCTCACCGACCTGGGCGGCTTCGCGCGGCTCGGCGAGGAGGGCGTCGACCTGCTGCTGTCCGACTCCACCAACGCCGAGGTACCCGGGTTCGTCACGCCCGAGCGCGAGATCGGCCCGGTCCTGGAAGAGGTGGTCCGCACCGCTTCGCGCCGGGTCATCGTGGCCTGCTTCGCCTCCCACGTGCACCGCGTCCAGCAGGTCCTCGACGCGGCCGAGAAGCACGGCCGGAAGGTCGCCTTCGTGGGCCGCTCGATGGTCCGCAACATGGGGGTCGCCTCCGACCTCGGCATGCTGCGCATCCCGGCCGGCATCGTGGTGGACATGAAGCAGCTCGAGCAGCTGCACCCCTCGAAGGTGGTGCTCATCTCCACCGGGTCGCAGGGCGAGCCGCTGTCGGCGCTGTCCCGGATGGCCAACCGCTCCCACCACCAGGTGCGCATCGAGGCCGACGACACCATCGTGCTCGCCTCCTCGCTCATCCCCGGCAACGAGAACGCCGTCTACCGCGTCATCAACGGCCTGTCCCGCTGGGGTGCCCGGGTGGTGCACAAGGACGTCGCCAAGGTGCACGTCTCCGGCCATGCGCCGGCCGGTGAGCTGCTCTACCTGCTCAACGCCGTGAAGCCCTCCAACCTGATGCCGGTCCACGGGGAGTGGCGGCACCTGCGCGCCCACGCCGAGCTCGGTCGCCTCACCGGTGTCGCCAACATCGTGCTCGCCGACGACGGCGTGGTGGTCGACCTCGTCGACGGCCGGGCCTCGATCGTCGGGGCGGTGCCGTGCGGCTACGTCTACGTCGACGGCCTCGAGGTCGGCGACGTCGGCGAGTCGACCCTGAAGGACCGTCGCATCCTCGGGGAGGAGGGCTTCATCTCCCTCACCCTCGCCGTCGACTCGGTCACCGGCAAGATCGCCGGCGCACCGCAGATCGCCGCCCGCGGCTTCACTGACGACCCGAAGGCCTTCGACGACGTCCTGCCGCTGCTCGAGGCCGAGCTCGACCGGGCCGCCGCCGAGGGCGTCTCCGACCCGCACCAGCTCGGCCAGCAGTGCCGCCGGGTCCTGGGCCGGTGGGTGAGCGACACCTACCGCCGCCGCCCGATGATCATCCCGGTCGTCCTCGAGGTCTGACCGAACGCGCCCGCTTCCGCCGTACCGCCCCTGATTTCCCGATGATCTACCTCTCGTTGTCGTGCCGCACGGCGTGGCGGCGACAACAAGAGGTAGATCACGGCGGGATCGGTTCGGGTTCGGGTTCGGGTTCGGGTTCGGGACCGGGTTCGGGACCGGGAGCAGGGGCAGGAGCGGGAGCGGGTACGGCGGAAGGGCTCGGGTCCGCGGATTGACGACCCGGCGTGTCGGGGCTGTGACGGGCCGGACAGGTGGTATCGCACCGGTAGCGTCCCACCATGGCCACACGTACGTCCCCTCGTCCTGCCGCCAAGAAGGCACCCGCGAAGAAGCCCGCCCCCCGCAAGCCCGCCGCCGCCCGCAAGCCCGCCCCCCGCAAGCCCGCCCGCAAGCCCGCCGCCCGCAAGCCCGCCCGCCAGCCCGCGCGCAGGCCGGCCCGCACCG
>JANOTZ010000139.1:0-2401 GCA_031416735.1 Frankiales bacterium
CGGCGCGCACCGGCGCGACACCTCCGCGGACGGCTTCTACGAGGACAGCACCGCCGTCCTCGCCTTCGACGCCTGGTGGCGCCAGCTGGTCCACGACATCTACGACCCGCAGCTCGACGCCTCGGTGGTGACCCTGCTGCAGGGCCCGATGAACCTGGTCCTGGATGGCCGGCCGGTGCAGAGCGGCTTCTACGACGGCTGGTACGGCCAGGTGTCGGACGTGGTCCGCGCCGCCCTCGGTAAGTCCGCCAAGCCTTCGGGCCTGACGACGCAGTGCGGCGACGGCACCCTTGCGGGCTGCCGGGCTCTGCTGCGTACGGCGCTCGGCAAGGCCCTCGAGACGGTGGCCGCCACCGAGGGCACCGACCTGGGCGCCTGGAAGAAGCCGGCGCTCTGCCCCGACGACGACACCCCGACCTGCGACGAGAACCGGCCGATCACGGCGGGCGCGATCGCCACACCGGCCCACCCGTTCCAGAACCGCGGCACCTACCACCAGGCCGTCGAGGTGCTCGGGCCGCTCACTCCCGGACGCTCGACCCGACCGACCCGGCCCGCTCCCGCGGCCAACGGGGGGCTGGCCGCTACCGGTGGCGCGCCACTGCTCGCCGTACTCGGGCTGTTGCTCCTGGGTGGGGCTTACACCGTCAGGATGAGGTCCGCGCGACCACGTTGAACTCGTTGTAGACAAAGGCTTCTCCCGCGAAACGGGGAAACGGGAACGAGTAGGTCCGGTCGACGTGCAAGCCATGGCGGACGGCCAGCTCGCGCAGCACGTCGAAGTCGGCGAACCGCACGTGCGTCGGGTCGAACCGGAACCCGCGCTCCTGCGGCGTGACGAAGTGCACGACCCCACCCGGCCGGAGATACGGCAGGTACATCGTGAGCAGCTCGTCGGTGTCCTCGTCGCTGAGGTGCTCCACGACGTGCGCGAGCAGCATCGAGTCGAACCCGCCCAGCACCGCGTCGGCCGAGGCCAGGAACGACTCGGGGGTGTGCGCGGTGAGGCCCTGCTGCCGGCAGGCCGCGACGAACGCGGCGTTGTGGTCGATGCCCACGCCGTTGCCGCGCAGGTGCATCAGGTTGCGTCCCAGCCCGCACCCCACATCGAGCACCCGCCCGGAGTGCACGCGGCGGACGTTGAAGCGGTAGGGCGCCTGCACCGGCAGCAGCCGCTTCCACCAGACGGTCTGCAGCTTGGTGAGCCGCTCGGTGTAGGAGTCGTCCTGCGTCGAACGCTGGGCGTCGGGGTCCTGCATGCCGCTCCTTCCGTGGTCGTCTCGGGAGGCGAGGCTACGCGAGCCGACCTTCACCGAGCATCCGGCCCAGCCCGAGCAGGGTGGCCTTGATGCCCACCGGCAGCGGCGTCACCGGTCGCCGGTCGAGATCGGTCCACACCTGCGAACGCAGCCGCAGGTCCCGCGCGTGGAAGTGCGAGGTGCTCGACGATCCGTAGACGATGCGGGGTGCGGACTTGAAGACCCGGCGCAGCTCGCCGACCAGGGCGCCGATCGTGACGGCCTGCTGCGACGCCAGCACCTTCACGTGGACGCCGCCCTCGGCCCGGAGCCTGCCCAGCGACCGGGCGATGAGCTCGGCACAGTCCGGGGCGAACAGGTAGTCGCGCACGGTGTCCAGCGGCACGAACATCGACACCGGCTGCCGCAGCAGCTGGGCCCGGCACAGCTGGGAGATCAGGCCCTGCGGCTTGGCGAGGTTCTGCCCCGGCCCGTAGAGGTTGGCGATCCGCCCCAGCAGCACCGGCACCCCCGTCTGCTCACCCCAGGCGGTCGCCGCGCCCTCCAGAGCGACCTTGGCTTCGCCGTACGGCGAAAGCGGCGCCACCGGATGGGTCTCCGTGAACGGCGCCTCCGCTGCCCCTGCGTACACCCCGCCTGCGGACGACGCGAAGAACAGCGCACCCTCCCGACCTGCCCCGCTGCGCGCCAGGGTCGTGAGCAGCTGCTCGAAGAGCACCACCTCGGCCGCAAGGCTCGCCCGGTCGGTGCCGGTCACCCCGGCGCCGGCGCACCAGGCCACCTGCCAGGGCCCGCCGTCGGCGGCCTTGAGGAACGCCCGTGCCGCCCGGCCGAGCAGGTCCGCCCCCTCGGGCTGGTCCCAGGGCACGGCGAGCTCCGGGGTCCAGACGACGCCTTCCTGGGCGAGCGTCCGGGTGACGTGCGAGCCGAGCAGCCCGCCGGCCCCGACGACCCAGCTGAGCGGCGCGGTCACCCTCGCCGGCGTCCGAGCGCGCCGTCCTCGGGGTCGCTGACGATGAGGTAGAGCGGCTTGCCCATCGCCATGCTGACCGCCACCCCCACGTATTCCGCGATCATCCCGAGGGCGAACAGGATCGCGCCGGTGCCGAGCAGCAGCACCACCATCACCGAGGTCCAGCCCT
>JANOTZ010000140.1:0-3728 GCA_031416735.1 Frankiales bacterium
CTCAGGCAGTCGGCCGTTGATGCTCGACACGTTCACTATGACGCCACTCGCGGCGAGGAGGGAGGCCAAGGCGGCGCGGGCCGTGCGCACCGCGGACATGAAGTTCAGCTCCCAGAACTCCTGCCAGATCTCGTCCGTCTCGTCGGCGAAGCCGGTGCCGATGCGCCCGCTGCCCACATTGTTGACCAGCACGTCAATGCGGCCGAAGTGCTGGAGACAGGCCGCCACCGCGAGATCTCCAGCATCGGCTTGGCTCATGTCGAGACTCAGGTGCTTCAGTCCGTCGCGGGGTTCGGGCACGGTCCGGCTGATACCGAGCACCTGCGCTCCCTCGCTGATGAGAGCGTCAGCCACGGCCGCACCGATTCCGTAACTGACTCCGGTGACGAGGGCCACCTTGCCGCTCAAGCCAAGATCCATGGTCGTCAACGTACCCAACAGGCCCGGGCTGGCGTCAAAGCCGCACGACCCGACCAGCGGGCCCTCAACCGTGCCACCGAGAGGGTCCACGGCCATCCGAAGCGGAGTGGTCGCTGAGCCGCTCGGGACCCTCCCGCGCGCCCGCCGCTACATCCATGAAGATCACCCGCATATCAAGCATGAGCGGAATCGTGTCCAGCGCTTGGTCATGCACCAGCTAGGGACAGCTGGCAGGCAATTTCCGGTGGTTCCCCGATATGAATTTTCAGAGTCGCCATAAACACGCTGCGTTTTCCGGCTCGGGAGGCATCGGCAGCATCCCAACGGTGATAGCGGATTGCTGATCGCCGATCTATGCTCGGGAGGTGAGCGAGAGCGGCGTGCTGTTGCGGGAGGCCCGAGGACGCGGGCAGTTGTCGCAGCGGGCGCTTGCCCGCCGTACCGGGGTGCCGCAGTCGCTCATCTGCGCCTATGAGACGGGCCATCGGCAGCCGGGGGCAGACATGCTGCTGCGGCTGCTCCGGGGCACCGGGCACGAGCTGGCGTTGTCCTCGACGGTCGAAGCGAGCCGCGAGTCGGCGGCGAAGCTCGAGCAGGTGTGCGCGCTGGCGATGGCGCTACCGAGCCGCCCATCGGGGCCGTTGCTGTATCCGACCTGGCGCTCGCTCACGTCATGACCGCTTCCCCGCTGATCGTCCTCGAACGCGTGCTGCAGGTGCACCAGCTGCTCGAGGCGGCCGGCGTGCCCCATGCGGTGGGCGGAGCACTCGCATTGGCCTACCACGTGCAGGAGGCGAGGGCGACGCGGGACATCGACCTCAACGTGGCCGCCGATCCCCACGACCCCACCCCCCTGCTCCAGCTGCTGCCGAAGGACGTCCCCTGGGACGATGGCGACGTCCAGACGATCCGCGCCACCGGGCAGGTCCGGCTGCTGTGGCCGCACCCTGACGGTCAGCCGGCCATTCCTCTCGACCTGTTCTTCCCGCAGGGCGCTCTGCACGACGTGATCCTCAAGCGGTCAGAGACCGTGGCCATGCTGGACGGCACGGTTCCGATCCTGAGCGCCACCGACCTGATGATCTTCAAGATGCTCTACGACCGTCGCAAGGACTGGGCCGACATCGAGGAGCTGCTCCGCCACGGCAAGGCCGACGTGGAGGAGGCGCGGCGGTGGCTCACCGCCATCGTCGGCCCGGATGACCCGCGGCACACGACGCTGGATGCCCTGCTGGCCGAGCTCGACGTCACGGGCTGACCGCCAGGACCAACCTCTCCCAGGAAGTCCACCGATCGGGCGCTTGCAATTGTTACCAGTGGGTAGCATCCTCTTTGTTACCGGCGGGTACGCCAGCATCCGAGTGTCGAGGAGTCCACCCACCATGGGCCACTACAAGAGCAACCTGCGCGACATCGAGTTCAACCTGTTCGAGGTGTTCGGGGCGGACAAGAGCCTCGGCCACGGGCCGTACACGAACCTCGACATCGACTCGGCCAAGGACGTCCTCAAAGAGGTCGACCGGCTCTGCACCAACGACCTCGCGGCGAGCTTCGTCGACGGTGACCGGATCCCGCCCGTCTTCGACAAGGACACCGGCGATGTGACGTTGCCGCCGTCGTTCATCAAGAGCTACGCGACCTACCACGAGGGTGGCTGGGACAAGTTCGCGCTGTCGGAGAAGCTGGGTGGCATCGGCGCCCCGCCGAGCCTGATCTGGGCGGTCTCCGAGCTCATCCTCGGCGCCAACCCGGCCATCTACATGTACAGCAGCGGCCCGGCGTTCGCGCAGATCCTGCACGACAACGGCAACGCCGACCAGCAGCGCTTCGCCGAGCTGGCGATCGAGCGCGGCTGGGGCGCGACCATGGTCCTCACCGAGCCCGATGCGGGCTCCGACGTCGGCGCCGGACGGGCGACCGCAATCCAGCAGCCCGACGGCAGCTGGCACCTCGAGGGCGTCAAGCGCTTCATCACCAGCGCCGACTGGGACTGGCCCGAGAACATCTTCCACCTCGTCCTCGCGCGCCCGGTGGGCGTCGAGGGCCACGGCGGCCCCGGCACCAAGGGCCTGTCGCTGTTCCTCGTCCCGAAGTTCCACGTGGATCTGGAGACCGGCGCGATCGGGGAGCGCAACGGCGTCTACGTCACCAACGTCGAGAAGAAGATGGGCCTGAAGGTCTCGAGCACCTGCGAGCTCACCTTCGGCGAGAAGACCCCCGCGGTCGGCACCCTCGTCGGCGACGTGCACAACGGTATCGCCCAGATGTTCCAGGTCATCGAGTACGCCCGGATGATGGTCGGCACCAAGGCCATCGCGACCCTGTCGACCGGCTACCTCAACGCCCTCGAGTACGCCAAGATCCGCGTCCAGGGCCCCGACATGACGCAGATGACCGACAAGGCCGCGCCCCGCGTCACCATCACCCACCACCCCGACGTCCGCCTCATGCTGATGCGCCAGAAGGCCTGGGCCGAGGGCATGCGGTCCCTGGTGCTCTACACCGCCACCGTCCAGGACCAGGTCGAGATCTCCACCCACGCCGGTGCGGCCGACGAGCTCGCCGTGCGTCTCAACGACCTGCTGCTGCCGATCGTCAAGGGCTACGGCTCCGAGAAGTCCTATGAGCTGCTCGCCACGTCGCTGCAGATCTTCGGCGGCTCAGGCTTCACCCAGGACTACCCGATCGAGCAGTACATCCGCGACGCCAAGATCGACACCCTCTACGAGGGCACCACGACGATCCAGGGCATGGACCTGTTCTTCCGCAAGATCGTGCGGGACAAGGGCGCGGCCCTGGGCAAGCTCGCCGCGGAGATCCTCGAGTTCGCCAAGGACGAGGCCGGCGATGATGCCCTCACGCAGGAGCGCGAGCTGCTCGCGCAGGCCCTCGAGGACGTCCAGGGCATGGTCGGTCACGGAGTCAACGAGCTGATGGCGTCGGTCGATGACGCCCGCAACGTCTACAAGGTCGGCCTCAACACGACCCGCACACTGATGGCCCTCGGCGACCTGGTCGTCGGCTGGCTGCTGCTGCGCCAGGCCGCCGTCGCCGTCGAGAAGCTCCCGACCGCGACCGGCAAGGACAAGCCCTTCTACGAGGGCAAGATCGCGGCCGCCAAGTGGTTCGCGGCCAACGTCTTCCCCGAGCTGACGAGCAAGCTCGCGATCGCCAAGGCCATCGCCGCTGGCGCCAGCAGCGTGATGATGGGCAGCATGTTCGCCGGCACCGAAGAGGCGCCTGGCGAAACCATCCTCTACCAAGGCCGCACCTACAAGAGCTACCGTGGCATGGGCAGCATGGGGGCG
>JANOTZ010000141.1:0-1646 GCA_031416735.1 Frankiales bacterium
TGGATGAGCATGTGACCTTGGAGGTCGAGTGCATCGACCGGATGTACTTGAACGTGTATCAGCCGCGGTTGCAGCACGTGATGGGGGTGGTCGGGTTCTTCCTTGGCCATCGTGGAGCGAGGTTCGCGTCGTCGGCGTTGATGGATCCGATCAGCAAAGACTTCGTCGGACAGTTGTGTCAAGTACCGGGTTTGATGGAGGCTTCCAACTCACGCTGAGCGGGTGCTCCGGTGAGGGTGTTGCTTCGGTGGGTGGTCTCGTACTCGACGGGCGGGACGAGCCCAATCTCCCCGTGGAGCCTGCGGAAGTTGAACCAGTCGATGTACTCGGCGACGGCGATCTCGAGGTCGTCGATGTTCTTCCAGGGGCCGCGGTTGCGGACCAGCTCGGCCTTGAACAGGCTGTTGAACGCCTCGGCCATCGCGTTGTCGTACGAATCGCCCTTGCTGCCAACTGACGCGACGGCGCCGGCCTCAGCGAGGCGCTCGGTGTAGCGAATCGCGACGTACTGCACGCCGCGGTCTGAGTGATGCACGAGGGCGCTGGTGTCGTGGCCCTCGTGCTGGCGGGTCCACAGGCCCATGTTCAGCGCGTCCAGGGCCAGGTCGGTCCGCAGTGAGGTCGAGACCTGCCAGCCGACGACCCGACGGCTGAACACGTCCAGCACGAACGCGCAGTAGACCCACCCTGCGAAGGTCCTTACGTAAGTGATGTCGGCGACCCAGAGCCGGTCTGGACGGTCGGCGACGAAGGCCCGTTTGACGTGGTCCAGCCGCGTGTCAGGTCCCGTGCCAGGCACGGTCGTGCGAGGGCCCTTCTCGCGGGATATCCCCCGCAGGCCGAGGTCTTTCATGAGCCGCTGGGTCGTGCAGCGCGCGACCGCCTCGGTGCCTGCCAGGACTGCTTCACGGTTGAGCTGCGCGTGGACCTTCCTGATCCCGTAGACGCCATAGTTGTCCTGGTGGACCTTCGCGATCTTCGGCTTGAGGTCCTCATCGCGAACGGCCCGAGCCGACGGTTCCCGGCCCTTGGCGGCGTAGTAGGTGCTCGGAGAGATCTTCACATCCGCCTCGGTCAGCGTGGTGCAGATCGGCTCGACTCCAAACTTGGTCTTGTGCTGCTCGAGGTAGTCCAGGATCAGCGAGAGGGGCGGTCGGTGAAGTCGGCCCGGGGCGCGGTGCCAGCCTTTCGGCTGGTCCGTTTCCCCGGAGCCGCTTCCCGAACCCGGCGTGCACCTTTCAATGCACCGGGCTCTCCACAAGCCCTGCGCTGGGAACGTGAGGGGTGCCCTCATCGGTGGCTGGCCAGGGTGACGGGATGACCGTGCCGCGGTAGCGGTAGCGGGTCGTCGTCACCTTCTCCGGGTCGAACAGCACCCGGTCTTGGCCGTGGGGCCACCATCCACCGCCGCAGTAGCGGCGGCGGAGTTCCTTCCAGGTTGCCCGGCGGTGCTTGCGTCTCAGCCAGCGCCATACCGTCTGCCACGTGTAGTGGCTCAGGTAGGCGAAGGTCGAGGAGGACACCCCCGGCCGGAAGTAGCCGCACCATCCCGGCAGCATCAAGTTGAGCCGATGCAGCAGGTCATCGAGCGGCTGGTTGATCGACGTGTCCCGACACAACGTCTTCACCTTGCGCCGAACGGCCGC
>JANOTZ010000142.1:0-17132 GCA_031416735.1 Frankiales bacterium
CGAGGGCGTCCCGGACCGCTTCGGCCAGCCGCGTGTACTGCGATCCGTCGAGGTCACGGGAGAGCGGCGCGAGGAGCCTGTAGCGGCTGCTCGGCGCCCCGTGCCGCCACGTGGTGTGGACCGCAACCGCGACTCCTGGCAGCACTCGACATCCCCACCGAGGACAGTGCTGCGGGAGGCGACCGCGCCGGGCCCGTCCGGGGTTCGTACGCGGCCGGGTCGGGCGGGCAGCCGACGATCCGACTGCGTGGGTGCTCACCACGGAGTGGGAGAGCGTCGGCGCCTATCGCCGCAGCCTCGGCGCGTACGACGTGAAGGTCGACGCCGCGACCCTGCTCGGTCGCAGCCGCAACGAGCCCAGCGCGTTCGAGGTCCTTCTCGCCGAGGACACCGCCGGCCCGCCCGTCACCTTGCCCAGTCGACGCGCTGCGAACGCCGACACCACCGGCGTCGGGGATGGCCCATGAGGGCCATCAACGCGCTTGCCGCCGTACCCCTGATCGTGGGCCTGAGTGCGTGCGGTGGCGGTGCAACGACGGGCACCGGTGCCGATGCGCAGGCCTGCACCACCCTCCCGACCGCGGACCCCGCCGCGACGCTGCCGCCTGGCTACCCGGCGCGCGACCAAGTCCTGTACGGGCCGGCCGTCCAGGGCAAGACGGTCATCGTCTTCGGGCTGATCGAGGCGGGCGACTTCCTGACGGTTCGTGACGACTACGTCGACAAGCTGAAGGCTGCCGGCTGGACGATCGACGGGACGGACCAGGAGTCCGTCGAGGCCGAGGCTCAATTCTCCAAGCCATCGCCTCTGACGACCGGCACCATCAAGGTGCAACCGCTCTGCAAGGGCTACGTCACCGTCCGCTACAAGCTCAACCAGTAGCCCGGCGCGGGGCACGTCCGATCGCAGGCCGTAGGGTCACGCAACACCTACCGCCGACCGCCAGCCGGATGGAGCCACCCCATGGCCAAGACGCCCGACCGCATGGACACCCTCGTCAGCCTCAGCAAGCGCAGAGGACTGGTCTTCCCGTCGTCGGAGATCTACGGCGGCCTGCGCACGTCGTGGGACTACGGCCCGCTCGGCGTCGAGCTGAAGAACAACGTCAAGCGCCAGTGGTGGAAGAGCATGGTGCACGGCCGCGAGGACGTCGTCGGCCTGGACTCGTGCGTGATCTTGGCCCGTGAGGTCTGGGAGACCTCCGGGCACGTCGCGACCTTCAGCGACCCGCTGACCGAGTGCACTTCGTGCAACAAGCGGTACCGCGCCGATCACCTCGAGGAGGCGCAGCCGGGCAAGAAGCTCAGCGAGATCGCCTGCCCCAACTGCGGCAACCGCGGCACCTTCACCGAGCCGAAGAACTTCAGCGGTCTGCTGAAGACCTACCTCGGACCGGTCGAGGACGAGAGCGGCCTGGCCTACCTGCGGCCCGAGACGGCGCAGGGCATCTTCATCAACTACCTGAACGTCCAGCAGAGCGCACGCCGCAAGCCGCCGTTCGGCATCGGCCAGATCGGCAAGAGCTTCCGCAACGAGATCACGCCGGGCAACTTCATCTTCCGCACCCGCGAGTTCGAGCAGATGGAGATGGAGTTCTTCGTCAAGCCGGGCGAGGACGAGACCTGGCACCAGTACTGGATCGACACGCGCCTGCAGTGGTTCGTCGACCTGGGCGTCAACCCCGATGACCTGCGGCTGTTCGAGCACCCGCAGGAGAAGCTGTCCCACTACTCCAAGCGCACTGTCGACATCGAGTACCGCTTCAACTTCACCGGCACCGAGTGGGGCGAGCTCGAGGGCATCGCAAACCGCGGCGACTACGACCTGTCGGTGCACAGCAAGGCGAGCGGTGCGGACCTGTCGTTCTTCGACCAGGAGAGCGGTGAGCGCTTCACGCCGTACGTCATCGAGCCCGCAGTCGGCGTCGACCGCTCCGCGCTGGTGTTCCTGTTGGACGCCTACAGCGAGGACGAGGCGCCGAACGCCAAGGGCGTGATGGAGAAGCGGGTGGTGCTCAAGCTCGACCCACGGTTGGCGCCTGTGAAGGCCGCGGTCCTGCCGCTGTCCCGCAACGCCGACCTCTCCCCGGTCGCCCGTGACCTCTCGGCGTCGCTGCGCAAGCACTGGAACACCGACTTCGACGATGCCGGCGCCATCGGTCGCCGCTACCGCCGCCAGGACGAGGTCGGCACCCCGTTCTGCGTCACCGTCGACTTCGACACCCTCGACGACCAGGCGGTGACGGTCCGCAGCCGCGACACCATGTCGCAGGAACGCGTCTCGCTGGACCAGGTGGAGCGCTACCTCAACGACAAGCTCGGTCCTCTGTAACACTGCGCCGACGGTTCACATGGGAGGCCGAGTGACCAAGTACGTCTACGACTTCGCCGAGGGCAGTCGTGACATGAAGGACCTGCTCGGCGGCAAGGGGGCCAACCTCTCCGAGATGACCAACCTCGGTCTGCCCGTGCCGCCGGGGTTCGTCATCACGACCGAGGCGTGCACCGCCTACCTGGCCTCGGGTGAGGTGCCCGTCGAGCTCGCGGCCGAGGTGACGCAGCACCTGCTCGCCCTCGAAGCCCAGATGGGCAAGCGACTCGGCGACGCCCGGGACCCACTGCTGGTCAGCGTCCGGTCCGGGGCGAAGTTCTCGATGCCCGGGATGATGGACACCGTCCTCAACATCGGGCTCAACGACACGTCGGTGGAAGGCCTTGCGGAGCAGGGGAACCCGCGCTTCGCCTGGGACTCCTACCGACGGCTCGTGCAGATGTTTGGCAAGACCGTCCTGGGGGTCGACGGCGAGCTGTTCGAGCACGCCCTGGAGGTCGCCAAGGAGGCCAAGGGGACGGTCGAGGACCTCGACCTCGACGCGTCCGACCTGCACGGACTCGTCGATGAGTTCAAGGCCATCGTGCTGAAGGAGACGGGCGCGGAGTTCCCGCAGGACCCGCGGGTCCAGATGGACCTCGCCACCGAGGCGGTCTTCGACTCCTGGAACGGCGAGCGGGCCCGGCTCTACCGCCGGCAGGAACGCATCCCGGCCGACCTCGGCACCGCCGTCAACATCTGCTCGATGGTGTTCGGCAACCTCGGCATGGAGTCCGGCACCGGCGTCGCCTTCACCCGCGACCCGGGCTCCGGTGCACAGGGCGTCTACGGCGACTACCTGCAGAACGCGCAGGGTGAGGACGTCGTCGCCGGCATCCGCAACACCCTGCCGCTGCAGGACCTCGAGGCCCTGGACGCGGCGTCCTACACCCAGCTGATGGACATCATGGGGACGCTGGAGCGGCACTACCGCGACCTGTGCGACATCGAGTTCACCATCGAGCGCGGCAAGCTGTGGATGCTCCAGACCCGGGTCGGCAAGCGGACCGCGGGGGCCGCGTTCCGGATCGCCACCCAGCTGGTGGACGAAGGCCTGATCACCGAGGACGAGGCGCTGCTGCGGGTCTCCGGTGCCCAGCTCGCCCAGCTGATGTTCCCCAAGTTCGGCAACACCTCAGGTGCCAAGCGGCTCACCAAGGGCATGGGTGCCTCGCCCGGAGCGGCCGTGGGCAAGGCGGTTTTCTCCAGTGCGGTGGCCGAGGAATGGGCCGCCCGGGGTGAGGACGTCATCCTGGTACGGCGAGAGACCAACCCCGACGACCTGGCCGGCATGATCGCTGCGCGGGGCGTCCTGACCAGTCGTGGCGGGAAGACCTCGCATGCGGCGGTCGTCGCCCGGGGCATGGGCAAGACCTGCGTGTGTGGTGCTGAGGAGCTCGAGGTCGACATCGTCGGTCGCACCCTCACCGTCAAGAACGGCACCGTCGTCGCGGAGGGCGACGTGCTGTCCATCGACGGCACCACCGGTGAGGTGTTCGCCGGCGAGGTGGCCGTGACGCCCAGCCCGGTCGTGCAGTATTTCGAAGGCACCCTCACCGCCACCGACGCCGACGACCTGGTGCAGGCCGTCGACCGGCTCGTCACCCACGCGGACGGGCGCCGCCGGCTGCTTGTCCGGACCAACGCCGACACCGGCGAGGACGCCAAGCGGGCCCGTCGCTTCGGGGCGCAAGGCATCGGCCTGTGCCGCACCGAGCACATGTTCCTCGGTGAGCGGCGTCAGCTCGTCGAAGACCTCATCCTCGCCGACACCGACGAGGAGCGGCTCGCCGCCCTCGACGCACTACTTCCCCTGCAGCGCAAGGACTTCACCGAGATTCTGCGGGCCATGGACGGGCTGCCGGTGACGGTGCGGCTCATCGACCCGCCGCTGCACGAGTTCCTGCCCGACCTCACCTCCCTGTCGGTCGAGATCGCCGTCGCTGAGGCGCGGGGCGAGGCTCCCGACCCGAAGCGGCTCCAGCTGATGGAGGAGGTGCGTCGGCTGCACGAGCAGAACCCGATGCTCGGTCTGCGCGGTGTGCGCCTCGGTCTGGTCATCCCGGGTCTGTTCGCCCTCCAGGTCCGGGCGCTCGCCGAGGCGACCAAGACCCTCCAGGACGAGGGCCTCGACCCGCGCCCCGAGGTGATGGTGCCGCTCGTCGGCGCGGTGCAGGAGCTCGAGCTGGTCCGCGAGGAAGCCGAGCGCATCCTGGCCGAGGTCGGCGTCTCGGCACCGATCGGCACGATGATCGAGGTGCCCCGCGCCGCCCTGACCGCGGGCGAGATCGCCGAGGCTGCCGAGTTCTTCTCCTTCGGCACCAACGACCTGACCCAGATGGTGTGGGGCTTCAGCCGGGACGACGTCGAGGCCGCGTTCTTCAGCCGCTATCTCGACCTCGGCATCTTCGGGGTGAGCCCCTTCGAGTCGCTCGACCGGGAAGGCGTCGGTGCGATGATCCGGATCGCTGTCGAGCAGGGCCGCCGTACCCGCCCCGACCTGCACCTCGGCGTATGCGGGGAGCACGGCGGAGACCCCGAGTCGGTGCACTTCTTCCACGAGGTCGGTCTCGACTACGTCAGCTGCTCGCCGTTCCGCGTCCCCGTCGCCCGGCTCGAGGCGGGGCGGGCTGCGCTCGAGGCCGCGGACAGCGACACGCGATAGCCGTGTTTCTCCTGCTCTTCTCCAAGACGGTCCGCCGGCTGCTCGCGTCCATCGTGCTCGCCTTCCTGGCGATCGTCGGAGGCACGGCCGCGCAGATCTGGCACGTCGCCCGCCAGGACGACCGCCCCCGCTCCGACGCGATCGTCGTGCTCGGTGCCTCGCAGTTCGACGGCCGTCCGAGCGCGGTCTTCAAGGCCCGACTCGACCACGCCAAGACCCTGTACGACGAAGGGGTTGCGCCCCGGATCGTGACCCTCGGCGGGGGGCGGCCGGGGGACCGGTTCACCGAGGCTGAGGCTGGTGCGCGTTATCTGCGCAGCAAGGGCGTGTCGTCGGTGGTGGCGGTAGGGATCGGCAGCGACACCCTGAAGTCGCTGAAGGCGCTCGACAACCGCTTCGAGGCCGAAGGCTGGCACAGTGCGGTCCTCGTCACCGACCCGTGGCACGTGCTGCGGTCGCGCCGGATGGCCCAGGACCTCGGCATCGTGGTAGCGGCGTCGCCGTCCCGCACCGGGCCGGCCGTCAGGACCCGCACCGTGCAGATCCGTTACGTCGCCCGGGAGACGGCCGGCTACCTCTACTACCGGATCTTCCACCGCAGCAGCGAGGGCGGCCCACCCGCCGTGTGAGAAAACCACCTGACAGACCAACGGCGCCGGCTCTAGCCTGGCGCTGTTCGTCTTTTCTGCGAGAGGGGGTGGGTCGCCATGACGGTTCTTGTCGTGCGCATCCACGACCACATCCCTGGGGCAGGCGACTGACGCACTGCCCTTCTCCTGGAAGGCTTCTGCGTTGCTGTTTCCCACCGTTGCTGACGGACTCGTCCCGGCGCTGCTCACCCGCGTCGATCGCACCCTGTACGACGTCCTCACGCCGACCGGCCCCCTTCGCGTCCCGGCGGTGCCCGCTCCTACTGATCCTCTCGATGCTCCGACCGTCGGTGACTGGCTCGCCCTGTCACCGGTCGGTCTGGCTCCGGTCGGTCTGGCTCAGGTCGGTCTGGCTCCGGTCGACCTCGTGGTGGCCGCGATCCTGCCTCGCACCTCGCTGCTCTCGCGGGGGACCGCCCGCGGTTCCTCGAAGGGGCAGCCGCTCGCGGCCAATGTCGAGGTCGTGCTGATCTGCCTCGGCCTTTCCGGTCCGCTGCCGCTGCGCCGGCTCGAGCGGCTGCTCACCTTGTCCTGGGAGAGCGGTGCCACCCCGGTCGTGGTGCTCACCAAGGCCGACCTGTGCGACGACCTGGACCGGGCGCTGCGGGAGGTCGGTCCGCACGCCCCAGGGTGTGAGGTCGTCGCGGTTGCGGCCGCTCTCGGAGACGTCGGATCCCTCGTCCCTTATGTGTCCTCGACCCTGGTGCTGCTCGGTGCGTCGGGGGCGGGCAAGTCCACCGTGGTGAACGCCCTGGTCGGCGGCGAGGTGATGTCGACCGGTGACATCCGCGACGTGGACGGAAAGGGCCGGCACACCACCACCCACCGGGAGCTCATCGTGCTGCCCGGCGGCGGTGTGATCATCGACACCCCGGGGCTCCGCGGCGTCGCCCTGCACCTTGCCGAGGACGGCCTCGCGCTGGCGTTCTCCGACGTCGAGGACCTGGCGTGCGCCTGCAAGTTCGCGGACTGCGGGCACATCGCCGAACCGGGCTGCGCGGTGCTCGCCTCGGTGCTGGCCGGTGACCTCGGCCAGGATCGGGTCGACAGCTGGCGCAAGCTGCAGCGGGAGCTGGCGTTCCAGGCCCGGCGTACCGATGCCCGCCTGCGGTCTGAGGAAGCGCGCAAGTGGAAGCAGGTCGCCAAGGCGAACCGGGCTCGGACGGGGCGGCGCTGAGACGGAGCGGCGGAGCCCGGAGTCCCGGTGCCTGTCGGAGCGGCGGAGCCTTGCGCGGCGGTCGAGGTGGCGCAGATGCCCGGAGCGGCGGCCTTTCGCCGTACCGGGTGTCGGAGAACACCGCAGGAATCGGCGGCTCGGCGTCGAACTGTGGAGTGATGCCCCACCCCTGAGGAGTTCTGTTGTCCCGCCGCCTGCCCACTGCCCTGCTCGCCTGCACCGCGCTGCTCGTCGGCGGCGGCGCCGCCCTTGCGGCACCGTCCGCGACCCGTGCGCCCGCGCCCCGGCTCGCGCCCGTTGAGGCGTCGCTGCTCGATGGTGGCCTGCAGCGCGGTTTCGTGGAGCTCGAGAAGACGGCGACAGCGGCTGACCTGCGGGCGTTGTTCGCCGCGGGCGTCGTGAAGGCGCACCCCTTCAAGCTGGTCGCCCAGGTCGCCGTGATCGCCCCCAGCAGCGCCTTCCCGACCCTCGCGGCGCTGCCCGGCGTCGTGCGACTTCAGGAGGACCACGGCGTCAAGCTCGACCTCGACAAGAGCAAGGCCGCTCTCGGAGTCCTCGCCGCCCGGGCCGCCAAGCCGAAGGGCTTCGGGCTGACAGGCAAGGGCGTGCGGGTCGCCGTCTTCGACACCGGCGTCGACACCACGCACCCCGATCTCTCCCGCGTGCTGCACTCCTACAACACCGAGTTCGCCTGGCTCACCGAGCCGGTGCAGGACGGTGTCTACGGCCAGCAGGCCTTCGAGCTGACCGAGCAGTACGGCGGGATCGACGAGAACGGGCACGGGACCCACGTCGCTGGCACCGTCGCCGGCACCGGTCAGGCGGCCAAGGACGCTGGGCTGGCACCCGACATGACGGGCGTCGCCCCCGGTGCCGACCTGGTCACCTACAAGATCGCGGGTGCTTCGCAGACGGGCGCCGACCTCGGCTGGGAGCAGAACGCGATGGTCGCGATCGAGCACATCGTGGAGAACGAGAAGGAGCTCAGGGTCCGGATCGTCTCCAACTCGTGGAGCATCTACGAGGTGGACGACCCGGACGTCGAGCCGACCATCCAAATCATCCGGGCGGCGAGCCGCCGCGGGCTGCTGTTCGCTTTCGCCGCGAGCAACGACGGTCCGGCGGACCAGACGGTCGGCTGGCCGGGTGCGACCGGTGAGGTCGTGACCGTTGCCTCGACCTCCAAGACTGTCCCCTTCGGTGTCTCGTCCTTCTCCAGCCGTGGCTACCAGGTCGACGTCGCCGCACCGGGCGCCTCGATCACCGCGGCCCGGTCGAAGCTCGCCAGCTACACGCCGGAGTCGCGTCTCGGCGCGGCCGCTCCGTACTACGCCTCCATCTCGGGGACGTCGATGGCCACCCCGCACGTCGCGGGGGTCCTCGCGCTGATCGCGCAGGCCAACCCGAAGCTCACCAACGTGCAGCTCAACGAGGTCCTGGAGCGGACCACGACCGACCTCGGCGACAGCGGCAAGGACCACCAGTACGGCTACGGCTTCGTCGACGCCTTCAAGGCCGTCAAGGTGGCCATCTGCCTGGCGAGCAAGCCCGGTGCGGAGAGCTGCTTCGCCGCGAACAAGGCACTCCCGAGGAACGCCTGGAAGCTCGACTGGGACGACAAGGGCAACAAGAGCCGCACCAGCCAGAGCTGACGGCTCACCAGCCCACGTCGGGCGGCGCTCAGTACGGCTGACACGCCCACGTAGGGTCTGGCTGACGAGAGGAGCCGGCGGTGGGTGCCTATGACGACGTGTTCGTCGCCCTCGACGCTGCCGGGGTCCGCTACGTGGTGGTGGGTGGGGTGGCTGTGGTGCTGCGTGGGCACGCGCGGTTGACGGTCGACCTCGATCTCGTGGTGGACCTGGCGGAGGAGGCAGCCCATGCCACGGTCGATGCGCTGCTGTCGTTGGGCTTGCTGCCTCGGCTGCCCGTCGACCCACACGAGTTCGCTGACGCGGCGAAGCGGCGCGACTGGATCGACAACCGCAACCTGCAGGTCTTCTCCTTCTACGACCCAGGTAACCCGCTGCGCGAGGTGGACGTGTTCGCTGAGCACCCGCTGGCTTTTGACGAGTTGCACGCTGACGCCTCTGCGGTGATGCTCGGCGGGGTCCGAGTACCCGTCGCCTCGGTCGCCCACCTGATCCTCATGAAGCGGTCGGCCGGACGCCCGCAGGATCTCGAAGACATCGCTGCGCTGATGGCCCTGCCGAAGCAGGCCAACGGTGACTGAGGTCGATTGGTCGGCCGCGACGTTCGAGGGTTCGCGACGCGCGCTGTCACAGGCGGTCTCGGGGGCGACGCCGCAGCAGCGGATGGAGTGGCTGGACGCGGCTTTGCTCCTCGCCCTGGGCTCCGGGGCGCTCGACCGGGCACGGCAGCAACGTCAGGCAGCTGTTGTCGCGGCCTGGGAGTCCCAGCGCCTGTGAACCGCTGGCGTGCGCTGGATACAGCGTCGTGGGCTCTGACTTCTGACGTGGCCCGATCCGGGGCTCCCGAGCGGGATGGCTAACGTCCAGGCGATGAAGGTCTTCGCCTCGATGGACGCCGCCCTGCCGCTGGACCAGGTCCCGTCCTATGTCGCCCGGGTCGAACGGCTCGGGTATGACGGGATCCACGTGGCGGAGACGGTGCACGACGCCCTGATGGTCGCCCTGCTCGCCGTGCAGCACTCGTCCACACTGACGGTGCGGACCAGTGTCCTGGTGGCCTTCCCCCGCAGTCCCATGGTCGTCGCCTACGCCGCCTGGGACCTGGCTCGACATTCCGGTGGACGCTTCTCGCTCGGGCTCGGCACCCAGGTGCGTGGCAACATCGAAGGCCGCTACTCCACCGCCTGGGCCCCACCTGTCCCGCGCATGCGGGAGTACGTCGAGAGCCTGCGCGCGATCTGGGTCACGTTCCAGACCGGGGAGCCGCTGGACTACCGCGGGGACCACTACTCGTTCACGCGACTGCAGCCGTACTTCAACCCGGGCTCGCACGCGCACCCGCAGATTCCGGTGTTCCTCGGCGGCGTGAACCCCGGCATGTGCACTCTCGCCGGTGGCCTCGCCGACGGGCTGATCACGCACCCGACCAGTGCCCTGCCCCCGGTCCTCGACCGCATCGGCGCGGACGTCCGACGTGGTGAGCTCGCCGCCGGTCGCGAAGCAGGATCAGTCGCCGTCCTCGCGACGGCTCAGTTCGTCACCGGTCTTGACGCAGCCGGCCTGGCCCGCCAACGCGAGGCGAAGCGCCAACTGCTGGCCTTTCTCTACTCCACGCCGGCGTACCGGCCTGCCCTTGCCGCGGTCGGCCTGCAGGACCGGGCTGATCGACTGCACGCCCTGAGCCGCAGCCAGTCCTGGGAGGCGATGGCGGCGGCCGTCGACGACGAGATGCTCGACGTGATCGCGCCGGCAGCTGGGTACGACGACCTGGCCGAGCTGGTTGGCAGCCGCTATGCGGGGCGGGCCGACGGTTTGGTCATCAGCCCGCCTGAGGACGAGGCGGAGGACGTGGCGATGGGGCGGGTCCTCACCGAGCTGCGGGCGCTTCCCTAGCCCGCGCGCCCTGGGAGGCCGGCCAGCAGGTCGGTCTCGACGCCCTCGACTCCCGCAGGTCGTTCGCGGAGGAACTCCTCGGTGGAGAACATCTCCGTGAAGACCTCCAACGGGAACTGCAGGAAGAAGATGTTCTCCGCCTGGCTGACGTGGGCGGCCAGCGCGTCCCGCTTGGCCGGGGCCTGCGCTCGGCAGTCGATGGTGGCGCCGATCGCCTCGTCGGGCGCGCCGAAAGAGCTCTCGTCGAAGTCGGGCAACTCGACGCCGGCCTTCTCCAGCTGCTCACGGAATCCGGCGAGACTGCTGCGCCGGATGGTCGGGAAGTAGAGCTTCGCCGGCAGCCCGGTGATCTCCAGCGCTGCCAGGGTGATCCGGTGCGCCTGGATGTGGTCGGGGTGTCCATAGAAGCCGAAGTCGTCGTAGGTCACCACGACGTCCGGCTCGTAGCGCCGCATCAGCTCGACCAGGGGGGCCGCGGCCTCCGCCACCGGCATCGACCAGAAGGACCCGGGCGCGTCGTTCTCGGGCCAGCCCATCATCCCCGAGTCGTGATAGCCGAGCATTTCCAGGTGTGTGATGCCCAGGACGCGGCAGCTGTCCTCGAGCTCGGTGCGGCGCAGCGCGACCACGTCGGCGGTGTCGTGGTGGTCGTCCCCGGGCTTCGCGGTCGGGGTGTCGCCCAGCTCGCCGTTGGTGCACGTGACGAGCACCGTGCGGACGCCCTCGCTGGCGTACTTCGCGAGGATGCCGCCCGTGGTGGAGGCCTCGTCGTCGGGATGAGCGTGCACCGCCATCAGGGTGAGCGGTCGGTCCGCCATCTCGGTCTCCGTTCAGGTCGTCGCGGCGGTGAACACCTCCCGCCCATGAGCACGGTATGTGAAGGGGTGTCCGTCGGCGGTCCAGGGTGCGAACATCACGATCCGCCGACGATCGGAGACCCCATGACCACGTTGCGCATCGAGCACGCCATCAGTGACTACGACACCTGGCGAGGAGCCTTCGATCGAGCCGCTGCCATCCGAGAGCAGGCGGGGGTGCGCAGCTATCGGATCCAGCGCCCTGTCGATGACCTCAACTACCTCATGATCGACCTCGAGTTCGACGATGCAGCAGGCGCCGAAGCGCTGCTGAACATCCTCCGCACCCAGGTATGGACCTCTCCGGAGCGGGCTCCCGCCCTCGTCGGGCAGCCCCGGGCCCGCATCACCGACACGGTGGACGCCAGCTAGGACCCGAGGGTGCACGCGTCATCCGCACCGGGAACGTAGTTGGATGGCGGGGTGACATACGACGAGTCAGCGCGCGAGCGACGCGTCGAGGAGCCCGACCAGCGCAAGGGGCGCACCGCGTTCCAGCGGGACCGGGCCCGGGTGCTGCACAGCGGTGCGCTCCGGAGGCTCGCGGGCAAGACCCAGGTGGTCGAGCCGATGGGCCTGCAGGCCCTCGTCCCGCGCACCCGGCTCACCCACTCCCTGGAGTGCAGCCAGATAGGCCGCGAGCTCGGTGCGAGCCTCGGCTGCGACCCGGATCTGGTCGACACCGCCTGCCTGGCACACGATCTGGGCCATCCGCCCTTCGGTCACAACGGCGAGGTGGCCCTCGACCAGGCGGCCCAGGGCTGCGGCGGTTTCGAGGGCAACGCGCAGTCCTTCCGGTTGCTGACCAGGCTGGAGCTCAAGGTCGAGGGCGCGGGCCTCAACCTCACGCGGGCAGCCCTGGACGCCGCCACCAAGTACCCCTGGGTCCAGGACGGTCGCCAGAAGTACGGCGTCTACGCCGACGACGAGCCGATCTTCCACTGGGCTCGAGGAGGCCAAGAAGGCGAGCGCCGCTGCCTCGAGAGCCAGGTGATGGACTGGTCCGACGACGTGGCCTACTCGGTGCACGACCTCGAGGACGGCGTCGTCGGGGGCCTCATCGACCTGACCGTGCTCGCCGACCCGCAGGAACGCGCGGCGGTGGCCGGGCTGGCGGCCGAGCACTACTCCGACGTAGAGGCAGCGGAGCTCGGCGAGATCTATGCCAGGCTGCTCGCCGAGCCGTGGTGGCCGCGGGGCTACGACGGCACCGGCCGGGCCCAGGCCGCTCTCAAGAACGCGACCAGCACCCTGATCGGTCGCTTCTGCCGCGCCGCCGAGTCCGCAACCAGAAGCGTGTACGGCGAAAGCGCCCTCACCCGTTATGCCGCCGATCTCGTTGTACCACCGGTGGAACGAGCGGAGTGCGCCCTGCTCAAGGCGGTCACCATGCGCTACGTCATGGGTCGTCCCGAGGCCGCGGCGCTCCAGTCGCGGGAGCGCGAGGTGGTCGGGCACCTGGTCGCCCTGCTGGCCGACCGGGCTCCGGAGGCCCTCGAACCCTTCTACCGCGAGCAGTGGGTGGCGGCGACCGGCGACGCCGCCAAGCTGCGGGTGGTGGTCGACCAGGTGGCCGCGCTCACCGACGCCGCGGCCCTGGGTGTGCACAAGGAGCTCAGCGACGGGCCCTCGACCTAGACTGCGCTCGTGGCAGGCCGAATCCGGGACGAGAGCATCCAGCTCGTCCGTGAGCGTGCCGCCATCGACCAGGTGATCGCCGAGGCCGGCGTGTCCCTGCGCAACGGCGGGTCCGGACGGCTCAAGGGGCTGTGCCCCTTCCACGACGAGAAGACCCCGAGCTTCAACGTCAACCCGGCCAACGGCTACTACATGTGCTTCGGCTGCGGCGAGTCCGGCAACGTCATCAGCTTCGTCACCAAGCACGACCACATGTCCTTCGTGGAGGCGGTCGAGCACCTCGCCCGGCGCTACGGCGTCGACCTGCAATATGAAGAGGGCGGGCAGGCGGCGCGGAGCACCACGAGCCAGCGCACCCGGCTGCTCCTGGCCCACAAGGTCGCCGCCGAGTTCTACGTCGAGCAGCTCGGCACCCCCGAGGCGAGCGTCGGGCGGCAGTTCCTCGCGGAGCGCGGCTTCGACCAGGACGCGGCCCAGACCTACGGGGTCGGCTTCGCCCCCTCGGGGTGGGAGAACCTCACGAAACACCTGCGCAGCAAGGGATTCACCACTGAGGAGCTGCTCGCGGGCGGCCTCTCGGGGCAGAGCAGCAAGGGCTCGCTCATCGACAAGTTCCGGTTCCGGCTGCTCTGGCCGATCCGCGACATCGGGGGTGACGTGATCGGCTTCGGGGCCCGCAAGCTTTCGACCGACCCGGCCGACACCGGCCCGAAATACCTCAACACCTCCGAGACACCGATCTACAAGAAGTCGAGCGTCCTCTATGGCATCGACGTCGCGAAGAAGGAGATCGCCCGCCGACGGCAGGCGGTCGTCGTCGAGGGCTACACCGACGTGATGGCCTGCCATCTCGCGGGCGTTCCCACCGCTGTCGCGACCTGCGGCACCGCGTTCGGCTCCGACCACATCGCGGTGATCCGCCGGTTGTTGATGGACCAGGACGAGATGCAGGGCGAGGTCATCTTCACGTTCGACGGCGACAGCGCCGGGCAGAAGGCCGCCCTCAAGGCCTTCGGCGACGAGCAGCGGTTCGTCACGCAGACCTTCATCGCGGTGAGCCCCGGTGGGATGGACCCGTGCGAGCTCCGGCTCGCCAAGGGCGACGCCTCGGTGAGCGACATGGTCGCCGCCCGCGTCCCCCTGGTGGAGTTCGCGATCAAGGCGGGGCTGGCGAAATTCGACCTGGAGACCGCCGAGGGGCGGGTGCAGGGCCTCGGCCACGCGGCCCCCCTGGTGGCCAAGATCAAGGACCGGTCGCTGCGGCCGGAGTACGCCCGGATGCTCGCCGGCTGGCTCGGCATGGAGGTCGAGGCGGTGACCGCCAGGGTCTCGGAGCTCACCGGTGGCAAGGCCACTCAGCGCCGACCGGTCGTGCGCCCGTCGGCCGACGCGGCGCTGCTCCAGCTCGAACGGGAGGCGCTGAAGCTCGCCGTACAAGCTCCGGTGATGGTGGCCCCGATCTTCGACGAGCTCGACGACGAGGTCTTCACCGACGCCGCCCACCGGCTGGTGCAGGCCACCGTCCGCAAGGCCGGCGGGGTCGCCTCGTCGGCGGGCGGCGAGCCGTGGGTCGCGTTGCTGCTCGACCACTGCCCGGAGGACGCGGTCCGGGCCCTCGTCACCGGGCTGGCCGTCGAGGCGCCGCTGACCGACTGGGAGCCGTCGCGGTATGCGCAGGCCACCCTCACCCAGCTGCAGATGCACGCCGCGACCCGCCGGGCCACCGAGCTCAAGGGCAAGTTGCAGCGCATCAATCCGGTCGAGGAACCTGAGCTCTACAACCGCACCTACGGCGAGCTGATCGGCCTGGAGAAGACCGTCCGGGCCTTCCGCGAAGCCGGGATCGGCAACCTGTGAAGCTCTTCGGCGCGCGCGTCCCCGAGGCCGTCCGCCGGCTCCGGCTCGAGGAACGCCGCCTCGCCTGGGCGCTGTCCGCCACCGGTGTGCCCCTCGTCGCCACCCCCACTCACCTGTACGTCGGACAGGATCGGCTGGCGTGGACCGGCATCGAGCGGGTCTCCTGGCAGCCGCCGACCCTGTCCGTCATCGAGGGGGCCGAGGTCGAGGGGACCGGGCGCACCCGGAGCTGGGAGCTCGACACGCAGTCCCGGCTCGCCGAGATCGTCCGGGCTCGCGTCACCTCGTCGGTGGCCTGGTCGGACCGGCGTGCGCTGCACCCGTCGGGGGCGGTCCGGCTGGTCGGCCGCCGTACCCCGGGCCAGGACGCGCTCGACTGGCAGACCGTCTGGGAGCCGGGCACCGACCCGGCCGACCCCGCGCTGCAGGCCCAGGCCCGCGAGTGGGTCGCCGCCCTCCGCAAGACCATCGGCTGAGCGTTCGTCAGGAGCCTGGGCGACCAGCCCCCCCGTTGCGTCTGCTCGGCCAGGTGGCCGACGTGTCCAGATGAGCAGACGTGAGGCAGCGGTCACCTGCACCAGGGGTCAGGCGTCCTCGGTGATCTGGGCGCGTTCGTCGCCGGTGTCGAAGAAGGCGTCGAGGTAGGCGTCGGGCTCGAGGTTGCTGCTGCGCATCAGCGAGAAGACCTCAGCGCCGTGGGTGGGCTCGTCGAAGAGCTTGAAGGCCTGGGCGAGGTCGAGGTAGTCGTCCTCGTCGCCGGCGTAGTCACCGGCCTCGGCCTCGGCGAGCGCGATCGCCTCCTCCATCGAGGAGGCCTGCCAGAGGGTGATGCGCTCTTCGTACAGGTGCACGTCCGGGGGGAGGCCTTCGGAGGTCTCCGCCCAGGCGGAACGGAACACACAGCGGACGGCGTACCACTCCTTGATCATGCCCTGATCCTGCCCTACGCAGGTCCTAGGGGCGAGACCGGAGGGTGAGGGTGAGCACGGTCGTCGCGGCCAGCGTCACGAGGGCCCCGGCGAGCAGCGTCAGTGGCAGCGGGACTTCCTCGGGCCGACGGGTCAGGCGGAACGCCTGCGGAGCATCGGTCGGTGCCGTCGACGGACTCAGGGTCGGCGCCGGGTTGGTAGCGGCGGGGCTGGGCGTCGGCGTGCGGAGGGCAGGAAGTGGGGCCACCGGCTTCGTCGTACGCGGCTTGGACTGGGGTTTGACGACCGGGGCGGGGGCGGGCTTCGTGGCAGCCGGGCGAGGGGAGGGGGCGGTGACCCCCAGGGCGGCGCGGGCGTCGACGAGGCCGGCACCGGCGCCGGCCAGCGGACGGGCGGTGTCGGTGATGCGGTCCCGCACGTTCTGCTGGGAACGGCCGGGCTGCTGGCCGAGCAGCAACGCGGCCAACCCGCTGACGTGCGGCGCCGCCATCGAGGTGCCGGCTGCCACGGCGTACTGGCTGCCGGGGAACAGCGACGTGATGCAGGTCGACTGCGAGCAGGTGTCGGAGGCGTCCGGCTGCCCGCCGGGGGCGGCCACCGACACCCCGGCGTCGTGCTGGCTGTAGTCGGCGAGCTGCCCCGAAGGTCCGGTGGCGGCCACGACGAGGGCGTGGTCGCCGTAGGACTGGGCGATCGGCAGGTCGGCGTTGCCTGCGGAGAAGACCACGACAGCTCCCGCCGCAGCCGCCTCGGCCACCGCGGTCGGGATCTCGCTGGAGGAGCCGAGACCGGGCACGTCGGGGCCGAGCGAGAGGTTGAGGACGCGGGCCCCCTGGGCCACCGCCCAGCGGATCCCGGCGGCCACGTCGACAGGCCGGCCGGTGCAGCCGCCCTTCTTGTCGTCGGTGAGGACCCGCACCGGCAGCACGGTGGCTTTCGGTGCGACCCCGAACGACGACGAGGCGACCGTTCCGGCCACGTGGGTGCCGTGTGTGCATCCGTCGCTACGCTGCCCCGGGACGCAGGTGCCGGTGGTGCAGTCGGCTCCCGGGCGGACCCGCCGCTCGAAGTCGGGGTGCGCCCGGTCGACCCAGCCGTCGATCACCGCGACGAGCACACCCGAGCCGTAGCGACCGGCCGGCTGCGCGTCGTACAACCTGGTCTGGGTGCCGTGCCAGGTGATCTCCTGCGCGCGGCCGGCAGCGGCGGCGGGGGTCGTGAGCGCGAGGCCGGCGAGCAACGCCGCGAGGACCGCGCGCCGGGGGCTGGTCACAGGAACACGGTACGGCTTCGGACCGCATCTCGTGGGCCGGGCAACCGGCGGGTTGCGCTATCGTCTTCTGGTCGGCAGCCAAGCCAGCCGGCGATTCCCCCATAGCTCAATTGGCAGAGCATTCGACTGTTAATCGAAGGGTTTCTGGTTCAAGTCCAGATGGGGGAGCA
>JANOTZ010000143.1:0-1571 GCA_031416735.1 Frankiales bacterium
CGCAACGAGGGGCGCAAGGACAAGCGGCTGTGGACTGATGCCGGCGACGGCGATCTGATCGTCGGGTACGTCGCAGACAACGAGCACGACGAGGCGGCGTTCGTCGCCGGCGAGGTCGATGCGCTCACCGATGCGGGGCGCTACCAACCGCACGACGTCGCGGTGTTCTACCGCACCAACGCGCAGTCCCGCTCCTTCGAGGAGGTGTTCATCCGGCTCGGCCTGCCCTACCGGGTGGTCGGCGGGGTCCGGTTCTACGAGCGCAAGGAGGTCCGCGACGCGTTGGCCTACCTGCGGGTGCTGGCCAACCCGTCGGACACCGTCTCGCTGCGGCGCATCCTCAACACGCCGCGGCGCGGCATCGGCGACCGCGCGGAGGGCTGCATCGAGGCGTTCGCGGCCCGGGAACGGATCCCGTTCGCCGCTGCCCTGCAGCGCTGCGAGGAGGTGCCCGGGATGGCGCAGCGGTCGGCCAAGGCGGTGCAGGAGTTCGTCGACCTGATGGATGAGCTGCGCGCCCTCGCCGAGGGGAAGATGCCGCCGGCCGAGGTGCTGGAGGCGGTTCTGGACCGCACCGGCTACCTCAAGGAGCTGGCCGAGTCGGTCGACCCGCAGGACGAGTCGCGGGTGGAGAACCTCTCCGAGCTGGTCGGGGTGGCCCGCGAGTTCGAGGAGCGGGTGCCCGACGGTGGGGTCTCGGAGTTCATGGAGCAGGTGTCGCTGGTCGCCGACGCCGACCAGATCCCCGACGCGGACGGCACTGGCGGGGTGGTCACGCTGATGACCTTGCACGCCGCGAAGGGGCTGGAATACCCCGTGGTGTTCCTGACCGGCCTCGAGGACGGCGTGTTCCCGCACCTGCGGTCGCTCGGCGACCAGGCCGAGCTGCAGGAGGAACGCCGGCTCGCCTACGTCGGCATCACCCGGGCCCGCGAGAAGCTCTACGTCAGCCGGTCCCACCTGCGCTCCGCGTGGGGGCAGACCTCCTACAATCCGCCGTCCCGGTTCCTCGAGGAGCTGCCCGCGGAGCTGATGGACTGGCGTCGCCTGGAGTCCTCGGTGGCGTCCACACCGGCGCTGTCACGCGCGGCGGACCGGGTGCAGTCCTTCGCCCAGTCGTCGGCGGTCCGGGCCCGCAGCGGCCCGGGACTACGCGCGATCCCGTCCCTGGACGTCGGCGACCGGGTGACGCACGACGCGTTCGGGCTCGGCACGGTCACGGCGACCCGCGGGGCGGGCGACTCGAGCCAGGCCGAGGTGGACTTCGGTGGCGCGACCGGCGCCAAGTGGCTGCTGCTGCGGTATGCGCCGCTGGAGAAGCTCTGACCTCAGGTCAGGCCTTCCGACGGCTCCGGCGTGACGTCGGTTCCGGCGTGACGTCTGCTGTGTAGGACACGTCAACCGCGTAGCCGAGCAGACGCAAGGAGCTCGAGGGGCCAGCTCCGGCGTGACGTCTGCTGTGTAGGACACGTCAACCGCGTAGCCGAGCAGACGCAAGGGGTCGGCAGGTCAGACGTAGACGCCGCGCTTGGCGAGCCAGGTGGTCGGGTTGATCTGGTCGCCGTGGGTGC
>JANOTZ010000144.1:0-4739 GCA_031416735.1 Frankiales bacterium
GTGCTGCGTCGGCTGCGGGCTGCGGCGTCCTGAAGGCCGAGCGCGGGATCCGCTAGCATTGTCCGGGCTTCACCTTGGGGTATGGGGTAATTGGCAGCCCGGCGGTTTCTGGTTCCGTTAGTCTTGGTTCGAGTCCAGGTACCCCAGCAATGCACCGCTACTGTCTGGCGGGGCAGGACAACTTCATATTCCTAGGGCCCCGTCGTCTAGCGGCCTAGGACGCCGCCCTCTCACGGCGGTAGCGAGGGTTCGAATCCCTTCGGGGCTACGTTTCGTAACTGCCCGACTACGTGTTGTAGTCGGGCAGTTCGACGTTCAGGGGCAGGCCGGTCTCGGGGTCGGGGGCGCGTTCAGACGGCGTGCAGGCGGGCCCGGCGGACCAGCTGGACGAAGCCGTCGACGCACGTCGGGCAGCAACAGCGACCGCGGGCGGCGAGCAGCAGCGCGGCCGGGACGTGGGCCACTGCACCGTCGCCGGGCCAGTTGGTCGCGGACGAGCGGGGCAGCGGGATGGTGACCGGTGCGTCGTTGAGGATGACGCCGGCGCGGTGGGTCACACCGTGGGGGTCGACGTGTGTCACAGGAGCCTCCGGATCGCGGGGGAGTGGAACACCACGACTGTCGCGAATCTAGAGGTTTGCCGTAATCGCCCGTTGTGACCGTTTGCTACCACCCGAGATGACTAGGCCCGGGTTTTGACCAGTGACGTGGGGGCGGTCTGCCGCCAAGCGTCCTCGAGCAGCTCCGCGACCTCGCCGGCGTCGGCCCGGGCCACGTCGACGGCCACCCAGCCGAAGCGGCCCGTGTAGGACGCCACCGCGAAAACCTCGGGCTGGGAGGCGATCAGCTCGGCCTGCTGCTCACGGGTGGCCTTGATGCTCGCGCTGCTGCCGTCCGCCCCGAGGATGCAGAAGATCTTGCCCCGCACCCGGAACGTGGCCACGCCCCACGTCTCCAACTCCTGCGCCTCGGGCAAGGCCAACGCCAGCCGCCGCAACTGGGCCGCCTTCACGCCGCAACCCCAGGGTGCTGTACGGCGGTTCGCCTCACGCCAGTTCGTTGTACGGCGGTTCGCTTCACGCCAGTTCCTTCGCGGCGGCCACCACTGCCTGGGCGTGCAGCCGCCCCGGTTGGCGCCCCATCCGTTCCAGCGGCCCGGAGACGCTGACGGCCGCCAGCAACGTCCCGTCGGGCGAGCGCACCGGTGCCGACACGGACGCCACGCCCTGCTCCCGCTCGGCGACCGAGTGCGCCCAGCCGCGTCGCCGTACCTCGGCGAGGGTCCGCTCGGTGAACGCGGCGCCCTCCGGGAGGTCGCCGCTGCCGAAGGCCAGCAGCACCTGCGCCGCCGATCCCGCGCTCATCGGCAGCGCCGATCCGACCGGCACGGTGTCCCGCAGCCCGCTCCCGAGATCGGCGGCCGCCACGCAGACGCGTCGCTCGCCCTGCCGACGGTAGAGCTGCGCGCTCTCACCGGTCAGGTCCCGGAGTCGGGCCAGGACGGGCGCCGCCCGCTCCAGCAGGGCGTCCGCCCCGGAGGGGGCCACCACCCTCGGGCCGAGCCGCCAGCGCCCGTCGCCCTCGCGGGCCAGGAACCGGTGCGTCTCCAGCGCCACGGCGAGCCGGTGGGCGGTCGCGCGCGACAGCCCGGTGGCCTCGGTGAGCGCGGCGAGGGAGTGCGCCCCCGCCTGGACCGCGTCCAGGACGAGAACGGCTTTGTCCAGGACGCCTACTCCGCTAGTCTGTTCCACATAGCGATACAACCATCTCAACATATGAGAAGGCAAGGAGTCATCATGGGGCGGACGCTCGCCGAGAAGGTCTGGGACCAGCATGTCGTGCGGCGCGCCGAGGGCGAGCCCGACCTGATCTACATCGACCTCCACCTCGTCCACGAGGTCACCAGCCCGCAGGCCTTCGACGGGCTCCGGCTGGCTGGTCGGACGGTACGCCGTCCCGAGCTCACCCTTGCCACCGAGGACCACAACGTCCCGACCGACCTGTTGCAGGGGCCGATCGTCGATCCGGTGAGCCGGGTGCAGGTCGAGACCCTGCGCGCCAACTGCGCGGAGTTCGGCATCCGGCTGCACCCGATGGGGGACAGCGGTCAGGGCATCGTGCACGTCATCGGCCCGCAGCTCGGGATCACCCAGCCGGGCATGACGATCGTCTGTGGCGACAGCCACACCAGCACCCACGGCGCGTTCGGCGCGCTGGCCTTCGGCATCGGCACCAGCGAGGTCGAGCACGTCCTCGCGACCCAGACCCTGCCGCTCCCGCGCCCCCGCACCATGGCCGTCACCGTCGAGGGCGACCTGCCCGTCGGCACGACCTCCAAGGACCTCGTCCTCGCGCTGATCGCCCAGGTCGGCACGGGAGGCGGACAGGGGTACGTCGTGGAGTATCGCGGCGCGGCTATCCGGGCGCTCTCGATGGAGGGCCGCATGACGGTCTGCAACATGAGCATCGAGTGGGGTGCCCGCGCCGGGCTGATCGCGCCGGACCAGACGACCTACGCCTACCTCAAGGGCCGGCCGCACGCGCCGGTCGACTGGGACGCGGCCGTCGGGGCCTGGGACGCCCTGACGACCGACGAGGACGCCGTCTTCGACAAGGAGATCGTCCTCGACGCCAGCACCATCACGCCGTTCGTCACCTGGGGCACCAACCCTGCGCAGGGGGTGCCGTTGTCCGACGTCGTCCCCGATCCGCAGGCACTGCCCGTCGGCAACGCCCGCGATGCCGCAGAGCGCGCGCTGGTCTACATGGGGCTGACACCCGGCACGCCGATGCGCGACATCGCTGTCGACACAGTCTTTCTCGGCTCCTGCACCAACGGTCGGATGGAGGACCTGCGGGCGGCCGCCGCCATCCTCGAAGGCCGGCAGGTAGCGCCCGGCGTCCGGATGCTCGTCGTCCCGGGCTCGATGCTCGTCAAGCTGCAGGCCGAGCAGGAGGGCCTCGACCAGGTCTTCACGGCCGCCGGCGCTGACTGGCGCAGCGCCGGATGCTCGATGTGCCTGGGTATGAACCCCGACACGCTCGCCCCCGGTGAACGCAGTGCCTCCACCAGCAACCGCAACTTCGAAGGCCGCCAGGGTCGTGGCGGTCGCACCCACCTGGTCTCCCCGCAGGTCGCCGCCGCGACCGCCGTCGTCGGCCGCCTCGCCGCCCCCTCAGATCTGGAGGCCTGACATGGACCCCTTCGTCACGCACACCGGCACCGCTGTCCCGTTGCGCCGAAGCGACGTCGACACCGACCAGATCATCCCCAGTGACTGGCTGAAGCGGGTCGAGCGCACCGGATTCGGGAAAGGCCTGTTCTCCGAGTGGCGCGAGGATCCCACCTTCGTCCTCAACCAGCCGGAGCGGCAAGGGGCGACGGTCCTCATCGCCGGTGAGAACTTCGGGACCGGAAGCTCGAGGGAGCACGCAGTCTGGGCGCTTACCGACTACGGGTTCCGCGTCGTCATCTGCACCCGCTTCGCCGACATCTTCCGCGGCAACAGCCTCAAGGGCGGACTGCTCCCGGTGCAGCTCGCCGTCGATGTCGTGGAGTCCCTCATGGTGCTCGTCGAGTCCGACCCGAGTGCCGAAGTGACGGTTGACCTCGACCGCAGAGAGGTTCGTGCGGAAGGCATCGTGGCCTCCTTCGACCTCGACGACTTCACTCGCTGGCGACTCATGGAAGGCCTCGACGACATCGGATTGACCTTGCGACACGGCGAGAGCATCACTTCCTTTGAAAAAAGTCGTCCGACCTGGAAGCCCTCCGCGACCATCAGTTGAAGGCTGCGACTATGGGCCGATGGACGATGACGAGTTGTTCGCCGACCTCGCCGCACGGCTGAGGGATGCGCACCGGACAATGCCGTCGTTCGAGGTCTCGGATGACGAAAAAGCCTGTATTACAAGGCGTTTGCTCGCCATTGGCGAAGTCAGCAAGCAGGACCTGCGACGCGCTTCAACGCGGCTCGACGCCTTCGTAGACGATCTTGAGGCTGGTTGGCGTCCGCATCCCAGTGACCCCGAAGGACCGTAGAACTTCCCGACAAGCGTTGCGACACAAGGAAAGTCACCGCTGTCGGTGTTCGACGTACGCGCACGCTAGCCCTTACCTTTCGCTCGAAGGGGCAGAGCGCCTCGTCAGTCCTTGGAGGTATTCGACGTGAACAAGGCCGAGCTGATCGAGGCCATCGCTGACCGGATCGGCGACAAGCGGACGGCCACTGCGGCCGTCGAGGCTGTCGTCGACGCCGTGACGCGGGCTGTCGCCAAGGGCGAGAAGGTCGCCATCGCGGGCTTCGGTGTCTTCGAGAAGGTTGATCGCAAGGCGCGGATCGCGCGCAACCCCGCTACTGGTGCCCAGGTCAAGTTGAAGGCGACCTCGGTCCCGAAGTTCCGTCCGGGTCAGGGATTCAAGGACGTCGTCTCCGGCGCCAAGAAGATCGCGCCCATTGCTAAAGCCACCGTTGCCAAGACCGTCGGAAAGGCTGACCCCGTGACCAAGAAGGCTGCTCCCGCCAAGAAGGCCGCTGCCAAGAAGGCTCCTGCCAAGAAGGCTGCTGTGAAGGCTCCTGCCAAGAAGGCCGCCGTCAAGGCTCCTGCCAAGAAGGCTCCTGCCAAGAAGGCCGCCGACAAGAAGGCCGCACACCCACAGAAGGCCGCTGCTAAGTAGGCGCCGGCCCAGAAGGCAGCGGTGAAGGCTCCTGCAATGAAGCCAGCGGCCACGGCTCCGG
>JANOTZ010000145.1:0-17875 GCA_031416735.1 Frankiales bacterium
TTGTCCGCGCTGACGATGAACTCGACGGTGCCGGCGCCGACGTAGCCGACGGCCTCCGCCGTCGCGACGGCCGAGGCACCGATGCGGGCCCTTGTCGCCTCGTCAAGCAGTGCGCTGGGCGCCTCCTCGACAACCTTCTGATGGCGCCGCTGAAGGGAGCACTCCCGCTCGCCGAGGTGGATCGTCGTGCCGAGGCTGTCAGCCAGAACCTGGACCTCGATGTGGCGTGGACGCAGGACGAAACGCTCGATGAACAAGGTGTCGTCGCCGAACGCGCTCGCCGCCGTGCGTCGAGCCGAGACCAGCGCTTCCGGCAGGTCCGCAGCCTGCTCGACCAGCACCATCCCCTTACCGCCACCACCGGCGCTCGGCTTGACGAGGACGGGATAGCCGACCTCCTCGGCGGCGGCGACCAGGTCGGCGTCCGTCATCCCCTCATCGGTGCGCCCCGGCACGACGGGGACGCCCGCCTTGGACACTGCCTGCTTGGCGCGGATCTTGTCGCCCATCACCTCGACCGCGCCGACCGGCGGGCCGATGAACGTGATGCCGTTGTCGGCCAGGGCCTTGGCGAAGTCGGCGTTCTCCGACAGGAATCCGTAGCCGGGGTGTACAGCCTCGGCGCCCGTGTCCAGGCAGGCTTGCACGACCTTGTCGATCGACAGATAGGACTCGCGCGCGTTGGTCGGGCCGAGGTGCACCGCGACGTCGGCCTCGCGGACGTGGCGGGCGTCCGCGTCGGCATCGGAGTAGACCGCGACGGTGCGGATCCCCATGGCCCGCAAGGTCTTCATCACGCGGACGGCGATCTCGCCTCGGTTGGCGACCAGGACGGTGCTGAACATCCCCTGCGTCATATCTCCCACGCTGGGCTCCCCTTGAGTTCCTATGACGTTGGACATCGGGTCACATCCGGCCCTGACTGATTGCTCATTACATTCGGAATATGCCGTAGGAGACCGGCTCGAGGGGGGCGTTGGCTGCTGCCCCCAGAGCCAGTCCGACGACGGTGCGGGTGTCCTTCGGGTCGATGACGCCGTCGTCCCAGAGCCGCGCGGTCGAGTAGTAGGGGTTGCCCTGGTCCTCGTACTGCTGGCGGATCGGCTCCTTGAAGCCGTCCTCCTCCGCCGCCGACCACGAGTCCCCGCGAGCCTCGATGCCGTCACGGCGGATCGTCGACAGCACCGACGCGGCCTGCTCGCCTCCCATCACCGAGATGCGGGCGTTGGGCCACATCCAGAGGAAGCGCGGCGAGTAGGCCCGGCCGCACATCGAGTAGTTGCCAGCGCCGAACGACCCGCCGATCACGACGGTCAGCTTCGGCACCCGGGCGCAGGCCACCGCGGTGACCATCTTGGCGCCGTGCTTGGCGATGCCGCCGGCTTCGTACTCTCGGCCGACCATGAACCCGGTGATGTTCTGCAGGAACAGCAATGGCACCGACCGCTGGTCGCAGAGCTCGATGAAGTGCGCGCCCTTGAGCGCCGACTCGGCAAACAGCACGCCGTTGTTGGCGATGATGCCCACCGGATGGCCGTGCACCGACGCGAACCCGCACACAAGGGTGGCGCCGTACTCCTTCTTGAACTCGTGGAAGCGGGAGCCGTCGACGATGCGGCCGATTACCTCGCGCACGTCGTAGGGCGTGCGGGACTCGGCGGGTACGACCCCGTAGAGCTCCGCCGGGTCGAGCAGTGGCTCCTCGGAAACCGCTACATCCCAGGGCTTCTCGGTGCGGGGACCGAAAGTGCCGACGATGGAGCGGACGATGCGGAGCGCGTGCGCGTCGTCGTCGGCGAGGTGGTCGGTGACGCCGGAGGTCTTGCTGTGCAGCAGCCCGCCACCGAGGTCCTCGGCGGTGACGACCTCACCGGTCGCGGCCTTCACCAGCGGTGGACCGCCGAGGAAGATGGTGCCCTGGTCGCGGACGATCACGGCCTCGTCCGACATCGCCGGGACGTAGGCGCCTCCGGCCGTGCACGACCCGAGCACCGCGGCGACCTGGGGAATGCCGCGGGCGGACATGGTGGCCTGGTTGAAGAAGATCCGGCCGAAGTGCTCGCGGTCGGGGAAGACCTCGTCCTGCTTCGGCAGGAACGCACCGCCGGAGTCGACGAGATAGAGGCACGGCAGGTTGTTGGCCAGCGCCACCTCCTGCGCCCGCAGGTGCTTCTTCACGGTGATCGGGTAGTAGGTGCCGCCCTTGACGGTGGCGTCGTTCGCGACGACCACGCACTCGCGACCCGCGACCCGCCCGATGCCGGCGATGATGCCCGCGCCCGGTGCGTCGTCGTCGTACATGCCATGCGCTGCAAGGGGACTGAGCTCGAGGAAGGGCGAGCCACGGTCGAGCAGAGCGTCGACCCGGTCGCGTGGGAGCAGCTTGCCGCGGGCGACGTGCTTGTCCCGGGCGGTCTGCGGACCACCGAGTGCGGTCTGGGCAAGTTTGGTGCGCAGGTCGTCGACGAGACCGCGATGGTGGGCGTCGTTGCGCTGGAACGCCTCGCTGCCCGGTGCGGCGGTGGTGCGCAGGACGGGGGCGTCCACGCTGGCTCCTCTGGTGAGTTTCCTCTTGTGAGTGCTGTACCCGGCCACTAGGTTAGCGATCCCTAACATCGGGAGGCAAGGCGTGGCCACAGCCAGGCAGGAGCAGCTCCGCCGCGAGGCGGCTCGGATGTTCGCCGACTTCGGCTATCACGGGGTCTCCATCGAGGACCTCGGTGCGGCCGTCGGGATCAGCGGTCCCGGCGTCTACCGGCACTTCCCCTCCAAGGACGCGCTTCTCGCCGACCTGCTCGTCGGGATCTCCGAGGACCTGCTGGAGAACGGCCGCGCTGAGGTGGCGGCCGCTCACACGCCGCAGGAGGCGCTCGAGCGCCTGGTCGACAAGCACCTGGACTTCACCCTCACCGAGCCTGACCTGATCCGGGTGCAGGACCGCGACCTCGCTTCGCTCTCCCTGGCCGACTCCCATCAGGTGCGGCGGCTCCAACGGGCCTATGTCGAGGTCTGGGTGGACCAGCTCGTCCCGCCGCTGACGCGCGACGAGGCCCGAGCCAGGGTGCACGCGGTCTTCGGGCTGCTCAACTCGACGCCGCACATCGAGGACCCCCAGGCCCGGGCGCCGATGCTCAGAGCGATGGCCTTGGCGGCGGTCGCGGCCCCGGCCTGAGGGGCCGGGAAGATTGCGGCAGCGGCCTGCGTTGAGGATGATTGCACAAGCAATGAAACTTTGAGGAGCCTTCATGCCCGCCGTCACCGCCGACACCCTCGCCCTGCCGCGCATCCCCCGCGCCGGACTGGGCGACAGCGAACGCCCCGTGATGCAGGTGACCACCGCCCCGAGCGGCCATGAGGGCGAGGGCTTCCCGGTACGCCGGACCTTCGCGGGCATCAACGTCGCCGACCTCGACCCGTTCATCATGATGGACCAGATGGGCGAGGTGGACTACGCGCCCGGCGAGCCCAAGGGCACCAACTGGCACCCGCACCGGGGCTTCGAGACCGTCACCTACATCATCGACGGCGCGTTCCAGCACCAGGACAGCCACGGCGGCGGCGGGTTCATCAAGGACGGCGCGACGCAGTGGATGACCGCGGGCGCCGGCATCCTGCACATCGAGACGCCACCCTCGGAGCTGGTCATCAGCGGCGGCACGTTCCACGGCGTACAGCTCTGGGTCAACCTGCCCGGCAAGGACAAGATGGTCGAACCGGCCTACCAGAACCTCGAGGGCGGCGACGTGACGCTGCTCGCCTCCGATGATGGCGGCGCGCTGGTGCGGGTCATCGCCGGTGAGGTCGGCGGGCACCAGGGGCCGGGCTCGACCCGCACCCCGATCACCTTCGTGCACTCGACCATCGCGCCGGGCGCCTCCCTCAACCTGCCGTGGAACGCCTCCTACAACGCCCTCGTCTACGTCCTCGCCGGCGCCGGCCGGGTCGGCACGGAGGGGCGTCCGGTCCACACCGGGCAGACCGTGGTGTTCGGCAAGGGCGACCACCTCACCGTCGCGGCCGACGACCGGCAGCAGACCCGGTACGGCGCGCTCGAGGTCCTGATCCTCGGCGGCGAGCCGATCCGCGAGCCCGTCGCGCAGTACGGACCGTTCGTCATGAACACCCGGCGGGAGCTGGAGCAGGCGGTCGAGGACTACCAGTCAGGGCGCTTCGGGCAGATCCCGGCGGGCGCGCTCATGCCCCACGTGGTGACCTGACGGCCCGGAGCGGCTCGGACGTACCCGGCGCCACCAGTCGGCCGGCCCGCTTCGCGACGTAGAGCGCCGCGTCCGCCTCGGTCAACACCGCCCGCTCGTCCATGGCGGGGCGGATCGTGACGGCTCCGACGCTTCCACCGATGCTCAGCTCGACGCCGTGATAGCGCACCAGCTCGCGGAGCAGCTGGGTGATCGCATCCGAGCGCGCCGACATGGCCGACGCTGGCCGGACCAGGACCGCGAACTCGTCGCCTCCCATCCGGGCCACGACGTCGCGGGCTCCCGCAACCTGAAGCAGACGGGCGGCCACGGTACGCAGCACCTCGTCGCCGGCACCATGGCCGTGGTCGTCGTTGACGGCCTTGAAGTGGTCGAGGTCGATCATCAACAAGGCCGCGTCCGGCTGTCGCTCAGCGAACACGAGGGCGAGCTGCTCAGAGAGCAACGCCCGGTTGCCGACGCCGGTGAGGACATCGTGCTGCGCGCGGTGCTCGCTCGCCGCGGCGCGGCCGTGCAGCCGTCGGTGCTGGCCCAGGATGACGGCCCAGCACAGGCCGATGGCGAGCACGGCGACGCCGAGCACGCTGGGACCGAGCAGCCACAGCTGGCCGGTCAGGGCACGCTGCTCGCTCAGGGCCTCTTCGGCCTGCCGCGACCGTCGCGTGACAGCCGCGTCGACCAGTCCCTGCATCGCGTCCAGCGCCGGGCCGGCGACCCGATCGTCCGGTGCGGTGGCCGGCACAAGTTCGCCTTCGCGCAGGGCGGCCAGCACCTCGTTCTCATAGCGGCTGTTGAGCACCAGCAGGTAGTTCACGACGCCGTCGTCGCGGCGCGAGTCAAGGTCGCGGACGGTGCCGACGGACTTGCCGAGATCGGCGATCGCCCATTCGACGCGGACGCGCGATGCCGCACGCGGGGCTCGCCGGTAGCCGGCCTCCGCGAACGCCTCCGCAGCCATCGCCCGCTGCACGTCCTGGTATGCCGAGAGGGCGCGCACCGAGGTCTCGACGGCCCGCGTCCGATCCGACATCCCGGACAGACCGACCAGACCGACGACGGCCAATCCCGCGAGAACGGCCGCCAGCACTACCGTGCCGACCACGGCACCCCGACCGCGCACGACACCTCCTCGTCCTCCGCCCTGCGGCGGAGCCCTACCTGTCCATGTCGACCCTTGCCGCGATTCCTTGATGGTCAGTTGAGGCCATGTTCCCGGGGCCGAGTCGGGTCGACACTCCTCCCATAAACCCTTCGGAGTTGCCATGACCCGCGCTCGAAGCGCCGCGCTGCTGTGTGCCCTGGCCGTTCTGACCGCGTGTGGCGGTCCAACGTCTGACACAGCCTTGACCCGACGGCTGACGCTGTGGACGCATGGCGGCACGCCGGCCGAGCAGGCGGCACTGCGCACCCAGGTCGCCGGGTTCGAGAAAGCGCACGCCGGAACCACTGTCGCGATCACCGTCATCCAGGAGGGCGACTACGGCGACACCGTGCAGCAGGCGGTGGCCGCGGGCGAACTCCCTGACGTACTGGACGTGGACGGCCCGCTCATCGCGTCGTACGCCTATCAGGGCGCCCTCGCGCCGCTCGACCACCTGATCGGGGACGAGGTCCGCAACCGGATGCTCCCGTCCCTGGTCGCGCAGGGAACGTGGCGCGGCCAGCTGTGGGCCGTAGGCGCATTCGACTCCGGCCTCGCGCTGTACGGCGATCGCCGCCAGCTCGCCCGTGCCGGCGTCCGCGTTCCGAGCGGGCCCGACGACGCCTGGACTGCGCAGGAGATGGCCCAGGGGCTGAGCGCCCTCGCGGCGCATGACGCCGACGGCAAGGTGCTGGACCTGAAGCTCGGCTACGGCACGGGCGAGTGGCTGACGTACGGCTTCGCGCCCCTGATCTCCTCGGCCGGTGCCGCCCTGATCCATCCCGAGAGCGGCAAGGCGACAGGGATCCTTGACAGCCCCGCCGCCGTCCGCGCCCTGACCACGCTGGGCAGCTGGGTGCCGCGCACCGATCCCGACAAGGACGGCAAGGCCTTCACGAGCCGGCGGGTCGCGCTGTCCTGGGTCGGCCACTGGACCTATGGCGACTACGCGGCGGCGCTCGGCCGCGACCTCGTCGTACTCCCCCTCCCCGATCTCGGAGAGGGCAGCAAGTCGGGGCAGGGGTCCTGGGCGTGGTCCGTGGGTGCGGACACATCGCACGGGAAGGACGCCGCGACGCTGGTGAGCTGGCTCACCGACGACGCCGCGGCGACCAGCATGACGGGGGCGAACGGCGCCGTACCGGGCACCAAGACCTCGCTCGCGGCCTCCGCGCTCGTCGGACCCGGCAAACCCCTGCACCTGTACGCCGACCAGCTCGCCCGCACGTGCGGTGGCGGTCCGCTTACCGCGACGTGCGTCACCGTCCCCCGACCGGTGACACCGGCATACCCGGCGATCACGGCAGCATTCTCGGCCGCCGTCGCCTCCGTGCTGCAGGGAGGCGATCCCCAGCTGGCGCTGGCCAAGGCAGCCCGCGCCATCGACGCCGATCTGGTCGCCAACGACGGGTACACCCGGGGCCCCCGCAGCCCCTGAGGCAGACTCACCCCGGTGAGGCTGCTTCTGCCCGAGGTCCGAGACGTCACCGCCGAAGACCTCTTCGACTTGTACGACGAACCCCGCCCCCACTTGCGCGCCGGTTTCGTGCTGTCCGTGGACGGCGCGATCGCGGTCGACGGCCGGTCGGGCCCCCTCGGCAGCCCCGCCGACAAGGCGGTCTTCCGTGCCTTGCGCACCGTCGCGGACGCCGTGATCGTCGGCGCGGGAACGGCCCGCGGCGAGAACTACGGCCCGGTGCGGCACCCACCCGCAGCGGCGGTCTGGCGTGAGGCGCACGGACGGTCTGGTGACACGCCACTGGTCGTGGTCACCCGCTCCGGTCGGATCCCCGCCGACGCCCGCTTCCTGGAGGGACCGCTGATCGTGGCGGCCCCCGAAGGTGTCGCCGTCGCTGGTGACGTTATCCGCACCGTCGACCCGGTCGAGCTGGTCGCCGCGCTGCATGACCGCGGCCTGACCCGGTTGCTGTGCGAGGGCGGCCCGTCCCTGCTGACCGACCTCCTCGCGGCCGGCCTCGTCGACGAGCTCTGCCTCACCACCTCCCCCACGGCCGTTGGGGAGGGGCCCCACCTGCTGGGGCTCGTCCCGCGCACGGACCTGCGGCTGCGGTCGCTGGTGCACGACGACCCCGGGGTGCTCCTGGCCCGCTGGACCGTCGTACCGTCGGCCGGTGATTGATATGAAAAATCTGCCTGTCAGCAGCTTCGACGATCTCATCGGCCTGCGCCTCGACGAGGTGACCAAGGACGGTGTCACGGCGAGCTTCGAGGTGCGCCCGGAGCTGCAGCAGCCCTACGGGATTCTGCACGGCGGGGTGCTCTGCTCCGTGGTCGAGACCGTCGGCAGCGTCTCCGGGGCAGCCTGGTACGGCGGGGCGGTGGTCGGCACCTCCAACCACACGAACTTCCTACGGGCCAGTCGATCCGGCCGCCTCACGGCCCGGTCGACCCCCATTCACCGCGGCAAGACGCAGCAACTCTGGGACGTCGACATCACCGACGAGCAGGGACGCCTGATCGCCAAGGGCCAACTGCGGCTGGCCAACCTCGACGACCCCGACCGGATCGGCCAGAGGTAGTCGAAGGGCTTCCCCGGGTAGGCACCTGGCGCAGTGCCCTGCTGGCTCAGACCGGGCCTGCGAGGTCAGACCAGGTCGACGAAGGCGATCTCGCGCTGGCTGCGCTCGCGGATGATGACGGGCAGGTCGCCGCTGAGCTGACGTTTTTCGGCCGCCTGCGCTGCGACCCGGCACGAGCCGACGTCCGCCCAGGCCGTTCCCACGAGAGCTTCGCCGGTCTCCCGGTTGACCAGGTAGCGCACGGCCAGCAGGCCGGGGGTCGCCTTGATCAGGGGAAGTACCTCGCGAGTGAAGTACTCGATGTTCTGGTCGACCTTGGCCGGGTCCATGCTGACGCGCGTCACGAGAAGCGACGAGCCGATGGACGGTGGTCCGGCGATCATCTCGACCAGGACTTGTTCGAAGAGCTCGACGCTGAGCGTTCCGCCGATGAGCTTCGCGGCCTCTTCACGCACTTTGAGCAGGGCGCTTTCGCTCGCATCGCGGTCTTCCGCGGTGTCCCACAGTGTCAGGACACCAAGGACGCCGCCTGCCCTGTCGGCGCTGGCTGTCGTTCCTCGGAACCCCTTCTGCTGGTGCAGCAGCGGCGTGACGGTGTTGCGGACGAAGTCGATGCCGGCGTCGATGTCCTTGGCATCACTGATGGTGACGAGTCTGGTGAACATTCCTGCCCCTTCCCGAGCCCCAATGGACAGACCGAGCGTAGGACTCGCACCTGCCTTGGGAAATACCAGAAGGGTCACCGTCCAGACGCGCTCCGTCACCCATGTACGGGAGCAGCGGCGTGACGCTGAGGGTGGCTGCGAGCACTCGCAGTCGGCGACTCTCTAGGCTTGCCGGATGAGCGACACGCCTCAAACCGACCTCGCTCTGGTAGCAGGTGAACGTGAGCAGATCGACGCGTTCCTGCACGACAACCGGGCCGAGATCGCCGGCCTGCTGGACGGGCTCACCGAGGAGCAGTCCCGACGGCGGTTGGTGCCGTCCTCAACGACGCTGCTGGGCTTGGTCAAGCACGCGACGTTCGTGGAGCGGGTGTGGTTCGACGTCGCCCTGGCGGGGCGCACCCGGGCCGAGCTCGGCCTGCCGGAGGAGGTGGACCAGACCTTCGCCCTGACGGAGGGCGACACCATCGCGTCGGTGCTGGCGGACTACCGCCAGGCGTGGGCAGACGCCGACCGGACGGCTTCGGCGTTTTCGCTCGACGACCTGGCCACGCACAACCGCCGCGGGCCCCTCACCCTGCGCTGGATCTACGTGCACATGATCGAGGAGCTCGCCCGGCACGCCGGCCACGGGGACATCCTCAGGGAGCAGATCCTGGCCGCCGACTCGTCAGGCCGCTGAGCCGGCCCCTACGACCGCTGGTCCGACCTGACCTCGTCACCCTGAGCTCATCGAGCATGCGATAGAGACCCTTGCCACCGACCTGCTTCACGATCGCGCCCTTGCGCAGGCCGTCCTTGGTCGTGCAGCCCTTGGTCATGAGGCAGCCGCCGGCGAACGCGATGACAACGCGGCCCTGGCCGTCGAGGACCATGCCGTTGGACGTACAAGTGCCAGGCCCCAGCGACGTTGCGCTTGCTGCTGGGAGCCTCCTCCCCGGCTTCGGCCCGCCAAGCAGCGTCACCCGCGTGGCTCGTCCTCTGGGCCGTCTCCAACGTGCTCGTCGAAGAAAGGCTGCAAGGGACCTGTCTCGAATTGCTGACACAACAGGCGCTGGCCCCACGCAGTGACAGCCAGGGGCACTGGCAGCCCGGCCCGCTCGGCAACGATCACGTCCCCAGCGTGCTTAGCCTGAAAGGCCCCCAATGTCGCCTGCTGCTCGGTCGGCAGACCTGGCCGGTGCCACACGATGACGTAGCCGTGCTCGAGCGAGTGCACAAGCACCCCGTCAGACGGCACCGAATCCCCGGCATAGACGCCCGCACGAGCCGCCGACCCCAGGTGGTCTCCTCCAGCAGGAGGGATGACGCGGTACGACGGGCTCGCTACGTGATTCTGTCCAGGTGGCCGCGTTGGGTCCGCCTTTGTATCGACGTCACAGCTGCCAGCCGTGAGCACGTCAAGCAAGGCGTCGTCACTCCGCCGTTCCAGCACCACGTAGACGAGCACTGACGCCACCGCTGTCGTCGCAAGCCCACCGGCGATGAGCCGGCGGCGCAGCGTCGCGCGCCGCTCAGCCGCCTGTCGCGCAGCGCGCGCTATCTCGCGCGGTGTCGGGCCGGCGGCAGCTCGTAGCGGCCTTTTCCGGACCGGCGCTGGTAGCGGGCCGGTCCGCTTGTGCTTCTTCTTGCTCGCCATCACTGTCTCTCTTCGACCACTCGGGGGCTCCCAACGTGCTCGTCAAAGTAGGTCACCCCGCCGCGCGCCGGTCTCCGGGCCTCCACGTTTCATCCCCGCCGTCGAGCCGAACTCGGACCAGCCCGGTCCGGGATCCGCGGGCGGTCACAGCCCAGCGGGTGGGTGTCTGGCGGCCGCGGCCCGACCTGACCTCGTCACCCCGAGCTAATCGAGCTTGCGGTAGAGACCCTTGCCACCGACCTGCTTGACGATCGCGCCCTTGCGCAGACGGTCCTTGGTCGTGCAGCCCTTGGTCTTGAGGCAGCCGTCGGCGAACGCGATGACGACGCGGCCCTTACCGTCGAGGACCATGCCGTTGAAGTCGAGCAGGTTGCGGTCGTCGGAGCAGGACGTGCCACCGGTGCAGACCGAGCCGACCTGGACCGGGCTGGTCGGCGTGCTGTCGTAGGTCTTCCAGTGCTTGCCTCGGTCGTAGGTGTAGGAGACGTACATGTGCCAGGCCCCGGCGAAGTTGCGCTTGCTGCCAGGGTCTTCACCACTGGTGCTGCCGAGGTAGGCCACCGCGGCGCGGTCGCCGTCACCGGCCACCGCCAGTGGGAAGCGCGACACCTTGACGCCAAGGTCCAGGCCGAGCACCGAGGGCACCGACCAGCGCTGGCCCTTGGTGGTGCTGACCGCGACGTGCACACGGCCGCCCTTGCCGTTGTCGCCCGACCCGTAGGCCGCATAGACGGTGCCGTCGCTGGCCACGCCCACCGACGGGTGGCCGGCGTCGCCGGCCTGCTTCGTCGGGATGGAGCGCTTGGTCCAGGTCAGGCTGTTGTCGGTGCTGACGAAGACGGCCTGCTTGCCCGCCTCGTCGTCGCAGCCGTCCGGCATGACGTAGGTGGTGCCGTCCGGAGCCGACTTGATGTGGCCGACGATCGGCGAGCAGCTCTCGAGCGGGTCGGTGAAGACCGGGTGGGACGGCCCGTAGGTCAGACCGCCATCGAGGCTGGCGCCGCAGTTGAGGGTGGCCAGGTCGTTCGTGCAGTAGTAGACGACGTTCTTGTAGGCCGGCGTCGTCTTCAAGGTGGTCGGGACCCCGGTGCCGATCGTCTGGTGATCGAAGGAGATGCCGAGGGCACAGCCGGCGGCGCTCTGCGTCCAGTTCTTGCCGAAGTCGTCGGTGTAGGCCTGAGCCGAGCAGCCCTGCGGCATCAACTGGTTCAGGAACACCCGGCCGGTGTCGGTGTCCCGCCAGATGATCGGGTCGCTCGACTGGACGCTCTCGACCAGCGGCTGGACCGGCTTCCAGGTGGCCTTGCCGCCCGCGCCGAAACCGTTCACGAGCAGGGTCTGCAGTCCGCACTGGTAGAGCACGTCGCCGGTCTTCGGGTCGACACCAAGGCCCGGCTCACCGCAGGAGTCACCGATCCCGGTCTGGCTGTAGATGCCGAACACCGGGACGACGCCGTTGCCCTTGAGCGTCTTGATGGCGCCCGCGACCGGCTCGGGGGCACCGGTGAGAAGCGGCACGCCGACCGGTGAGGTGAACTGCTGGAAACTGGGGGCGCTGGACGCCGGCCCAGCCACGGCCACCAGGGGCACGGCGAGCGACACGGCGAGCAGGGGCAGGACGAGGCGGCGCAGACGCACGGGTACTCCAAGGAAGAGGCAGTCCTGCGGACTTCGACGCCCGGGGCCGGAATCCTGCTGGGCGGGTCAGGCCTCGAGGGAGGCCAGCACGTCAGACAACGGGGCCCCGGAGAGCACCTGCTGCCGCAGCCGCATGACGAACGCCGCGGCGGAGAACCCGACGACCCCCGTCAGCCGCCCATCCCGCGAGTAGAGGGCCAGGGGCCTGCGCTTGGGGCCCACCTCGACCACCTGCACGTCGTCGTCGGCGTGCGGGAAGCCCAGCCCCTGCAGCTTCACGTCGAACTGGTCGCTCCACCAGTAGGGCGCGGCGGCGACCGGCTCGCGGCGGCCCAGGATCGCCGCGGCCGCCACCCCTGCCTGCTCGACCGCGCTGGTCCAGTGCTCCAGCCGTCGGGCCAGGCCGGCAGTGTCCGACCAGCTCGCGACATCACCGACGGCCCACACCCCGTCGATCGCCTGGCCAGCCTCGTCGACGGCCTGACCGACCCCGTCGCACAGGACGCCGTCGGCGAGGGTCAAGCCGCTGCCCTCGAGCCAACCGGTGGCCGGGGCCACCCCCATCGCCTCGAGAACCGCGTCCACCTCCAGGACCGTGCCGTCCGTGAGCTCCAGCCTGGTGGCGGTGGCGGAGACGACCCCGGTGCCGAGGTGGAAGTGCACGTCGTGGCTCTCGTGCAGCTCGACGATCCGCTCGGAGACCTGCTCGCCGAGCACCCGCATCATCGGTTTGGGCAGCAGGTCTATGAGGTGGACCTCGACCTCCTTGGACCGGGCGCTGGCCGCGACTTCGCAGCCGATGAGGCCCGCGCCCACGATGCCGATCCGGTTGCCGGGCACAAGAAGCGGCGCCAGCTCCTGGCAGTCGTCGAGGCTGCGCAGCACCCGTCCTGGGGCGCCGGGCAGGCGGCGCGGCGTGGCTCCGGTGGCGATGACGAGCTGGTCGAAGCCGATCGGTCCGGCTGAGGTGAGGACCTGCCGGGCGGTGAGGTCGAGGCCGGTGACAGCGGTCCCGAGACGCAGGTCCAGGCGCAGCTCGTCGTAGGAGTCCTCAGGCCGCAGGTACATCGGCTGGCGCTCACCCCGCAGCACGTGCTTGCTCAGCGGTGGCCGGTCGTACGGCAGGTGGGTCTCGTCTCCCACCAGCACGAGCTCACCGTCAAAACCCTTGTCCCGCAGGGTTTCTGCGACGCGCAGCCCGGCCAGCCCAGCACCGACGACGACGATCTTCATCGGGAAGGGCGCCAGCTGGTGACCAGCAGGGCCGTGGCCCCGACCAGCCCGAGGCCGGCGGAGAGCGCGAGCCCGACGAGACCGTTCAGGTCGATGTCGAGCACGTGATCGAGGGACAGGCGTCCGGGGCCGAGAACGGCCAGGGCCACCGCGGTCAGGGCGAGGAACGAGACGTACTCATAGCCCTGACCGGGCTTGAAGATGAAGAAGCCGTTGGTCCGGTGGGCGGTCACCAGGGCCACCGCCATCACGCCAACCACGGCGCCGCACTGGAGCGACGTGAGGAGGCCGATGACCAGCCCGACCCCGGCGCCGACCTCGGTGAGACCACTGGCGAGGGCGTGCACCTTCGGGGGTCGCAGCCCCATCGAGCCGAACCACTTGGCGGTGCCCTCCACCCCACCGGGACCGAACAGGTGGTTCCAGCCGTGCGCGAACATCACGATGCCGAGTGCCACCCGCAGGATGGTGGCGGCGGTGTCCAGGTCGTTCATGCGCCGTAGGACTTCGGTCGCGAGTAGGCGTCCACCTGGGGAGCGGCTTTGGCCACCAGGCCAGGGACGACCTGGTCGAGCTCGGCCACCTCGAAGGTGCCTTCCTTCTCGTACGCCGGTCCCGGGTTCCAGCCCTCCGCGACGCTGACGTGACCGGCCCGGACGTTGAAGACCTGCCCGTTGACCTGGCACAGCGGAGAGCCGAGCCAGACCACCAGTGCGACGATGTGCTCGGGACCGCCAGGGTTCTTCCAGCCGGTCCGCTCCTCCAGCTCGTTGAGCCGGTCGACATAGCCGGTGAGGCCCTCGGTCATGCCGGTGAGGGCGCTGGGAGCGATGGCGTTCGCCAGCACGCCGTACCGCCAGAGCTCTTCGCCCAGGATCTGGGTGAAGGCGGCGATGCCGGCCTTGGCCGCGCCGTAGTTGGCCTGGCCGATGTTGCCGTAGATCCCCGACGGGCTTGAGGTATTGACGATGCGCGCGACCCGCTGGTCACCGGCCTTGCTCTGCTCGCGCCAATAGGTGACGGCGTGCTTGGTCGGTGCGAAGGTGCCCCGCAGGTGCACCTTGATGACGGCGTCCCAGTCCTCGATGCCCATGTTGACGAACATCCGGTCGCGCAGGATCCCGGCGTTGTTGACGAGCGTGTCCAGCCCGCCGAAGGTGTCGAGCGCGGTCTGGATGAGGGTGCCGGCACCTTCCCACTCGCTGATGTCACCGGTGTGGGCCACCGCCTCGCCACCCTGGGCGACGATCTCCTCCACCACCGCCTGGGCGCCGTCGGTGCTGACATCGTTGACGACCACCCGCGCGCCCTCCTGGGCGAACAGCAGGGCCTCGGCCCGGCCGATCCCCCCACCTGCACCGGTGATGACGACGACACGTCCGTCGTTGCTGCTCAACACGACTCCTCTGCTGTGGCCACGTCCTGGATGGTAGGTCCGACCACAGGGGGCCTACGTGGGCGCCGGAGCCGTGACGGCGCCGTCCGCGAGGAGCGCGTCGAGAGCCGCCTCGCTGAGGCCGAGCTCGCGGGCGATCTCCCTGGTGTGCTCGCCGGGCAGCGGTGGCTGGCGCTGGACGGAGAGCGGGGTGCGGCTCAGCCGGGGCGCGGGGGCCGCCTGCATCCGGCCGTCGATCTCCACCAGGGTCTGCCGGGCGGCCAGATGCGGGTGCGTCTCCCGCTCCGCCCAGGTGAGGACCGGCTGCACGCAGGCGTCGGTGTCGCCGAGCAGGGCAGCCCACTCGTCGCGGCTGCGGGTCTTCCAGTGCGCGGCCCACTCCGCCTTGCAGGCAGGCCATTGCGCCTGCGGGACTTGCAGGAAGCGGGTGTCGTCCGCGCCCTCCCGGAAGCCCGACAGGCCGACCAGCGTGGCGTAGAACTGCGGCTCCAGGGCACCCACCGCGACCCACTTGCCGTCCGCGCACTCGAAGACGTCGTACCACGGGGCGGCCGAGTCGAGGGCGTTGCCAGACCGACGGCTCATGTCCCAGACGCCCATGCCCGCCATCGCGCTGAACATGGTGGTGAGGACCGAGGTGCCGTCGACCATCGCGGCGTCGATGACCTGGCCCTGTCCGCTGCGCTGCACGTCGAGGAGGGCGGCGAGCACTCCCATGACGAGGAACATCGAGCCACCCGCGTAGTCCCCGAGCAGGTTCAGCGGCGCAACCGGCGCCTCCCCCTCCCGCCCGATCGCCCACAGCGCACCGGTCAGGGCGATGTAGCCGATGTCGTGCCCGGCCACATTGGCCAGCGGACCCTCCTGGCCCCAGCCGGTCATCCGGCCGTAGACGACCCGGGGGTTGCGCGCCCAGCAGTCCTCCGGTCCGAGCCCGAGCCGCTCGGCCACACCGGGACGGAAGCCCTCGATGAGGACGTCCGCGGTGGCCACCAGATCCAGGACGAGGTCCCGGCCTGCGGGGTTCTTCAGGTCCACGGCGAGCGACCGCTTGCCGCGGTTGATGAGGTCCTCCCGCGAGCCGCTGCCGAGCTGCAGCCCGCCCGGCACGGTGCGATCCACGCGGATGACGTCCGCGCCGAGGTCGGCCAGCAACATCGCCGCGAAGGGCGCGGGGCCCAGCCCGGCCAGTTCGACGACACGGGTCCCTGACAGTGGTCCAGTCATGGGACGAGGATGCTGCACGCCCTCAGTCGGCGAGGCACCAGGTCGCGACGGCGTAGTAGACGCCGAAAGGCGCGCCGGACCAGAGCACCTCTCCCCGCCACCTGTGGCCTTGCAAGGCCCGCGCCGCCGCCTGCCAGGTCGCGAGTCCACCGACCCACAACTCGGCAGCCAAGGCCGGGTCGAGGGCGAGCAGAGCCTCCGGATCCCCTGCAGCCAAGGCTTTCTCAACCTGTACGTCGAAAGGCTCGGCTCGCGCATCGAAGTGGCCGGGCGCCTTCTCGGTGCGGGTCGCAGTGCCGTCCGCGACGACGAGCACCGAACCGGTGAGCACGAGGTCACCCGCTGCGTCTCCGTTTTCGGCTGCCGCCAACTGCGGCTCGGACCTCGGGCCACGTTCGACGGTCGCCACCCCGGTGACGGCCGTCGGCGCGGTGCCGGTCGTCACCCCACTGCGCGGCGCGATCCCGACGAGGGTGTGCTCGCGCCCTTCCAGGAGCGAGGCACCCACCGCGAGGGCCAGGGGAAGCGCGTCTGCGGTGGGGCGGCCGCGGGCACCCCAAGGCGTGGCGTCGACCGAACCCCCGATAGGGCCGTCGGTGGTGGCCGCCCCGAGAACTGTCACGGGACCATCGAGGGTCGAGATCGCTTGCAGGCAAGCGAATCTGAGGTCCTTGGGCCCCCCGCCCAGACCTGGGAGCAGGAAGGGTGCCGAGGGTAGGAAGGCGACGCGCATCAGGCAAGGCCCCTGACGTTGACAATCGGATCGGTGAGCCCGCGGAGCGCGTCCACCATGCGCAGTACACGCAAGGTGGCTGTGACGTCGTGGGTGCGGAACACCCGCGCTCCCTGCCAGGCACACACTGCGGTGGCAGCCAGGGTGCCTTCCAGTCGTTCGTCGGGGAGTAGGTCGAGGACCTCCCCCACGAAGTCCTTGCGGGACAGGGCCATCAGGACCGGCCAGCCCGTCGCGACGAGCTCACCCGTCCGGGCTGTGACGGCAAGGGAGTGCCGGGTGTTCTTGCCAAAATCGTGGCCGGGGTCGATGAGCACCGACTCCCGCGGTACACCGGCGGCAACGGCCCGCTCGGCCAGGTCGGTGACGGTGGTGATGACGTCGGCAACTACGTCGTCATAGGCCACCCGGTGGGGGCGGGTGCGGGGCGGGAGGTGGCCGGCGTGCGTGCAGACCACACCCGCGCCGAACGACGCCGCGACCTCGAGCGTTTCGGGCTCGGGGCACTGCCAGGCGTCGTTGACGATGTCGGCGCCGGCCTCCAGCACCAGCCTGGCGACCGACGCGCGGTAGGTGTCGACACTGATCACGGTTGATGGGTGCCGGTCCCTGACCCGCTCCACCACCTCGAGGACCCGGCGGGCCTCCTCGTCGGCGGACACTTCCTCGCCGGGCGCGGCCTTGACGCCGCCGATGTCCACGATGTGGGCGCCCTCCTCGACCACCTGGTCGACCCTGGCGAGGGCGGCGTCCAGCCCGAAGGTCGCGCCCTTGTCGAAGAACGAGTCGGGGGTGCGGTTGACGATCGCCATGACCAGGGAGGTCTCCGGCATCGGCTTTCCGCGGAACTGCAGCATTTCTCGACCCTGCCACACGCCTCTGCCGGTCGGCCCACCTCCGCCGTGGGCTGCGTCCACAGCGGTTCTTCCACCTTCCTGCGCGCTGCCTCGTCGCGGGAGAGTCCGATGCCCGGGCCTCTTCTCGCGCACTGACCGCTGCTTGGGGCTCCACCGCCGCCTGCACGCCACGCATCGCCGCGGCCTAACCTGATCCATGAGTTCTGGTCGGATGTCCCTCCAAAACGGGTATCCACAGATTTTGACAGAGCCTCGATCTTGTCGATGATGGAATATAGGTTTGGGTGATGGATCTCTTCACCTCGGTGCGTAAGGCGGGCGCTCTCGACCGCCTGGCTGAGCTCGAGGAGCAGGACGCCCAGCTGTTCGCGGCCCGCGCGCAGGCCCTGGTCGATGTCGAGGACGTCTGCCGGGCCCAGCCCGACAGTGACCGCGCGATGGGGTTCGTGGCGCTCGACATCGCGACGGCCTGCGACATCGCGCAGATCACCGCCACTGCCCGGCTCACCAAGGCCAAGCACCTGATCCACGACCTGCCCCTGACCTTTGAGCACCTGCGTCGCGGCCAGCTCCGGGTCGGCCAGGCCGT